>CAYONM010000179.1:0-7614 GCA_964405325.1 uncultured candidatus Brocadiaceae bacterium | reverse complement strand
TCAGCGATAGGCATACGCACTGAGGCAGTAAACCCTGGCCCGATTCGCCAAACCTTTGCGCCTCTGCGAGAGACTTCTCCCCGTGGGGCCTGAGTAGTTACACGCAAACAACAAAGCCGGGGCTATCTGCACCGCGCCCGGCAACTGTTGCCCAAGCTGGAGATCGATCAGGGGGATTTTCATCAGGGCACCTCTATAAACTCAGGTCGAGCCAGGCGCAGACAATTTTTGGTCCTGCCAAGGCGCTGGGGCCGAAAGAATAGCAGGGCTATTTCGAGGTTCCAGCAACGCAGGCAGGGCCGGAAAGCGCAAGTCTGGCGAAGTGCCTGAGTTTTTAGAGGTGCCCATCAGTAAATGAAAACACCCTCCGCACTGAACGGAGGGTGTTTTGGTGGCCTCGGGCAGATTCGAACTGCCGACACATGGATTTTCAGTCCACCGCTCTACCAACTGAGCTACAAGGCCGCGGACAGCTTTCCGCCGGGCTGGTGCCCGTGCGAGGGGCGGGATGCTAGAAGGCTGAACCGGAGCTGCAAGGGCATTTTTCTAGGCAATCAGCGCTTGGATTTCTTTTTCATCCTCTGCTTCTTCTTGCGCGCAGCGCGCAGCTTTTTCATGGCATCCTTGTCTTCGCGCTTCTGGAACAAGCGATTGGGATTGGGCATGAAGGCCTGCGGGTTGGCCAGCTGTTCCGGGCCCAACTCCGTTTCCTGCGGCAACTTGGCAGCCATGTCCTGGATGTCGCCAAATTTACCCATCATCTTGCGCATGGTCATGAACTGCTTGACCAGGTTCTGGACTTCATGGGTGCTGGAGCCGGAACCGTTGGCAATGCGACGACGACGGCTCATATCAATGGCTTCTGGCTTGGCCCGCTCACCCTGGGTCATCGAGGAGATCATGGCCTGGTAGCGGCGGAACACGCTCTCGTCGACATTGAGCGCTTTGAATTTGGCGCCGACACCGGGAATCAAGCCCAGCAGGTCCTTGATCGAGCCCATCTTCTGAATGGTCGCCAGCTGCTTGGAAAAGTCCTCAAGGTCAAACTTGTTCTTGAGGAACTTCTCCTCCAGCTTGGCCGCTTCCTTCTCGTCGATGGCACTCTGGGCCTTCTCAACAAAGGACAGAATGTCACCCATACCCAAGATGCGACGGGCATAGCGATCGGGATAGAAGGGCTGCAGGGCGTCCAGCTTCTCGCCGATACCGGCAAACTTGATCGGCTTGCCAAGCAGATGCCGAAGACTGACGATGGCACCACCGCGAGTATCACCGTCCAGCTTGGTGAAGATGACGCCATCCAGCGGCAAGCGCTCGTCGAAGGACTTGGCCGAGTTGACCGCATCCTGACCGGTCATGGCATCGACAACCAAGTAGGTCTGATGCGGGGAGGCTTTGCGGTGGACATCGGCCACTTCGGCCATCAGCGCATCGTCAACATGCAGACGACCAGCGGTATCGAGAATGACGACGTCGCAATTGAGGTCGGGAGCCATGCGCACGGCCTTGCCGCACAGTTCTGGCGGAGTAAGGCCGCTTTCATGGAAGGCCGGCACCCCGACCTGTTCCGACAGGATCTTCAACTGGTCGATGGCAGCAGGGCGTTGCAGGTCGGCGGCAACCAGCAGGGGTTTCTTACCCTCCTCCAACAGATGCTTGGCCAGCTTGGCACAGGTGGTGGTTTTGCCAGAGCCCTGCAGACCAGCGATCAGGATCACCGTCGGACCGGACGGATTCCACGGAATAGCCGTATCGGCCTCACCCATCAGCGCGATCAGCTCATCGTGCACGAACTGCACGACTTGCTGACCCGGCTGTACGCCCTGGATGCGGGTGATGCCTTCGGATTTTTCGCTGATCCGCTTCAGAAACTCACGAACCACCTGAACGTTGACGTCCGCTTCCAGCAGTGCGCGGCGAACCTCGCGCAGACCTTCCTGGACATTCTCTTCGCTCAGCTGACCGCCGTAGCGCAGCTTGTCGAAAATGCCGGTGAAGCGTTCGGAGATGGCTTCGAACATGCGTGGTTACCTTCGTCGTGCGTGGGCGCCTGATATAACGCCACTGCTGCTGAGTGAGAGTGCCCTCGCCGAACAATGATGCTGCAGCGACCACCGGACCAGGGCCGTCAAAAGACCGGATCAATCCAGGTCAAAATCGGCTTCGCATGCTGCCGCGCGTGATCAGAACCGCAAGCCATAGAAGCGGCTACCGCTTGCGATGCTCAACGATCCCGATCGTAGGTCCGAGACGGCGGCATGTCCGCCGGTAGGGCGCTGCCGGAGTAGTCGGGTTCCTGGCCGTCCTGGACCACCGGATACGTGGGACCAAAATACAAGTCATCGAAAACCTCTTCACCGGTTTCGCCCAAGGTGTTGGTGGCGGTGGGCTCGGTGCTGCGGCGATCGTCCTCGCCAGCCGGCATGCTGGTCGAGGCCTCCAGGGGCGGCTCCTTGCCTTGTTTGGTCAGGTCTTTGTAGCGCTTCTGCACAGCATTGCGGGCCTGCATATCTTCACCGGGGTGCTGCTCGGCCTGCAATCGTCGAACCGCTGCCACCACCTGAGCCCCCTCGGTGAGCTGGGTCTGATCGCTCGTTTGGGGATCTTCGACCAGGGGTGTGGCTGCCGGAGTGGCATCGGTGGCCTTGGGACGGGGAACATGCCGCGCCTGGGCCAACAAGGCCGCGCCAGCGATATTGTCAACCTGACCGTGAGTGGCTGCCAGGCCAGGTGTCAACGAGTTGGCGGTCTCGGGCATCTCAGTCAGCCGAGTGCGCTGCCGCGTCAAAGCTTCGGCCACCGGCACAAAGGCGTCGGAATCATAACGATGCTTCAGCCGGCTGACATTCAGTTCGATCTGGACGACAGTCTTCTCAGGCATCAATTCGGCGAATCGCTGCCGGATGATGTCCTGGCAACGACGGTTCTGCTCGGAAACACTGCTCATCTCCCACAGAGTCAAGTTGGCCTCGATGACGATGCACCGACGAACCCGATCCTCGCGCACCCGCACATACACCTTGCGCACCCCGGGCTCGTTCTCGACCGCCCGGCTGAGTGCTTCCTCGATAGCCAAGAGGCTGACCGATATACGGCCATGCTCGGTCTGATACGTCACCTCCCGACTATAACGATGGCGGTGCATCCAGTGCACAAACAAGGCACCGACTGCCAACAGATGCAGAGCGCCGGCCGCGGCCAGAACGACCCGCGCCGAGAGGGCATGGTCCGATCCGAAATAATCCACGCAGCGGTCCAACACCCAGTCGAGCCACGACGGATCCGCCGCCAACTGGATCAGGCACAGCCCCACCAGCACGGCCTGGCAGTAGATAAGGCAGCGGAGAAATCCCACCATCATGGGAGTATGGCCACCAGGCCCGGGACTGGCAAGCGCACCCCCGACCGGCTTTTGCCAAGAAGACTTCGCTTGCCTGGCTGCGCCCCCGTCTCACACCAACCGTTGCACCCCGCCAGAACGGTGCCACGCACCGGACGGGGCCCGAGCCTTGCTCCCCAACAAACCAGACGACCATCCCCCGCCATGAGCATCGATCGCCACGACCAGCAGTACCAAGCGCGCGGCGTCTCCGCCGGCAAGGCCGAAGTCCACGCCGCCATCACCAACCAGGATGCCGGACTGTTTCCCGGCGCTTTCTGCAAGATCATTCCCGACCAGCTGACGGGCGCTACAGACCACTGTCTGGTGGTGCATGCCGATACCGCCGGCAGCAAGGCCGCTCTGGGCTATCTGGCCTGGATGGAAGGCCTGGGCGAACAGGTCTGGGCCGGGATCGCCCAGGATGCCCTGATCATGAACCTGGATGACTGCGGCTGTGTTGGCGCCATGGGACCATATCTGATCAGCAACACCATCGGCCGGAACGCCAAACGGGTGCCCGGCACCGCCATCGCCGGTATCATCAGCGGCTATCAGGCCCTGTGCGACCTGCTCACGGATGAGGGTATCCCCTGCATCATGTGCGGTGGCGAAACCGCCGATGTCGGCGACGTGGTCCGCACGGTTGATGTCGGCTGCACCGTCACCACCCGCGTGCATCGCGACCAAGTGATTGACGCCGCGCGCATGCAACCCGGTGATGTGATCGTCAGCTTCGCCTCCACCGGCCAGGCCCGCTGGGAAAACCAGCCCAACGCCGGCATCGGCTCCAACGGCCTGACCAGCGCCCGGCACGAAGCCCTCGGCGCTGGCTATCGCGAGCAATACCCCGAGACCTACGCCCCAGAAATCGATCCGGCCCTGGTCTACTGCGGCCAGCATCGCTTGCAGGATCCGCTGCCTGGTGATGACGCTTTCACCGTCGGCAGCGCCCTGTTGTCGCCCACCCGCACCTACCTGCCGTTGATCAAGCTGCTCTTGGAAGCGATCCCGGCTGCCGATCTGCATGGCCTGATCCACTGCTCCGGCGGCGGCCAGACCAAGATCGTCGGCTTCGGCCAGGGACTACGCTTCGTCAAAGACAATCCCTTCCCGGTTCCGCCGCTGTTCCAGCTCCTACAGGCGCACAGTCAGCAAAGCTGGGCCGAGATGTACAGCGTCTACAACATGGGCGCGCGTCTGGAAGCGATCCTGCCCGAAACCCATGCCCAGGCCTGCCTGGACGCCGCCGCCAGCTGTCGGATCGACGCTCGCATCAGCGGCCGGGTCGAAGCCAGCGGCCACGCCGGCAACGAAGTGGTGATCCACGGCGAAGGTGGCGTGCACGAATACCGCTGATGGCATCTGGCGGTACCGGCTCCTGGCGGGTATGCTGTTGGTGCTATGTCCATTCTCCTCGCCGAAGACGATCTGCTGTCGCAGCAATTGCTGGAAAGCCTGCTGACCCGCTGGAACTACGAGGTCAGTGTCCACAACGATGGCGCCAGCGCCCTGTCCGAGCTGCGGCAACCGGGCCCGCCGCGCATCGTCATCCTGGACTGGATGATGCCGGGCATGGATGGCATCGAGGTGTGTCGCCTATTACGGGCGGAACAGCGCCCGCACTACGTGATCATGCTGACCTATCGGAACCAGACCGATGACCTGATCACCGCCCTGGATGCCGGCGCCGACGACTTTGTCAACAAACCCTTCCATCCTGGTGAATTGAAAGCCCGGCTCGGCGTGGGGAATCGCATCGTCGAGTTGGAACGACAACTTGAACAGAAAAACCGCGACCTGCTGTTGGAAACCCAGGAACTGCACGAACTGGTCGAAGAGCGAGCACAGCAGATGGTCCATGCCGACCGCATGGCCACCCTGGGGCAATTGGCCGCCGGAGTCGCGCATGAACTGAACAACCCGCTGACCTTCATTGCCGGTAATATTCAAACCCTGGAACTGTACTGGCGCCGCAGCACAGAACATGGTGTTTTCAATCAGGCACCAGACGAATACCATCAGTATTTTCAAGATATCCCCGATGTCATCGCGGATATGAGAAAAGGCATCGACCGGGTTTCGAACATTATCACCGGCCTGCGCAGTTATGCCCGACGCGGCACCAAGACATCCAGCCGCTGCCGAATAGATGTCTGTCTCGAGCAGGCCGAAGGACTCTGCCGCAATCGTCTGAAGCGAGGCCTCCACATCACACATCATATCGACGAAGCCATCCCCGCCTTGCTCGGTGACGAGACACAATTGATCCAAGTCCTGGTCAACCTGCTGAACAATGCCGTCGATGCGGTCGAAAAGGTGCCCGCGCCGACCATCACCATTTCGATCCGTCAACAGGATCGGGAACTGGTCTGCGATATCAGTGACAACGGCCATGGCATCGATCCGCTTCAGCTCGATCATATCTTCGAACCGTTCGTGACCAGCAAGGAACAGGGGCGCGGCACCGGACTGGGACTGTCCATCGTCAAACGCATCGTCGAAGAACACGGTGGCAGCATCCGCTGCCGGAACCAGGCTACCGGCGGTGCCTGTTTCTCCGTCCGCTTACCACTTCCCGACACCGGGCCAGCAAGCTGAGGAGCGAACCATGCCCGCCCACCTCTTGTTCGTCGACGATGAGGACGAAATCCGGAATCTTCTGCAACGGCATTTCCGTTTGCTTGGCTATACCGTGGACAATGCCAGCAGTGGTCGTCTGGCACTGGAAAAAATGGCCACGGGTCGCTATGAGGTGGTGATTTCGGATATCATCATGCCCGGCATGCTCGGCACGGATCTATTAGCGCATATCCGGAAGGACTATCCAATGACCCGGGTGATCATGATCACCGGCCATGTGACCCTGGACCATGCTCTGGATTGTTTCCGCCGTGGCGCCGAGACCTGTATTTTCAAACCGCTCGCAGACATGAGCGAATTGGAGAACGCCATCAGCCACGCCATCGCCTGGCTGGAAAATTGGCAGAATAAATTACGCATTCTCCAAGGCATGCAGCGGGAGGAGCCATGAACGGAACCGGATTTCATATCGATCCGCAGCTGCGCGCAGAATTCGTAGACGAGGCCCTCGACGACCTGGACAACTTGAACGAACGGTTCCTCCAGCTGGAACAACAACCGCAGCGCCTGGAGCTAGTGGAAGCCATCTTCCGAGTCGCGCATTCCATCAAGGGCAACGCCGCCTTTTTCGGCCTGCATGCCATCAAAAACCTGGCACACGGCCTGGAAGACCTCCTGGATGAAATACGACAGAAAAAAATCCTCTGCTCGCGAACCGTCATCGATACCTTATTGCAAGGCCGCGATCGTTTGGCGCTGCTTTTTCAAGCGATTCGCGACAACGGCCGCGTGGATCAGGATCCCACCGCCGAACAGGAGCTACTGAACCGCTTTTCCACGGCCGGTCGTGAACAGCCGACACCAGACTCAATGGCTGCGGAACTGCTCACCATTCTACGGGAGGCCCATCAACACAGCGACCTGCCAGAATTGACACGTGCCCTGGAATTAGTGCAATTGCTGCATAATGTCGAGGTAGACGAACCAGCAAACGGATCACTGCAATCTAACCATCTTGAAGCCGATCGACTGGCTCGATTGAACGCCCTGCTCTGCGACTCAGACCCGGCGCCGCTGTCAGAAGAATCAACCAAGAAGCTGATCGGCATCCTCGATCATCTGGCTGAGGCATCAACACCTGAACAATCGGAAACCATCCGAAGCATCCAGCAGGATGCGGCCCTATTGCACCAAGCAGTCGGTCTGGACAGCCCATTGCGCAAAGATATCCATAAGAAAATACAGAAGGTGCTCCATGCACAACCTAGCGCCAAGCCGATTACACCGGAAAATCCCCTTGAAAAACAGCAGCAACCCGCCCGCACCATGCGCATCTCCGAATCCAGCATCGACGCCTTCCTCGGATTTGTCGGCGATCTGATCGTAATTGGCGACATGTACGATCACCTGCAGGCCAGTGCCCTACGCCAGGATGTCGCCGAAGAATTCCGAGGCGAGCTGAGGGTCGTCACCAATTCCTTTCACGAATTGTCCGACCAACTACAGGAAAGCCTGATGGCGATCCGACGGGTGCCGATTCGCGGCCTGATCCAGCGCCTTCCACGTATCATCCGCGAAATCGCCAACCAACACGGCAAAGATATCTCCGTCGCCATCCAAGGCGATGATCTGGAAATCGATAAGAGCCATGT
>CAYONM010000178.1:0-7648 GCA_964405325.1 uncultured candidatus Brocadiaceae bacterium | reverse complement strand
GGCCGAGCCCGGGGCACCTCGGCCCAGCCGGGCGCTGAGGCCCCGGGCCAGGCCGCCCCGATATCCGGAAATGTTTGCGCAAAGGCTTTGAGATGACCGACTTGGGCCGATTGGCGCGAAAACGTTTTTGGCTTAGCGATTGCTCCTCTTTCCCCGACACCCGTAAGGAGGTTCCACTATGCCCCGTACCGCTTGGATGCTGCTCCTGCTGGTTTTCGCCGCGACCACCGCGCATGCCGCCCTTGGCGGCGTTCCGGAAAACCCGGTTCCGGGTCGGACATTCCCCAAGGCCTGGTTGTTCAGCTTGAATGACGATTGGAGCCCGGACGACCTGCCCATCGAAAAACGCTACGACGATCACCGCACCGCCAATTTCGTCAGCGGTCTGCGCATGGATCGTTGGCTGCTCTTTGTCGATTACTCCATCATGACCGATCGCTGGTCGGTACCCTGCACTCGCGCAGACGAGATGACTGTCAGCGTCGGTCGGCTGATCGCGACCGAGCGTGAGCTGGGTCTGGGTCTGGGTGACCGCCTGGAGATCGCTTTGGGTGGTGGCCTGCGCGCCACTGGCGACATGGGCGGGAACGAGATCCAAAACAACTTCCATACCATGGTTGCCACCCCGGAATTGGAACTGCCCTACGACGAGGGCTACACCCAAGCCATCGCCTGGGGCAGCGCCGAGTGGAGCATCACCAGCCCATCCGAGGGTGATGGCTGGCGCGTCGGTGGCACCACCTCCCTACGTGGCCTGATCTCCACCAAGGGTGAGCAGAAGGTGTCCGTGGCCGCACATGCCGTGCTGTACCATCGCTGGGTCGATATGTGGCTGGGCCTGCGCTACGAAATGCGCGGTGGCGATGCTCCCTCGCCCACCAAGAATCACGTCAACAGCATGGAAGAAGGCGCCTGGATGTCCTTCGGCATCGCTCCCACCCGCTACGTCTCCTACCTTGGTGGTTACAATCTGGATACGGGTGAAAACTACGGCGGCATCGGCCTCATCATTCCCATGTCCTGATCCTGATATCCGCCTGATTGCCCTTCCGTGGCCATGGCCGATCCTGCGGCCATGGCCAAACGCATGCCCGCCTCCAATACTGCCTGGGAACGACAAGCCGCCTGGTATGACGCTCGCCACGGCGATACCGGCGATCTGCACCATCGCAAGGTGATCATCCCGGCCCTGCTCCGCTGGCTGCCCTTACTACCAGAGCAGTTGGTTCTGGACTGTTGCTGCGGGCAAGGCGTGGTCGGTCGGACCCTGGCGGCCCAGGGCCTGCAGGTGCTGGGCGTCGACGCCGCGCCAAGCCTCATCGAGGCTGCCAGCAAGCGTGCCGGGCCAAGCGAGCGTTACCTGGTTGGTGATGCTCATCGCCTGACCAGCCTACTGGAACCGGCCAGCGTCGCCCACGCCGTCCTGGTCCTGGCCCTGCAGGATCTCGATCCCATGGATGACGTCCTGACCGGCATCGCCACGGCGCTGCAGCCAGGCGGCCGCTTGGTCGCGGTACTGACGCATCCCTGTTTCCGTATACCGCAAACCAGTGATTGGCACTGGCAAGGGGATCAGCGCTGTTCCCGTCGCATCGATGGCTACCTCAACCCGCAGCAGATCGCCATCGCCACGCATCCCGGCCAACGCTCAGCACACCGCACCAGCCACCACCACCGGCCCATCAGCGCGTATATCACCGCCTTCGCCGCCGCCGGACTGCCCTTGATCGGCAGCGAAGAGCTGTGCACCCCCCGCCGCGGTTCCAGCGGCAAGCGCTCGGCGGCCGAGGACCGCGCAGCGCGGGAATTCCCCATGTTCTGGCTGGTGGTCGGGCAGAAAGCTCAGGCGAGGTCCTCGTCATAATCATGCCGCTCCCGACCGAAGGGCCGAAGGGCATAGGCGAGGATCAGCAGGAAAATACCCGCCAACACCAAGCGCATCACCACACCCCGGTAGTCCCGGATGTAGTCGTCGTAGAACAGGTAGCCCAGGCCTTTGTAGAAGCCGTCGCCAACATAATGGCGGATTTCCAGCTCGACGTAGACGGCAAAAACGAAAGCAGCGCCCGAAGCGGCGAGCAGCAGCAGGAATCCGAACCAATGCAGTACACGCCACCACATGCTGCAGCCTAGCCTGCATTTCCGCCTGACGCCAGCATGTCGGCCCCTTGTCCACTCGTCCGGGCAGCCATGCTCGCGCTCATGTTTACCGGACTGATCGAACACTGCGGCCGCGTCACCGCACTCGAACGGCGCGGCCCTGGCGTCACCCTGATGGTGGATATCGGCCCCTTGGCCGAAGACTGCCGCATCGGCGACAGTATCTGCAGCGCCGGCAGCTGTCTGACCGTCGCCAGTTTGACCGGCCATATAGCCAGTTTCGATGTGTCGGCCGAATCGCTACAAAAGACCACCATGGGCCGCTGGCGCGCCGGACGGCCGATCAACCTGGAACGCGCCCTGAAAGTGGGGGACCGTCTCGGCGGCCACTTCGTCTCCGGCCATGTGGATGGCATCGGTCGCCTGCAGGCCCGTCGGCCCCAGGGCAACAGCGAGTTGCTGACCTTCCTGCTGCCCGAGGATGGCAGTGTCCAGGTGGTGGAAAAAGGTTCCATAGCCATCGACGGCATCAGCCTCACCAGTTTTGCTTGCCAGGGCCGACGGTTTTCCGTGGCGGTGATCCCCCACACCATACGCGAGACCACCTTGCTGGATCTGCGCGTCAGCGACACGGTCAACCTGGAACAGGACCTGATCTCGCGCTGGGTCGAACGATTATCGCAACGCTGAATCAGCAACGGTCACAGGTCTACAGTCGCGTACTGGCCATCAGACCAGCCAATAAGACCAAATGGGACTTCATCGCAGTGAAGCGTTCGCCGGTCCTATCCACAGCCTCGGTACTCGCCGGCAGCCAGCCCTGCATCCCCAACAGCAAGCCCAGACGATGGCGCTCATCCACGCCCGACAGGTCGATATGCACGCCAGCCTCGGCGGTCAGCGCAACCTGATCGACCGTCACATCCCGACGACTGGTCGAGATCTCCCAACGATACAACTCGCGCCGGTAGGCCACCCCCATCAGGCCATAGGGATGCAGCCACGGGAGCGGCGTCCCCAGTTGGGTACCGAAGCCGAGACCGACTTGTCGTTGTTCACCCAGAACATTACTCGGCAAGCTCTCAGGCACCACGCCAGTGCTGCCGCTGAACACAAATCCCTTGCGCCAGTTCGAGCCTGGCTGGTTGAGCCAGGATGGGCTCCAGATCAGTGATGAACTGATCGCAAAATTGTCAACCTGGGCACCAATCATCAGACCCAGGAAATCATCATCGGGGGTCATTCCAGGATCGGCACCATACTCGTCGCGCTGCAGAGTCAGGCGGCCATAGCCGACCCCCTCCTCCAGATTGTTACCCATCTCCAAGGCCATTGGGCCAAGCGCCACCCCCAGACTGAACCAAGGCGAGGTTTCCACATCGGCGATGGCAGCCAAGGTTGGACCGGGATCGCGACCGGCGCGAACCTCCTGACGAACACCGGCCCATAGCGCGAAGCGACCGCGCGAAAGGGTACCGTGCGCCCCCAAGGAGGCATCCACTTGCCCGGCGGTGGAAACCAAGGCGCTCCCCGTCAACCAGATGCCGTAGCGATCGGGCAACCAACTGCCACCCGCTGGCCAAGTCAGATGCCAAGCCGTGCTCGTCCAGGCGGTGGCGTCGACACCACGCGTGTCCTCGTAGGGCAGATTCACCGAATCGTTGTTCAGGACCTCGTGGAGATTATTTTGAACGTGGTCGCCTTTGAGATCCCCTGTGATGCGCAATCCCAGCCCATAGCTGGTGAAACCAGTGCTGAATCGTTCCGATCGACGACGGATTTCGAACAAACGACCAACCGATATGCTCGCCTGATCGATACGCCCTTCTTCACCAGGCAGATCCGAATCCCACGGCCGGGGACCACGTCGCGTGAACAGGCTGTAATCGGCTGCCAGAATCCAATCACCCGGTAATCGAACCGTGCCGTTCAACTGGGCAGTGCGAAAATCGTCTCGATTTTCGCCGATACCAAACTGATCGTTGCCGAAGCCGAAGGAGAATTCCGGCAGGTCGCCCGGCCGCCCGGTCCAGGGCGTGCCGGGCGCCTCGGCAGCTAGCCTGGAGACTGCCAGCAGGACTAGAGCTGTGTCCCGTAAATAGCCGATAGAATTCAAAGCGCCGTAGTGCATATGCAAGACGCTTCCCTCAGAGGTCAAATTCGGCACGAATCCGATAAGAGCCAGGCGAGCGCGTCCAAGCGCGAGACCGGCCGACCGAGGACCGGTTTTTGGCGGAAAATGCGCGAAGCGCCGCCAAAAATGCTCGCGAAGCGAGCAAGGTCCGACCGAGGCCGTGGGGGTGTGCGACGGACGTCGCGAGGGGGCAACGCCCCCTCTGAGGGAAACGTCATACAAGACACAGGTTCCAAAATGGCAGCGCCATTTCGAGGATTCTGCAACGCAGCAGATGCGCTGCGCCGCGAAGAATTTCGAAAGCTATTTATGGGACACAGCCCTATGGCGAGTCGCAACATCTCGCTCCGACTAACTCGTTGCCGAAGCCGCCCTCTTGGCCGCCTTCTTCTTTTCGGTTTTTTCCAATTTCCAACTGCCCTCGATAAAGTGACCGGTCCAACCGCTGGGCTTGCCATCCTCAGCTTCGGCAGAAATGTAGTAACTCTTGCTCTTGCGTGCGAAGCGGATGACAAACGGGTTGCCATCTTCATCGACCGGCGGTGCATCAGCGAGAAAAAGATGTTTGGGATCCAATTCCGTCCGATGCCGCGCCAGATCGGCAACCAGAGGATTGCGGGTCTCGCGCGAACGCGGGTAATTGCTGCTAGCAAGAAAAATACCGACGGCGCCATCGCGCAGCACAAAATGGCCATTCGACTTTTCGCACGGCAACTCGGGCATGGGAACCGGGTCGGCTTTGGGTGGTGCCACCTCGCCGTTACGCAGCAGCTTGCGGGTATTGCGGCACTCCGGATAGGCGGTGCAACCGAAATATTTGCCGAAACGACCGCTCTTCAACTCCATGTTGGCGCCGCACTTGTCGCATTCGATGATCGGGCCATCGTAACCCTTGATCTTGAACTGCCCCTGCTCGACCTCGGTACCGGAACAATCGGGATTATTGCCACACACGTGCAGTTTGCGGGTTTCGTCCACCAGATAACTGTCCATGGCCGTACCGCACAACGGGCAGCGGCGGCGATGCTGCAGCGCCCGGCTTTCGGATTCCTCATCCAAATCAGCGTCGACCGCCTCGTCACCCGAGACCAGATTCATGGTCGCGCTACATTTTTCGTCCTTCGGCAGGTTGTAGCCCGTGCAACTGAGGAACACGCCGGTGCGGGCGGTACGCACCGCCATGGGGCGACCGCAAACCTTGCAGGCGATCTGGGTGGGAGTGGGGTCCACTTTGCGCATGCCGGTCTCGTCTTCGGCCTGCTGCAACTCTTTGGTGAAATGAGCGTAAAAGTCGTCCAGCTCCTTGATCCAGTCGGCCTTGCCCTGGGCGATGCTATCCAACTTGTCTTCCAAGCCGGCGGTAAAACCGTAATTCAGCAGATCGCCAAAATTCTCGACCAGCCGATCGGTGACGATATCGCCCATCTTCTCGGCGTAGAAACGGCGCTTGTCGACGCGCACGTAACCACGGTCCTGGATGGTACTGATGATGCTGGCGTAGGTGGACGGACGGCCGATGCCACGCTTCTCCAGCTCGCGCACCAGACTGGCTTCAGAAAAGCGTGCCGGCGGTTTGGTGAAGTGTTGACTGGGGTGCAGCTCCAACAGCTTCAGGATGGTACCGGACTGCAGATCGGGCAAACGCTGGTCTTCTTTGTCGCCCTTGCGTACTGGCGGCATCACCTTCATCCAGCCGTCAAAACGCATCACCCGTCCATTGGCGCGCAGTTCGTAAGCGGGACCGGCGGCTGGCGTGGCATTGATGACCATCAAGGTGGTGTCGAACTCGGCTGGCGGCATCTGACAGGCGATGAACTGGTTGCGGAGCAGCTCGTAGAGCCGTACCGCATCGTTATCCATGCCTTTGAGTTCGTGCTGCTCCACCCGCACATCACTCGGCCGGATCGCTTCGTGTGCCTCCTGAGCCGATTGCTTGCTGCTATAGACATTCGGTTTTTCGGGCAGGTACTGCTCGCCGTACTGCTTGCTGATCCACTCGCGACAGCCCTGCACCGCATCGGCCGACAGATTGGTGCTGTCGGTTCGCATGTAGGTGATGTAACCGGCTTCGTACAGACGCTGAGCCATGGTCATGGTCTTCTTCACGCCGAAGCCAAGTCGGACGCTGGCCGCCTGTTGCAGGGTGGAGGTGATGAAGGGCGCATTCGGCCGCTGCTTCTTGGGCTTGTCCTCACGCTTACCGATTGCGTAATCAGCACCACGCAGATGACCAAGAGCGGTCTGGGCATCGTCGTGGTTGCCAGGCCGGAAGGGATTGCCGGCAACCTTGACCACCTGGGCCTTCAGGTAATGACCGAGGCCATCGACCAGGTCGGCGAGGATCTCCCAGTACTCCTCAGGCACGAAGGCGCGTATCTCGCGCTCACGCTCCACCACCAATCGGGCCGCCACCGACTGCACGCGACCAGCCGAGAGCCCGCGCGCGACCTTCTTCCACAGCAAGGGCGAGAGCATGTAGCCAACCACGCGATCCAGGAAGCGCCGCGCCTGCTGCGCGTTGACCCGGTCCATATCCAGTTCGCCCGGACTATTAAAGGCGGCTTGAATGGCGCGCTTGGTGATCTCGGCGAAGGTGACCCGGCAGTAGCGGTCGTCATCGCCACCGATGGCTTCACGCAGGTGCCAAGCGATGGCCTCCCCCTCGCGGTCCAAGTCAGTTGCAAGAAAGATGCGATCTGCTTCTTTTGCTAATTTCTTCAATTCGGCGAGGACCTTCTCCTTGCCGGGCAGAATCTCGTAATTGGCCGCCCAACCTCGGCTGGGATCCACGCCCATGCGCCGGACCAGGCCCTGCCATTCCCGTTTGCGCTTGCGCTCGGCTTTCTCTTCGGGACTCAAACCATTGGTGGAACGACGCTTGGCAGCCGGCTCGGCGGCGCTGGAGCCACTGGTCGGAAGGTCGCGGATGTGACCGACCGAGGAGCGTACCACGTAATCGCGGCCCAGGTACTTGTTGATGGTCTTGGCCTTGGCCGGCGACTCGACGATAACCAGGTGTTTTCCCATGCCGCCTCCAATGAAGCACTACCATGAAACCCGTATACGGGTCTGAGCGGAGGGCCGAGGTATGCAAAGACGGTGTCATCAGGTCAAGGAGGATTTTCTTCCTAGGGGGCAAAACATTGATCTTCAGAGGGGAAGTCTCCCCCTCTCGACGTCCGTCGCACACCCTCTGCCGCCTTCGCCACAACCGGCTCGCCAGCGAGCCTTTTTCAGCCTGCTTGCCGCATGATCGCCGAAAAACCGACACTCGGTCGGACGAGTTCGCGCTTGGCCGCTCACTACCGCCGGTCGGACTTAGGGCCCGTCAATAAATAAAGGTAGCGTCTCACTTGATCCTTTGCCGCCCTTCTGCGTTGCTTATCGCTTACATATACTCGATATGCTCGCTCT
>CAYONM010000177.1:0-7663 GCA_964405325.1 uncultured candidatus Brocadiaceae bacterium | reverse complement strand
GATCGACAAAATCTCTGCGCGATCTGCTACCTTTATTTCTTTCCGCACCCTTACCCTCTTCTTTCCTCAGAATTATGATCGCGGTCATGGCCACGAATATCCTCGCACGCTCCGTGTGCGACTATTGCTCTGTCAAGGCAACAAAGACAGGTATGGACTGTCTCGCGCTGCATCTGCTTCGTGACAGAACCTTCGAAATGGCGTTGCCATTCCTTCGGAACCTGCGCTTCGCAGCGACAGCGCGATACGGCACCTACCCCGCATGGTTCCTATGACAGCGTACTAGGGTGCTTCGCAGGGCACCAGATTCGCAAGGTACTCCTGGGTTCGACAAATGAAGGCGCGTTCCCGCTCGGGAAAAGCATCGGGATCAAGCAGATGACAACAAAGCTGCAGTTGGGAGCCGGCAATAGCCTGCAGGCTGACGAAGGCGGATGACGGCGGGCCGACCACCCGTGCGGGGCGATCGCCGTGGCAGATGGCGTGCTCGATGCAGGTGTTCAACTGTAGGATGGGCAGGTCGAGTTGCTGTAGCTTGTTCGGATCCTCGTAGCGATGCGGGATGTAGTGCAGCTTGCCATAGCGTCTGCCAAGTTCGGCGAGAAAGGCCCGGTACTGTGGTACCGGAAAGCCCCGCTTTTCGCAGATATTGCTGCCGATTACCCAGCTGTGTCCGGTATTGGGGCGGCTGGTGAGCAGATGCCGATGCAGGCGATACTCGTTACGTAACAGCGGTACGCCAGCGCGTCGGGCTTTGGGATAGGCGGTGAACCAGGTGGCCCGCTCGGCGCGCAGGCAGCGTAGGCCGAGGCCCAGTTGCTTGGCGGCCCGCTCCAGCAACTGCGAGCTGTCTCCTGGTTGTGGAGCTACCAGCCAGTCGCTCCGATTGGAAAGATTGGCTGTGCCATCGTCCACCAGCCACAGCCGACGAGGTCGTCGAAAGGTGGCCAGATGCAGCTGTACGTCTGAGCGAAGTTCGCCGATGATCGCATGCCTACATGCAGTCAGGCCGCGCAGCAGGTCCTCCCCTCGGCGTTTCAGCTGCCGTTTGTCTCGCGCTGATGAGCCCACATGCGGTAACGGTGCGACCTGCTGCCAGCGCATATCAGCGGCCATGCGTCGCAGCTGCTGGCTGTTGCGGGTGGCTCGACTGATCAGCAGCAAGGCGCCGCCGGCATCGTGTCCGGTCAGTAGCCAACGGCATTCGCGAGCATTGAGCAGCTGTAGCGGCGAGTCGACGATTGCCAGCAGGCTCATGACGGTAGCGCCAGCAGGTGTTCGCAGAAGCTGCGTACCGCGCCATGGCCGGCAGGTAGCGGTGAAATAAAGCGGCACTGCGCCTGGACGGGTGGTTGCGCATCCCGTGGACAGGCCGACCAGCCGACGTTTTGCAGACAGGCCAGGTCGTTGTCGTCGTCGCCCATGTACGCCGCTTCGTCGGGGCGGATACCGTGCTCCGCCAATAAGCGCTGCAGCAGCGGCCATTTCTCGGTGATGCCCATGTGCAGCTGTTGTTCCAGGCCCAGCTTGCGCATCCGTGCTGCCACCACGGCGCTATTTTCCCTGGTGATGATCCAAACCGCGATGCCGGCTTGCTGCAGGCGCTTTAGGCCATGGGCGTCGCGGGTATCGAAGCGTTTCAGGGTCTCGCCATGCTGGTCGTAGTACATGCCGCCGTCGGTCAGGGTGCCGTCGACATCGCAGGTCAGTACTCGCGGCCGTTTCGCGTCGGTGCGCAAGCGCTGCAGCAGAAGCTGTTCCGCCAGATCCCAATCGGCTTCCTCGTCGATTTCGGTCAGGGTATCCGCCGGCATGGCGTGCACGCCGATGCGGCCGTTCAGGCGACAACCGGTAGCCAGCAACTGGTCCCGCCGGGTCAGGTAGAAGGCGCCGTTCTCGACAATGCTGCCGCTCCAGTCCTGTCGCCGTGGTCGTTGTTGGGGATCATAGTTCAGTGGCTCGCCCTCGGGGCTCCAGAAGAAGCGATGCTGTCGCACCCCGGTCACCAGGCTGTCCCAATCGGCTTGTTCGAAAGCGGCAATGGCTTGGTTCAGATCTGTGGCGGTGGTCAGTGGTGAGGTGGCCTGCAGGGTGACCAGGACCTCGCCCGTCAGCTGCTGAATCGCGTGCAACATTACCGCTTCGGTGCTGCTGTGGTCCTGGGCCAGATTCATCGGGCGATCGATGATCCGTACTGGCAGCTCCAAGTTGCGCACCACAGCGGCGATTGCGGCGTCTTCGGTCGAAACCGCGACCTCGTCGATGGCGGCACAGTCGCAGGCGGCGCGCAGGCTCCAGTAGCACAATGGTCGGCCGGCCAGGGGCTTGATGTTTTTATGGAGAATACCCTTGCTGCCGCCACGCAGCGGGATCAGGGCGCTGTAGCGGGTCATGCTTTCACCTTGCGCTTGAGTTTCTTACGCTGTTCCTGTTCGACCGGCAATAGCTCGCTCGCTTTCGACTTCAGGCTCTTGGCGACATGGCGTAGGTCACGGGCCAGACGTCGCATACCATCGGGCTCCAGGCTGGCGGCGTGGTCGGTGCCCTTCCAGGTCCGGTCCAGTGTGAAGTGTCGTTCAAACACCGTTGCTCCCAGCGCTAGACCGGCGATATCGGCGGCGATGCCGAGATGGTGTCCGGACAGGCCAATTGCCTTGACCCCATGGCCGTAGGCCGCTTTCAGGCGGCTGATTTCGTGTAGGCAGATGTCCTCGAAGGCTACCGGATAACCCGAGGTGCAAGCGAACAGGACCACATCCGACAGTCGTCCGACAGCTTCCGCCTGGGCAACGATGGCCTGTTCCTCCGCCTGGGTGGTCATGCCGAGACTGATCTGGATCTCGCCTGGATAGTGTCGATACAGCCAATCCAGCAGCTCTCGATCGCAGTTACAGGCACTGGGGATCTTGATGCTGAATGGCTCCAAGCTGGCGATCTGTTGTGCTGCTTCGACATCCCAGACTGAACAACCATAGGCGATGCCCCAGCGCTTGCAGCAGTTCTGCAGGCGGCGGTGGGAGTCCAGGTCAAATTCCAGGGCCTCCCGGTGTTCACCGTAGCTCTTGCCGTAGCTGTTGGCTGGATTGGGGTGGGGCGCAGTGTATTCCTCGGGGGAAAGCAGGCTTCGTACGGTTCTCTTCTGGAATTTGACCGCGTCCACCTTGCAGAATTGAGCTGCGACCATGATCATCTCTTCGGCGATTGCGATCTCGCCCTTGTGATTGCAGCCGATTTCAGCGATCAGCATGGTGAGGCATCCTTTCCAGTAGCAGATGCCAGCGTTCCAGCACCAGATCTACGGTGATGTCATGCATGGCATGATGGGCCGCCCACCAGTCGGCATCGCCAGCGACGTGATCGTCCAGGGCATGGACCGGCAGGCACGGCGCTGGGCCGCGGGGCAGATACTTGCGGGGATCGGTGCGGCCGAACAGTACCAAGCAGGGGCAGCCGACGGCGGCGGCGGCGTGGGCCGGACCGGTATCGACCGAGATCATGGCCTGGGCTTGTTTCGCCAGGGATAGCAGCCGACCAATCGGCAGGTCGCCTGCGGCCGAGAGCCAGCGGCCCGCGGGTAGGGCTCGGCCAATGTGCTCGTTCAGCTCGGCCTCGGCGGTGGTGCCGCACAGCACCACCCGTCGTTCCGGGTCGGCTTTCAGCAGCGCGGTGAGCACCGCCTGCCAGCGTTCCTCTGGCCAGTGTTTGGTGTTGCTGGTCCGCTGCCGATCGGCTCGGCGCATGGTCTTTTTGTTGCCGCTCTGAATCAGTACGAAACGGCCGGTCTGCAGGCCGTGGCGCATCATCCATGCGCTGGCGTCGTTGTGGTCCTGGGCGCTGATCTCGAGCCAGGGCAGGGTGTCAGCCGTGGCGCCGACCAAGCGTAGCATGGCCGCAAGGACGTGTTCGTTGTCCTGGCGTTTTTGGCGGCTGATCCAGTGCAGACGCTCTGGCGCGAGACCGCAGCGTCTGGCTAGGGACCAACTGGGTTTATCGCCACCAAAGACATAGAGCTCGCTCGGCAGCGAGCGGCGGACGGCATGCACGGCCCGCCATTTGGCTGGGTTGCACCAGTAGGGTGTCTTCATGCTGCCCAACAGGTACCAATCGGCTACGGCCGGACAGCGTTGCAGTAGCGGTGGGCTCCATGGTCCGCTGGTGACCAGATGTACTGGCGCGCCGTTTCGTTCGGCCAGGGCGCGGGCCACGGCGGTCATCATGACCATATCGCCCATGGCGCCGGCACGGATCAACCAGACAGGACCGGAGGTCGACATGGTCGGGCTGGTGGATGGCTGGTGGCGAGCGCAAGCCGAGCGGCGTGCGTGTTTCAGTTGTCGTCGCTGTCGCTTGTGCAGGCCGCGCTGTCGCAATTGTTCGGCGGCTCGCCGTAGTCGGGTCTCGGCTGCTTCTCTCCAGGCCGCGTCTGCCGTGGGCGCATAACCCTGCAGGAGCAAGGTCCAGGCATCGGGTGGCAGGCCGAGCTGGGCTAAGTTGTCCAGCCGTGCCGACTTGGTCAGGGTTTGTCGGCGCAGGCGATTGACATCGACCAACCAACAGCGCTGGTTTTGAGTGGGGTGCAAGAGCAGATTGCCGGCGGTGAGATCGGCATGATAGAGATTTTTGTCGTGCATAGTGGCAACGAGGCTGCCAATGAAAGGCAGCCGATCACGAAATTGATCGGCATGTTCGGTCAAGGCTTGTCGCAGCGTGCAGGTATTGGCCAGATACGAGCAGATCAGCATGCTGCGTCTGAGCAGGCCGCAGCGATACTGTTCCAGGACGGCCAGGGGTTCTGGGGTATCGAATCCGGCGGCGCGCAGACAGAGGGCTGCGCCTGCGCCGCGGCGGGCCTTGCTGCTGCGTAGGCCATAGATCAGTGCTTGGATATGCTGAAGGCCGAAGTCCTTGAGGCAGATATCGAGACCGAGCACCTGCTGTCGGCTGATCACATTTCGACTCGCCTGGATCAGCTGTCCGCCTGGTTCGCGTTTATCGATGGCCAAGCGTTCGAGCAGCCAGGTCTGCCACTGTTCCTGGTCCAGATGCGGCGCCAGCCAGATCAGCGTCGTGCCATGGCGATGACGCTGCCAGCCGTGACGATGCAGGTCTGCGGTTGATTCAATCGTCAACGCGGACCTCACAGGTGTCACGTTGCGCCAGGCCGGACTCGGCGTAGGTGCGGCCGCTCCGACGGGTTTCTGCGCGAATCGCTCGGTTTTTGGCGATGCTTTCCGGCTTGGCGTAGCCACGGGGGTGATCGAGATGCAGGCAGATGGCGTGGTGTCGGATCTGCTTGGGCTTGATGCCGGCATTGACCAGTCGCTCGCCGAATTCCCGATCCTGTCCGCCATATTGCATGCGATGATCGAAGCCATTGGCCGCAAGGATGTAGGCGCGCCAGGTGGAAGCATTGTGGCCATTCCAGCTGGGTCGGGTGGTGGTCAGGCGGTCATATAGTTTTGCCCATTGGCCGCCTTGACAGCGGAGTTTCAGGTTTCGACTTAATCGCTGTTCGCCGTGTTCGTACAGCCAGGCCGGGTCGGTGTGGTGACCGGCGGCGATGTCTGCGTCCCGCAGGGCGGCGCTGGTTTCCGCTTGGAGTTTCAGGTAGCCGCCAGACAAGAATTGCCGCGGCTGAGCGAAGAAACGATGCCAGGCGACGAAGTCACGATGCGGAACGCAGTCCCCATCAGTAAAAATCACATAATCGGCCTGCGTTGCGGCGATGGCGTGATTGAGGATCTGACACTTCTGAAAACCTCGATCGGGATGCCAGATATGTCGGATGATCAGCCCTCCGCGCTGACGATGCTGCTCGATGATCGTCCGTGTGGCCGCGTCGGAGCCGTCATCAGCGACGATTAATTCAAAGGACCGGTCGGTCTGATGGCGAAAGCCCCAGAGCGTCTTGTCCAACCAGGCAGGTTGTTCATAAGTTGTCAGTACGACAGCGCAGCGCATCGGTTCCACAGCTGCGGGCATGCTTGATCGTGCCGGTTCTGGGGCAAGGGCGGTGTTCGGCTCAGCAGCGAGGTCCGAGCCAATGGCGTGTGGTGATCGTGTCCTGATGCGACGGGAGGCGTGGCGATCGGTGGATGGGTGTGGCAGGACTCAGGTCGTCATCACTGTTGAGCAGTCTTTGCCAGCGGTTGGCCACCAGGGAAACGCTTGGCCAGCCGAGTGCATCACCAAGCCACTCACCCTTCCAGGGGAGATGTCGCTCCGACTGAGTTGTTCGCAAGATGGCCAAGGTTCGGGTGCAGCAGGCGGAAGCCACGTGCATGGCGTTGGATTCGCTCGCAAGGACGCCCCTGGCGAAAAGGATTTTCTTGGGCCGCCTTGGATTGCCTTCTTGACAGTTGGCAAAACGTTCAAGACTCCGCCCTCCCAAGTGAGGCGCAGCACATGCTACCGAACGCTTGGGATCAGCCTCTAAGTCCTGCTGACAAAAGAGGTTGACAGCGAAAAGGTGGAGACACCATTCGCCCCCCGCTGACAACTGCGCTGCTTTTTTGCGGCCTCCCTGAGTGGTTCAAACAAAGGGGTTGACAGCAACAAAACGGCGCTAGTATCTGCGCCCCGCTTACGGCAAGGCCCTCATGGGCGGCGCCGGAGCGGCTCTTTGACAACGCTATAGCTGCGGAACGAGAGAGTAGAGATGTGTACTTCATGCGAATGGAGTACTCGTCATTCCAAAGCCACTTCAGACGTGATGTATCTGCGTTTGAAGTAGATCGAAATAAACCAAGATAAACTCTTTTGAAGAGTTTGATCCTGGCTCAGAACGAACGCTGGCGGCGGGGTTTAGGCATGCAAGTCGCGCGCGAAAGCCTTCGGGTGAGTAGAGCGGCGAAAGGGTGAGTAATGCCTCGTTAATGTACCCATCAGACAGGGATAATTTCTGGAAACGGATTGTAATACCTGATGAGACCCCAGGCACCACGGTGCTGGTGGTCAAAGGCGTGTTGCTTTCGGGCGCACGTGCTGATGGAGCGGACGAGGTCTGATTAGCTTGTTGGTGGGGTAATGGCCTACCAAGGCGATGATCAGTACCGGGCCTGAGAGGGTGGTCCGGCACACTGGGACTGAGACACTGCCCAGACTCCTACGGGAGGCTGCAGTCGCGAATCATTCACAATGGACGGAAGTCTGATGATGCCACGCCGCGTGTAGGAAGAAGGCCCTCGGGTTGTAAACTACTGTCGAGAGGGGGGAAGCACTGACTGCCCTCTGGAGGAAGCCCCGGCTAAACACGTGCCAGCAGCCGCGGTAATACGTGTGGGGCAAGCGTTGTTCGGAATTACTGGGCTTAAAGGGTGCGTAGGCGGCCTTGTAAGTCAGGGGTGAAAGTCGGTGGCCCAACCATCGAATTGCCTTTGATACTGCATGGCTTGAGTGCGTGAGGGGTGAACGGAACGTGTGGTGTAGCGGTGAAATGCGTAGATATCACACGGAAGGCCGGAGGCGAAGGCGGTTCACTGGTGCGCAACTGACGCTGAGGCACGAAAGCGTGGGGAGCAAACAGGATTAGATACCCTGGTAGTCCACGCCGTAAACGATGAGCACTAGGCGGGTGTGTCGTTAGGCATGCCCGTTGTAGAGAAATTATTAAGTGCTCCGCCTGGGGAGTATGGTCGCAAGGCTGAAACTCAAAGGAATTGAC
>CAYONM010000176.1:0-7695 GCA_964405325.1 uncultured candidatus Brocadiaceae bacterium | reverse complement strand
TCGAGGGGCAAGCCCCTCGGACCCCGAAGCTGAGCCCGCAAAAACAACTTTTTCTGCTCGAAGTTTTTGCGAGCTCAGCTTCTACTCAGACCCTACGGGGAGGAGTCTCTCGCAGAAGTACAAAGGCGCAGAGGTTTGGCGAATCGGGCCAAGGTTGACGCTTCCCTCAGAGATTGAATTTGGTTTGGCCCAGGCGAGCGCGTCCAAGCGCGAGACCGGCCGACCGAGGGATGGTTTTTCGGCGAAAATGGCGCGTAGCGCCGCCGAAAAACGCTCGCGCAGCGAGCGAATCCCGACCGAGGCCGAGGGGGTGTGCGACGGACGTCGCGAGGGGGCGAAGCCCCCTTTGAGGGAAGCGTCAAGGTTGACGCGTCCCTCAGAGATTAAATTTGGTTTGGCCCAGGCGAGCGCGTCCAAGCGCGAGGACCTGCGGTCCGCACCTCCGACCGAGGGATGGTTTTTCGGCGATCATGCGCGAAACGCGCTGAAAAATGCCCGTAAAGCGGACAAGTCGCGACGAAAGAAACTCGATAACTACCCAGAAAACGGCCGCTGCCGTGCGAGCCAAAAAACCAACCGTAAACCACCACTTTCGATCGGACTTGTCAGCTTGCCGAGCCACAGCTTGTGCCGGCTTATTGAAACCTAAGCTCTCAGTCACATTCGACGACTTTCCGTCAGAATTACGATATCTATAAACCATGATAAAATAACCACTTACGGCTTTCTTACGGTTTTTTCACCCTATAAGAAGAAGGAAGAAGGATCTTATATGTCAGCTCAGGATCTGGATGTCCGTTGCCAACGTGAAGAATTCCTGACTGCCTTGCAGGCAGCTGAAGGCGTGGTACCCAACAACAACATCAGGAAGATCCTCAGCAATCTGCATCTGCAGGTTGACGAGTCTGCAATCGTGATCTCAGCAACCGATTCACAGGTGGGATTACGAGCCATCGTCCGTCGGGTACAGACCACGTGTTCCGGCAGTATCCTGGTACCAGCCAAACAGCTGGTCGGTATTCTGCGGGAGTCGCGCTCCACCGATGTCCATCTGCTGTTGAAACGACAAGGCGATAGCATGCAGCTGGAATGCGTGCTCGCCGATGGTCGCTATCATCTGCCGGTACTCGCCAGCGAAGAGTTCCCGGTGATCTCTGGCTTCCCGGAGCAGATCCAGACCATTTCCGTGCAAGCCGAGGCAATGGTCGCGATGATCCGTCGCACCATCTTCGCGGTCGACAAGGATCGTTCTTCGGCGGTACTGTCAGGTGTTTATATGGCGGTTCAGGATGGCGAGTTCCTGATGACCGCGACCGATGGCAAAGTGCTGTCTGAGGCACGGTTACCTGACGAGCAGTATGGCAGCCTGGGCGAGAGCAGCATCGTGGTACCAGCGCTGACCGTCAATCAACTCAGCCGTCTCTTGGGCCAGGGTGCCATTGGCGAGGTGGCCTTGGCGGTGGAACGCAGCCTGATCTTCATCCGCTTGGTGTTGTCTGGTCAGGAAGAGGGGAGTACGATCCAAGTGGAACTGACGAGCCGCCTGGTGGAAGGCGTGTATCCCTCGTATCGCAATGCCATCCCCAGTCAGGGCGAGAGTGCGGTCACCTTCGAGACAGCGGCCTTGGCCTCGGGTGTGCGACGGACCGCACTGATGACCAGTTCGGCCAATCGTGGGATCATCATGGCTTTGGATGGTGAGCTTGGGATGTTGAGCAATTTCTCCCATAGCAGCGGTACGGCGGAAATTCCCATCAATTGCCAGTATGCTGGTACCAGCCAGCGATTGGGTTTGAATGCCGGTTACCTGCAGGAAGTGCTCAAGGTTTACACCAATCCAGATATCACCATGGAGTTGAACGGCCCTGGACGCGGGATCATCATGCGCGATGAGGGCGTGACCTTCCTGATCATGCCTATCACGCTTCCGACCTGAATAACGTGCATCGCAGCCGCCAGCTGGGTTCCGGTCACTTCTGGCTGAGCTGTGGTGAATTGCGCCTTTTTCGATCGGAAAAAAAGCGTTTAATGTCGCGCTTTACTCCAGGAGTACCTGCCAGAAACCATCGCTATCGCGCAGGAACAGCAGCACCTGCTCGCCGGGTTGGCCGCGGATAGTCAGTGGCCCGCTGGTCCAGGGACTACCGCCCGGCAGACGGAGTCGGGTCCGTTCCTGGCCGCTGATGGTCAACTGGCCACTACCCGGCAGTTGTAGTACTAGGCGATCACCTTCGGCATCCACTCGGCCTGAGATCAGACGCGATCGACCAGATGGGACCAGCAGGTGGCCGCCACCCCAGAGGGCAAGCATGGCTAAAGCGCTGGCGGTGAGGGCTTGCCAGTGGCAACAGTGACTGACTGGTGCTTGCTTGACCAGGCGCTTGACTCGTTCTGGATGGGGACGTCGTTCTGGATCCACCGCCTGGAGCGCCTTGATCAGCGTGTGCCAGCTGGCCCGCTCGCGGCGTGGCAGCGTTCCGCTCAGGCTGGCCAGACATTCGGCCAAGGTCACCCCAAAAGCGTACCAGTCGGCGCGTGGGTCCACTTGGCTGGGGTGGCTCAGTTGTTCGGGGGCCACATAGGGTGGTGTACCCAGCAGGCTACCTACGGGAGTCTGTCGCTGCTCACCCCAGGCCTGACGTGGCCTTTCCACCAGGGCCAAGCCGAAATCGATCAGTGAGGCGCCGGCCGGATCCAGCACGATATTATCGGGTTTGATATCTCGATGTACCAGGCCCAACGGGGCGATATGCGCAAGCACGCGAGCGATATCCTGCGCAACTAAACGGAAACCGTGAGCGTCCAGCCTGCCCTCCTGGAGACAGCGCCGGAGGCTGGACCCGGCTTGTCGGGTCATGATCAGTACGGCCTGGTTGCCTGGGCTGATATCGATATCCAACAATTTGGGCACCGCCGTATCCTGGCAGCTGGTCAGGGCGCGAGCTTCGTCCAACAAGCGACGGCGAGGATCAGCGCGATCGTCCCGTGGGGTCTTGATCACCACGGGCAAGCCGTCATAGCGACGGATACCGGCCAGAACCACCGCCTGACCACCAGCATCGAGTCGACCCTGGATCTGATAACCGGTATTGCTGAGGAATCCGAGCAGATCACCCAGGCGGGCATCGTCCTGGTTTGGCGTCTGTTGCAGATGCCGGGCAAAGCGACAGCCGCACTGGGCGCACTGGCCGTCTTGGGCCGGCGCCTGACAACGGGGGCAGGCTTGCAGCTGATCGTTCATCGAACCCAGGATACCGTCCACGCAGCAGTCGTGCCAGAGATTGCTCGTCGCATGCGCTTCGCAGGCTTGTGAATATGGACGAGACCTCAATCGAAGTACCCAGCGAGACACCGATCTGGCAACGAGCGCGAGCGGTGATTCAACAGCTGCAGCGTGCTGGTCATCAGGCCTACGCGGTTGGTGGCTGTGTCCGCGATCTGCTGTGTGGGGTACCGATCCATGACATCGATTGCTGCACCTCCGCTTCGCCCGAGCAGGTCGAACAATTGTTTCCGGCGACCATTGCGGTGGGCAAGCAGTTCGGCGTGATCATCGTTGTGCATGCACCGGGCGAACATACCGAGATAGCCAGCTTTCGCTCAGACCGGGCCTATGTCGACGGTCGTCATCCCAGCGGGGTCGATCCAGCGAGCGAAGAGCAAGACGCCTGGCGGCGGGATTTCAGTATCAACGCCCTGTATCTAGACACTGAGCGCGGTCTGGTGCGCGATCATGTGGGTGGATTGGCCGATATCCGCGCTCGTCGACTGCGCTGTGTTGGCGATGCCGCAGCCCGGCTGCGTGAAGATCGGTTGCGGGTCTTGCGCGGCATTCGTTTTGTTGCGCATTACGACCTGGACTGGGAGGCGATCACGCTGGCGGCAGTGGAAGCGACGGATCTCAACGGCGTCAGTCGTGAGCGTTTGCAGCAGGAATGGTGCAAAGGTATTGGACATCCGCGTGGCTGGGTCTGGCTCCAATCGCTGCAACGCAGTCGGCATCGTCAGAGCCTGTTGCCACAGAAGTGGAAGCCACCAGCTGGTAGCTGGGAGGCCCTCTGGCCAGAAGTGGCAAGCGACCCGGTGGTCGCGACGGCGGTCGCCCTGATGAGTGTCAGTCGGGATGACGTGACAGCTTGGCTCGATCGCTGGTCGTGGGCCAAGGTGGCGCACAGTCGGATCAGTCGCCTCCACCAGCTGCTGGCCGATCTGCTTGCTGGCAACGCCTGTGAACGTCAGCGACGTCGTTGGTGGACCTGGGCCGAACCGATCGACCAGCTGTTGGGTTGGTTGCAGCGCAGCGGCCTGATCGAAACCGAAACCCTTCGTACTGAATACCAGCTGGTGCGTCGACGGCCGGGCAGACCGCTGTTGGATGGTCGGGCGATGCTGGCGGCCGGGATCTCGCCGGGACCTCGCATCGGACAATTGTTGGAGCAGTTGCTGGACGCGCAACTGGCCGGCCAGGTCCGCAATCAGGCCGAGGCCGAGGCTTGGTTGCAGCACGAGCAGTGCGAAAATCCGTGAAAGCCCAGACCACTTGCAATTGACCGTTGTGACACCTGTCTAAGGTCGTTCGGCACAGACCATTCTCACCAATTCAGGTGCCAACTCAGCACCAAAGATCTCGAGGGATCCAACATGGCAGACGATAAATACGTGTATTCTTTCGGCGGCGGTGCCGCTGATGGCAATGGTGGCATGAAGCCCCTGCTCGGCGGCAAGGGTGCCAACCTGGCGGAAATGAGTCGGAAGGGCTTCAACGTGCCGCCCGGCTTCACCATCTCCACCGAGGTCTGCACCTATTATTACCAGCACGATCGGACGTATCCGGCGGTGTTGGATCAACAGATCAAAGCTGCCATGACGGCCATTGAAAAGCAGCTGGGTAAGCGCTTTGGTGATGCCAAAGATCCGGTTCTGGTGGCGGTGCGCTCGGGTGCGCGCGAATCTATGCCGGGCATGATGGATACCATTCTCAACCTGGGCATGAATGACATCACGGTCGAGGCGATCAAAGAGAAGAGCGGTAATGGTCGTTGGGCCTGGGACTGCTACCGTCGCTTCATCCAGATGTACGGTGATGTGGTGATGGGCGTGGAAAAAGAGAGGGAGCACGATGCCGATCCCTTTGACGCGATTATCGAAAAAGCAAAAGCAGACAAGGGTGTAGCAGAAGACTGTGATCTGGAAGAAGATGACTGGCGCAAAGTCGTCATCGACTTCAAGCGGGTTATCAAAGATCAGACCGGTAGTGTATTTCCCAATGATCCTTGGGATCAGCTGCATGGCGCTGTTGGTGCGGTATTTGGCAGCTGGATGAACGATCGTGCCATCTTGTACCGTGCGAAGTACAAGATCCCCACGGAATGGGGCACTGCGGTCAACGTTCAATCCATGGTTTTTGGCAACATGGGTGACGATTCCGGAACTGGCGTAGCTTTTACGCGCAATCCGGCCAATGGTGATAATGAATTCTACGGTGAATATTTAATCAACGCTCAGGGTGAGGACGTGGTCGCCGGTATCCGCACCCCCTTGAAAATTACAGATATGTCGAAAAATCCCAATTGGATGGATACCTTTAAGGAATTGGAAGAGACACGCATAAAATTAGAGAAGGAATTCGGTGACGTTCAGGACTTCGAATTCACCATCGAACAGAAACAATTATTCCTGTTGCAGACCCGTAATGGCAAACGCACAGCGCAGGCCTACGTCAAGATCGCGCACGACATGGTCTCAGAAGGCCTGATGAGCGAAGATCATGCGGTCCGCTCCGCTGATCCCGAGGCCATCGAGCAGCTGTTGGCGCCGATCTTCGACAAGGATGCCTACGAAGCCGCTGCTAACGAGTGCCTGACGCATGGCTTGCCGGCTGGCCCGGGAGCGGCGACCGGCACCCTGGTCTTTTCGGCGGAGAAGGCGGAAAAAAGGGCCCAACACGGTCCGGTGATTCTCGCGCGTATCGAGACCAGCCCTGAAGACCTGCGCGGCATGATCGCTGCTGCCGGTATCCTGACCGCCAAGGGCGGCGTCAGCTCGCATGCGGCGGTGGTTGCGCGGCAGATGGGTAAAGTCTGCGTTGCTGGTGCCGGCGAACTCCAGATCGACTACCAGGCCGGTACCATGAGTTGCCGGGGTGTGACCGTGAAGGAAGGGGATTTCATCTCCATCAACGGTACCACCGGTGGTATCTACGCCTGCAAGATCGAGACAGCCCCCTCCGAGCTGATCCAGGTGCTGATCGAAAAGAGTCTGAAACCTGAAGAAAGCCCCCTGTTCCGCTATTATGACTTCGTCATGACCTTGGCAGACAAGTATCGTAAGTTGGGCATCCGGACCAACGCGGACCAGCCCGATCAAGCCACGAAAGCGGTTGCCTTCGGTGCCGAAGGCATTGGTCTGTGCCGAACCGAGCACATGTTCTTCGAAGGGGATCGCATCGACGATGTGCGTGAAATGATCATGTTCGCCGCCGAGTATGCCGAGTACAAAGTCAAGCTGGCCGAACGGCCGGACGACGAGCACTTGCTGGGCAATGAGTATCACCTGGCGATCGAGCACTTTACCGGTGCGCTGAAGAAACTACTGCCGATCCAACAACAGGATTTCGAGGGCCTGTTCCAAGCCATGGGGGACAAGCCGGTGACCGTTCGCCTGTTGGACCCACCGCTGCATGAGTTCCTGCCCAATAGCAAAGACCAGAAAGAAGCCTTGGCCGCCAAACTCGGGTTGGACTACGCTCGCATTGAAGCCAGCTGTGCCTCGTTGCACGAATCAAACCCCATGCTCGGTCATCGTGGCTGCCGTTTGGGTGTGGTGTATCCGGAAATCACCGAAATGCAGGCTCGCGCCCTCTTCCAGGCAGCGGTCACCGTGGCCAAACAGGGCATCGCGCCCAAGCCTGAGATCATGATCCCGCTAGTCGGCTTCGAGCGCGAACTCGAGATGCAGCTGGAAGTGGTTCATCGCGTTGCCAAGGAGGTTATGGAGCAGAGTGATAGCAGCGTCGACTACATGGTCGGAACCATGGTCGAGGTGCCGCGTGCGGCGCTGACTGCCGATCAGATCGCGAAACATGCGCAATTCTTCAGCTTCGGAACCAATGACCTGACGCAGACTGCGCTGGGTATGAGCCGTGATGACGCCGGGAGCTTTCTGCCCTACTACCAGCGTCCGGAAGTCGGCATCGTGAAGAGCAACCCCTTCGCCAGCTTGGATATCACGGGCGTTGGCAAGCTGATGCAGCTGGGTGTCGAAGGTGGCCGTGCGACTCGCAGCGATATCAAGCTGGGTATTTGTGGCGAACACGGTGGCGATCCATCATCCATTGCCTTTTGTCATCAACTTGGTCTGAATTATGTCAGTTGTAGCCCGTACCGCGTGCCAGTTGCACGCCTGGCTGCAGCCAAAATAGCTGTTCAGAGCTGACGGTCACTGAGCACGCAAGCCGCCAATTGAAAACCCCCTCGAAGTTTGCTTCGTGGGGGTTTTTGTTGGTGCACAGCGGTGTGAGGCTTTCCTCCCTCAAAGGAGGCTTCGCCCCCTCGCGCCTCCGGCGCACCCGCCAGCCGGGCTTCGGTCCCATGCTCCTCCGTCGCGGTTCGCTCGCTTCGCGAGCGTTTTTGGCGGCGCTCCGCGCATTTTCCGCCAAAAACCGGTCCTCGGTCGGAGGTGCGGACCGCAGGTCCT
>CAYONM010000175.1:4296-7928 GCA_964405325.1 uncultured candidatus Brocadiaceae bacterium | reverse complement strand
AGGGCGGCAAAAGATCAAGTGAGACGCTACCTTTATTTATTGACGGGCCCTTATGCCCCGAACCTGCCGCATACCTACCCCTATCTGGAATATGCGAGCGCCATCGAGAAGCTGCTGCCGTATACGCGCGAGCGCTATCCGCAGGCATTCGCGTTCCGGACTGACACCCACGAATTTACCGGCCGCAACGGTATCGAGATGGACGTGCCGCGCAGTTATGGCGAATATCGGACCATGGGTTTCAACTGCCGGATCGACGGTGCGGTGGTGACCATCCATAGCGACCGGATCGAAAAGCTGCGAGTTGATTGCCAGCACCTGGGTCTGGCCGACCAGGAACAGGTGACCATCATCTGGAACAACCAGGAAGCCTACGTTGGCAAGCCCGATGTGGTCTGGCTTGGTGGTGAATTCCGCTATCGCAAGCCGGCTTGGTACAAGGGTTTGAAATAGGCGAATTGACCAGCACGAGCCAGTGATCGGGCTTGCACCTCAACGATCACCTGGCATCAACGACTCTCCACCATCTCTTGCAAAATCGCGGCCACGTCGCTTCGCAGGAAGGATTTGGCCAGAGCAACGGTGAAGTATACGGCGGGTTCGGTCCCGGATCAATACGGTGGCACTGATCGTGTTGCGCGATCGGATCGGTCGTCCGCTGCGCTCCGGTAGCGCTCACGCGAAGGGGTCGTGGTAGATGTCGTCGTCTTCGTCCCAGCTGATGTCGTTGGCCTTGAGCTCGTCCAGCCAGTCCTGCCAGCTCTTCAGGAATTCGCGTGGCTTGGTGCCTTTGCTCTCGGAAACGAAGCCCAGGTCTTCCAGCCATTCGATGTAATTGGTGGCCTTGTTGTAGCCGATGCCCATTTTCCGGCGCAGGAAATCGGCGCCGGTGCGGTTGTAGCGGTACATGGCCTGAACCGATTCGTGGAATTTCCGGTCGGTCAACCAGGCCGAGCCGGCACCGGAGCCGGTATCATCACCACCGGCCATGGCGGCGGCGCCGATGGCGAAGATGTTGTCCTCGTACTGTGGATTGCCCTGTTCGGAGACGTGCTGGATGATGGCGTCGATCTCATGGTCCTTCACCCACACGCCCTGACCGCGGATTAGGTTGCTGAGGCCCGGCGGCAGATACAGCATGTCGCCTTTTCCTAGCAGGTTTTCGGCGCCGGCGGCATCCAGCACCACTCGCGAGTTGTTGCGGTCGGCGACCCGGAAGCAGATGCGGCTGGGCAGATTGGATTTGATCAGGCCGGTGACCACGTCGGCCGAGGGGCGTTGGGTGGTGAGGATGATATGGATGCCACACGCGCGGCTTTTGGCGGTCAGACGGACAATGGATTTTTCGACATCCTTGTTGACCATCATCAGGTCGGCATATTCGTCGACCACGATGATGATGTAGGTCATCACCTGATCCAAGCCCGGCAGGTCCTCGATGTCCTTGCCTTTTTTCTGCAGGCGTTCGCGCAGTTTTTTCTCGCCCAGGGCGTTGTAGCTCTTGATGTCGCGCACCCCCGCCAAGCGCAGGGCGTAATAGCGTTCGTCCATCACCTTGCAGGCCCATTCCAGAGCGGCGTGGGCTTTGGTCATATCGGTGATCGGTGGCGTGAGCAGGTGCGGGATGCCTTCGTAGGGGGCCAGTTCGACCATTTTCGGGTCGACCATGATGAATTTGGCTTCGTCGGGGCCGCGATACAGCAGCAAGGAGCAGATGATGCTGTTCAGGCAGACTGATTTGCCCATGCCGGTGGCGCCGGCCACCAGCAGATGCGGCATTTTGGCCAGATCGCCGACCATGGCGTTGCCGATCACATCGCGTCCCAAGACCAGCGGTAGGTCGTATTTGTTGGCATCGGTCTCCTCGACCAGATCGCGCATGACGACCGCTTCTTTGATCCCGTTGGGGACTTCCACGCCGATGGTTTTCTTGTTCGGCAAGGGTGCGACGATTCGGATGCCCTCGGTACCCAGGTTCAGGCTCAGCTCGCGTTCCAGACCGGCAACCTTGTTGACACGCATGCCGGCGTCCAACAACTCCAGTTCGTATTGGGTAATGTAGGGGCCGCGGGTGGCCATCACCACTTTGACGTTCACCTTGTAATCGGAGAAGATCTTTTCAATGAAGCGGCTGGTGCGTTCGGTTTCAGCGGCGGCGTCGTCGTCGTCGAAGGCGGGCGGGGCGTCGAGAATATCCGCATCCGGTAGCGCGTAGTTGGTGCCGTCACGCAGGCTGCGGTTTGCGTTGGCAGAGCGGCTGGCATTGGTTTGTTTGGAATTCGTCTCGTCCGACGATCCCTCTGGTTCTGGTTCAGGAACGATTTCGCCGGGTAGTGGTTGCCAGGGTTCTTCGCTGGTGTCGGGTGCTTGGCTGAGCTTGGTGGCGCTGGCCAGGGCGGTGTCGGAGGCCGGGCTTGGTTCACTGGCGGACTCGACGCGGTCGGCTTCCGGCTGTTGGCGGGCCAGGCTGATGGCGGCCTGGATCGGCGTGGGATCGCTCTGGCTCAGGCTGCGCTCGCGTTGCTGGCGGATCCGTTCCACCAGGGCTCGGGCCTCGCCCAGACCGGCGGTGCTTTCCCGTTCCTGGATGCGTTTGCCCACGGCCTTGACTTCGGCTGGATCGACGGTGATCAGGCGGCCGCTGCCAGCGGCGGTGCTCGATTTTGGTGGTGTTGGTGGCGGCGCGGCAGTGCCGGTGTTTTCTCGCTGGACCCGTGGTGGCAATCGCTTTTCAGCGCTCTGTTTGGCGGCGCGCTCGGCTCGTGCTCGCTGCCAGGCAGTCCAGATGCGTCTGCTGACCGCAATCAGCCGGAGATCCAACAGGTACCAGGCCAGAGCGGCGCTACAGGTCAGCAGCAGGGCGGCGCCCGTCGTGGACAGGTAGCCAACCAGCAGACCGGGTCCGTTAGCCGCTGCCGGATCGGCACTGAGCAAGTTGCCCAACAGGCCACCGAGACCAGCGAGGGGGACCTGATCCCAGGCCAGCAGCCAAGCGTTGTCGGCGGCCACCGGCAGCAGATGCAGCAGGCCGGGCAAAACCATCAGTAGCAGCAGGGCCCCGGTCAGTTGCCGGTAGGGTTGCGACCAGATGCGGCGGAAGAGGCAGGCCAGGCCGGTCCCGACAACGGCCAGCACTGGGTACCAGGCTGCCAAGCCCAGGCTGGTGATCAGGCCATGCGCGGTCCAGGCTCCAACTGGGCCGCACCAGTTGCCCACTTGCGAGCCAATGGCGCCCAATTGCGCTGGATCATAGCTGATCAGGGAGAGACAGAGGAAGAGGCCGATGACGAGACAGATCAGACCGGTGGCAAGGTGGCGGGCTGGCTCCGCGGTGGTGGTGGCTGGCATGGCGGCATGGTAGATGCCGAAACAGCAGCGTCGACCAGCGCTCCAGGCTGGGCCTCAGGTCCTCAGGTTCTCGGATGGCCATAGCAGCGGCAGAGGGGGCATGCAGACGCGGTGGGGGCACGCTGCGGCGACCGGATAGGCTGCAGTGATGGAAGTCCAGTCGAAGCCTAAGACCTGTTGCACACCCCAAGCCCACCGGCGCGAAGCGGGCCCACCGCCATCCGAACCCGGCGACTGTCGTTACGGCTTGCCGGTGTCCCGGATCAGCACTGGATCTACCGATG
>CAYONM010000175.1:0-4196 GCA_964405325.1 uncultured candidatus Brocadiaceae bacterium | reverse complement strand
GCCAGCAGGCCCGCTGTGATGGAAGCATCCGGTTTGACATCTTTGGGGCAAACAATCCCAACGAGATTCCGTCGGGTGGCCGCGGGTTGCTTGCCAGCCCGGATTCCATATTCCGAAAAACCGACTATCTCAGAGAGCGTTCCTGATAAAAGCGTCGGAGCTGTTGGACAGAGCACTAGGCTGGATTGATTCGGATCGGTGCGAAGCGGTAGGGTTCGATGAAGCCGCGCAGCAGGCTGGCGGCGCCGCGTAAAGGTCGAACGTCGGTTGCTTCGCAATGCAGCAGACTGTGATAACTGTGTAGCAGGCGTTCGCCGATGGCCGGCATGCTGTAAGCCGTGGTCACCGCTTTGCGGTTGTTGTCTTTGACCAGATGCAGATTGGTGCTGCTGTGTCGACGCACCGGGTCGTGGTTCAAGCGGCGGAGTTCGTCGCGTCGTTCGGGATCCGATGCCGCCAGGACCACGATGCGTTCCTGCAAGTCGCGAGTGCAGGTGGCAAAGTCGATGGTCTGGTCGTCAACCAGATTGTCCAAACAGTGCAGCAGTTGGCTGCGCGGGGGGATTTCCTGACCGTAGGCTTCCAGGGTCTGGGTGAAGGCGACCAGAAAGGCGTTTTGCCAGTCGACGCGGCCGATCCAGCTGATGGGAATGCGAAAATCCCGGTGCAGGCCGGGAAATTGCAGACCGTCGCGCCGGAAATCGTTGGTGATTTCCGGCAGGTCGCGGCCGAGGATGATGTGCCCGGTCAGGCAGCTCTCCAGGAAGACCATGCCGAAGCCCTCGGCCACCGAGGTGGTCAGCAGGTGGTCGGCAGCGGCGAGGTGGTCGCAAAATCGTAGGTCGTTGGTGCTGCCGGTTTCGAACAGGCAGGGGAGGTTGTGCTGGTTGGCCAGGTCGCGCCAGCAGTCGTAGCTGGGACGTTGCCAGGGGTTGCCCGGTGCCAGACTCATGCCGTAGCAGCGTTCGTCTTCGGCCAGAGCGGCGTGTAGACAGAATTCGCCAACCTGCTTGCGGGAGATGCCACGGACCGGATAGAGCACGTATTCCTCGCGGAGGGCGTCGCCGAAGCGGGCCTCCAGGGCGGCGCGGCCGACCTCGGCATCGCCGGGGGGCTCGGGTAGTACCGGATTGGGCAGTAGGTGCAGACGCTCGTCGGGAATGCCGGCCTCGTTGAGTAGTTGATGGTCGCGGGCGTTCAGGGTGGCGTAGTGGATGTGCGCACTCTGCGGGTACCAGGCGCCGTGGCGCAGTTCGTGCCGGTCGCGCAGATGGGTGAATTCAGCTGGCCGGAAATCTTCGGCGAAGTCGTGGATCTGTAACAGCAGCCGCCAGCCGGCCTTGGCCAATTCCGGCAGGCAGGCGGTGAGTGCGGCGTTCTTGCCCAGTGAGTGGTTGTGGATATGGATGACGGTATCGTGAGGCTGACAGCCTTGTTGTTGGAGTACGGCGATAATGGCGTTGTACACGTCTTTGGCGTTGCATTGATGATGACTGTCGTAGGCGAGCTCCGGTAGTGGGTGATGACTGAAACGGACGTGCTCAAGCTGGATGGTTTCGGGAAATCCGGTGGTGGTGCCGTTGTGCAGTAGCTTGACTTCCACCGTCTCATCGACCACTGCGTCCAGGGCCAGCAGATGATTGGCGACTACACGGGTGACGCCACCGGGCTGCAGGTGATAGTGCAGCATGGCGATCTTCATGGTTTACTCCGCAGGTCCGCGATCGAACTTGTCGCGATATTCCTGGATCTCCAGCATCGGGGGTCGTTCGAATTCCTCGATGCTGTTCTCCAGCATCTCGTAGCGCATGTCAGCGACTTTGCATTGCTGCATCACTTGTGGCAGTACTGTTTCCAAGTTGAGTTTGCCGTCTCGTTCCAGGCGGCGGAACAGGGTACGCAGAATGCCGAAGCTCATCCGGCCCAGGGCGGTGGTCTCCTGATTGCGGTGGACCCGCTGGTCCAGGTCCACCTGGGCGAAGGCGGTCAGTCCCGAGTGTTTGAATATATCGATCAGCATCGCCGTTTCGACGCCGTAGCCGACCGGATAGGGGATGCGTTCCAAGGTGGTGCGCCGGCCGGCGTATTCGCCAGAGAGCGGCTGGATGATCGGGGCCAGTTCCGGATAGAACAGGCTGAAGGTGGGGCGGGTGAGGATTTCCGTTACACGGCCGCCACCGGTGGACCGCAGTCCGCCGGAAAAGCTCAGCGGCCGGTCGTAGAAGGCCTTGGAATACTGTACCTCCGGATCGTTCAGCAGTGGCCCCAACAGGCCGTAGACGAAGCGCGGGTGGATATTGGTGATATCGGAATCAATGTAGATGATGATATCACCGGTCAGCAGATACAAGGCCTTCCACAGGTTTTCGCCTTTGCCGCGATGGTCGCCGTATTGCGGCAGGCATTCCGAAGCCAGGTAGGTATCGGCACCATAATTCTTGGCGATTTCCAGGGTGCGGTCTTTACTGCCGGAATCGATTACGGCAATTTCGTCCAGTAGCGGATAACGATCGATCAGCTCGGATTTCAAGATCACCAGCACCTTGCCGATGGTGGACTCCTCGTTCAGGGTCGGCAGGCACAGGCTGATGCGCAGGTTTTGCTCCTGCTTGCGTGTGACCAGGTATTTGATGTCCCAGAAGCGCGAATGATGAAAGGTCCGTTCGCGCAGCCATTGTTCCGTATCCATCGTTCTGCCTCAATTTCCGATTGGTACGTTGCTCGGCCCGGCGGCCGGGGTGGCATAATCGACGTCGGCATCGCAGTTGCCGGTATCGATCTCCTGCAGCAGCCCCACTAATTGTGCCAGACCGGCGTACAGGGGTTCGATCAGTACATAGTCGTTGCTGGCTAGATTGCGTTTGCCTTTGGAGATGCCTAACGTCAGGGCCGGAATGTCGCGCGAGATGAAGTGCGACAACTCGCCCGCGGTGTGGTTTTGCACTGGTTCCACATCCAAGGCCTCCAGCACCGCTCTGGCGTGTTTGACCAAAGGGTGGGTGAAGCTGAGGCCGCCGGCACTGCGGGAGTGGAAGACATCCAGATCCACGGTGGCCTGGTAGCGCGAGGCCATTTCGGCGATGGCATCCTGGATGCGCTCGAGCACCGACTGCATGATTCCCTCGTCGTAACTGACGACTTCGAAACCGAGGATGGCCTCGTCGGGTTCGATATCGTGGCTGTAGCCGGCGCGCAGACGACCCAGGCGGATTTCGGTGTAGGGGCGGCGCGGCACGGCGATTTCCAGCATCCGGTTGACGATGCGGGTCACCACCACCAGCGCGCTTTCGGCCCCATAGCCGATGTGCACCCGGCCTTCGGTGTTGACGTGGATGTTACCGCGCACGCTGCCAATGGAGAAGCAGTTCACCTTACCCAGGGGCAGGCCTTCCAGTACCAGGCCAACATCCGGCTTGAGTTCGGTGTGGGTCAGGTGGCGGTTCAGGCCATTTTTGTCGCTTTGACCGCGGCTGGAGACCGAGCCCAGGAGTACCAGAGTGGACTTCAGCCGAATACCGAGGTGCTCCAGCACCTCGGGCAGGACGCAGAGCATGGCGGTTGATAGCGGCGTGCCCGAGATGCCGGCGCCGACGGCGCGATCGTCCTTGATGGTGACGTTGACGTCGGTTTCAGTGGTCAGCGCGCTGTCGAGATGGGCGACGATCATGATCGAGCGTATCTGCTCCAGGCCGGGGATCACGCCGACGGCGTTGCCGACTTCGTCTTGGCCAACATTCGGCACGCCGCCCTGGGTCAGCCGGTCGCGCAGAAAGCGGACGCGGGCACCCTCCTGGCCAGAGGGCGTGCGCATCTGTGCCAATTGGATGAGGTCGGCCAGGATGCGTTCGCGAAATACCGTCAGCCGGTCGCGCAGGGCATGCAGCTGGTCCCGATCGGGGCTGTCCATGGGCGCTGTCCTCCACTATCAGCCTCGCCACGGCACCGCACTTGGCAATGATGGGAGCGACGGGGCTGGGACATTTTGCTGGCTCCTCGTCTTGATCGGTGGGTTTGAAGGGGGTTCGTAGGTTGAATGAGCATCGAGTCCAGGCATGCCCAGGTGAGCGCGCGCCACCGAGTGTGCGAATCCCGACCCAGGCCAATGGACCGAGGCCGTGGGACCGGAGCCCGGCTGGCGGGTGCGCCGGAGGCGCGAGGGGGCAACGCCCCCTCTGCAAACTGCCCAACTTCGTGAC
>CAYONM010000174.1:5456-8171 GCA_964405325.1 uncultured candidatus Brocadiaceae bacterium | reverse complement strand
ATACCCTGAGCGCTTGGTGATGGACGCGATGGGCCACGAGGATCGCCGTACCTCCTACCACTACACACGAGGAGCTGCCGTCACGGACTTGATTAGCAACCGCCTCATTGGCTTTGTCTGTATATCTGGAAGAATAATGACCGTAGAGGTCGGCGAGCGAGTGTACGCTTTTGCCAGCAATAATAAAAATCGCTGAGCTCGGAATACTGGACATTGTCATAATAAGGCGGATCCATGCAGATAAGGTCGACAGTTTTGTCAGACACCGATCTCATGGAACCGGCAGTTCCATTCACTATATCTACATCTGGATCGCCCGTATCCTTGCCGACCGAGAGCTCTGCGATGCCATGATATGCATCAATAACTTGGCTAAGACCCCAAGACAAGCCGGTGCCAGGCCCTGCGAAAACCATTTCACCGAAGGTCCACTTGAGTGAAAAATCATGGCGGCCGAATGTACCGACCATGACACCACGGCCGTAATGCCACCGCGTCTGCCGACTGTTATAATCCACGCACTTATCAATGGCGAACTGAATATAGGTAATAAGGGCACGGGTTTTCTCTTCGCCGAACTGCGCCCGGATATCTGATTTCATGTGGTTGAGGCAGTCGATGGCATGCAGATGACCCAAGAGCTGACGCGGCGTGAACATATCGCACCAGCGTTCCATGCCGTACCTCGTCGGCTCACTGGTCTTTGAACCCTTGGGTATCTTTTCTGAGGGAATCAACCCCTCCCGATCCCATGCATCCCAGCGGCGCTGAAGTTCGGCCTCGGCATCATGCAGTGCTTGCTGGTCGCGGTCGTTGGGGGCACGGAAGAAGCGGACCTTGCGGGTCTTGATCTCGCCTTTGCGCGCGCCGGAGCCGTAGGTCTCGGGCTTGCCGTGCTTGTCGAGCTTGGGCTCGAAGCGGACGGCGGCGACGGTGTAGAGCACATCGCGCCATTTCCCGCGCGGGGATTCACCGCGGGCCTGGGCCTTGATCTCGGCGCCATCGATGCCCTGCTTGCAGTGCACACAGGAGCCAACGCCACGAGCGACGGTGCCAGCGTCGATACGGGCAGTCTCTTCCTTGGTCAGCTTGCTGGTGATGCGGTAGGGCCGGAATGATACAGAGCCGCCCTGGGGCTTGCCATCGCAGACCACCTCCACGGCCCAGGGGTCTTTGGCTTCCTTGGAGAGTCAGAATGTGTTGAACAACGGCGCCTCGCCGCCGCAGTGGGAGCAGGTGACGGTGCGGACGTAGAGCAGGCCCTGCTGGTCGTATTCGGGCACATCAAACTGTGGCAGGATCTCGGGACAGGTGGCGATATGACGCTTGAGGTTGGCCCGCTCGCTGTCGTCCAGGGGGGAGAAGGGCGTGAAAGGGCGCATCTGCTCGTCGACATGGGCGACCAACTTCTGGCCCCACTCCTCAATGTCTTTGGCCAGGTCGATGCCGTAGCGGGCCGGGTAGTCCAAGGTGGCGTAGAGGATGGTGGTGGCGACCGGGTTCAGTTCGTTGGCAATGACCTTATGGCCTAAGCACAGGGCTTCGAAGGGAATGGAGCCCCCGCCAGAAGTCGGATCCAATACGACCAACGGTTGAGCGTTTGGTTCAGGGTTCTTGGTATATCCGCGGCTGTAACAATAGAGGTCCTCGGGATCCCAGCGAATCCCACTACCAAGGCACTCTGTGACGATATCAGTCTTGGCGAACTCAATACGTTCATTCACATGCGCCGGATCGGCTGTCATCATGTCGACTTGCAGTGTTTCGCCTATGGCAAGTTTATCGATCGCGAAAGCGGCGCTCTCCTCTTCCCAACGATCAAGTAGCGGATGACAGGCTAATTCCTGGCTGTGCGCACGCAGGGCCGCGATGGTGCTACGGCAGGCTTGACGGCGGCCGATTTCGTCGTTGAACCAGCCCTGCACCTTGGCATCGACGGTGATGGTGGCCGTGCCGTCGTCGTGGTGGATCCGCTTGTCGAGAATCTTGCCAGCCAAACGCCATGGCACATTGCCGATCAAAGCCACCGGCCGTTCAAGGCCAAGCTGACGCAGAAACCAATCAGGATCCGCATCCGCCGGCAGCAACGACGCCAAAATCGCCGCCCGACTCGGCGTCAGCGGCCGACGAGCCCACCAGACATGCAGGAAGTACAGCGGCGGCAGCGCCGAGCTGGCCCCGCGTTCCCGCTGCGTTTCCGCCCCCACCTGGTGACAGGGGAAGCCTTTTTCAATCAGGCGCAGGTCGTTTTCAGCAGTCATAATCAGCGTGTCATTTCTTGATGTCGTAGGGATTGCGGTGATCGGCCCAGAGCTTTAAGCCGCTGCATTCTTCAGCGTAGAGTAACGAGGCGAAGCTCTGGAGACCGGAGGTGGTGGGCGTTGCCGTTGACGGCACGGGCAGGAATTGAGGACTCGGCATCATTCACTATCCAGCCCGTCAGAGGGGCGGGCATTGTCGCCACTGCTCCGGTAATCCGCTTCCAACCGCTGGAAGCGGCGCAGATCGGCCATGGTGAGGTCGTCTTCGCTCCTGATGAGCGGCATGGCATCACCTTCGGCATCGACCGGCGGGACATGAGCGACGCCTGCGGTGGCCTCGATCGCGTCCTCAAAGGCGCGTTCGATCGCCGCGAAGTGCTCATGATTGGCGGGGTGGTCGAGGAGGTACTTTTCGACCGTCAGGACGGCTTGGATTTCGTAAGCCTGGGCCTCT
>CAYONM010000174.1:2486-5356 GCA_964405325.1 uncultured candidatus Brocadiaceae bacterium | reverse complement strand
CAGACATCATGACGCTTGAGGAACTTGCCCATGGGGCTTTTTGAGTCGGTGTGCTTGAGACGTTTCTCGAAGCTGTTGGCGAAGGGCCGGCGGGTGTAGCGCCGCGCTACCCACTGGCGAAGGATGCGCTGCGCTTCAGCCTCGAGGCCCTTGATTGGGCCCGCCGCAATCGTCGGCAGGATAGGCTTGGGGATGCGGCAGCGGTCGTGGATCGAGCAGCAGAGGCCGAGGCCGGTATCGCCATGGCTGGCTCTCAGGTGGAGGTTTCGCCCCTGACGACCGTTCAGGCAGGCTTTGTCGAGCTCTTCTGGCGGGCATTCCCGGGCGGCGATGACTTCAACCCAGGGCTCTACGACCGGGTTGCGGCGCAGGTCGCAATCTTGGCTGAGGACGATCAGCCAGATGGGGTCGGCCGTTTCAGGCCTGCGATCTTCGCTGTGATCAAGCACCTGACCCGCATCGCCGGGGCCGATGAGGTCGCCCTGTTGCCACCCTGCCGCTTCGATGGCCGCGACGATATCGTGACCATCGCCCATGTCAGCCTTCCAGGCCCAAGGCCAGGCTGTTGTCGAAGAGCGTGTTTTTGCCGTCTTCAGGCGAGGGCTGCTTGAGCTTGGCAAGATAGGCATCGCGCCTGTCGTTGAGCTGGCGCGCGCGTGTGGCGACTGCGATCAGTGCGGCTTCATCCCAGGTGTCGGCCTGGAGGAGATCGGTAAAGCTCCGGTCGAAGCCCTCCAGGATATCGGTCAGGAATGGGCGATGAATGGGCCTACGGGGTTCTGTGGCGACCGCGAGTATGCGCGCCAGTTGCCGCATGCGGGCGTTGTTGTCTGGATTGAGTTGCTCGCCCGATAGCCAGCCGTAGTAGACCGGACGGGAGACACCGACGAGGCGAGCGATCTTGGCTTTGCCGAGGTTGGCCAGGGCCACATTGACATGGCAGACGATCTGTTGGATCGGCACCGCCTGCTCATCATGGGCAGGGCTGGGGCTGCGGTCGTGGACCAGCAAGGTGGTTTCGCTGTAGTCGCATCGATCCACAATCTGGCGGCGGACGCTCACGGTACCGATGGAGCCTGAGATCACGGTTGCGGCCAAGAGACTGCTCATGGTGAAGCCGCGGGTGGTGAGCTCGTTCCGCGCAGAGGGGCTGTCGGGAGTCAGCGAGAGAAGGTCTGCGGTCTTGTCAGGGTGTTCGGCGGTCAGCAGCATGGCTCGGCTCCCCACGCCTCGAGAGCGTGTTCGGTGATGGCGTGCTTGAACCAGCAGTAGTTGACGCCTTGATGGAGTGCATCAGCGGTTTCGAGGATGGAGGCCAGGTCGTAATCCCACTCGCCTTGGGTGGCATGGTCGGTGTCGACCAGCGTGATGACCTGTTCTTTCAAGAGTTCGACGCTATGTGGCATGGGTTCGGTGCCAGCGAAGATATCGGGTGGGTAGACGATGCCCTGGTTGTTCTGCCACACGCGCAAGTTGAGAGTGCCGTGCTGGGTGCGGCCGACGGTTTGCGCGTGAATGAACTGCTCGTCGTCGACGAAGACATCAGAGCGCAGGCCGCAGAGGCCAGGCTGGAGATACGGGCGCCAGGATTCTCCTGCGCGGGGTACGATGGCATCGATGTAGCGCATGCCCAAGCGGGTGACCTGGCTGAGATGGAGCTCTGCGGTCTCATCAACGATGGCGAGAACGGACTGCAGGCGCTCGGCAAAGCTCTGGTAACGCTCATAGGCGGTGGTCAGCAAGGCGACCTGGTCTTCTCCGATCACCACCGACCAGTGATGGTCTTTGCTGCGGAACTCATCACGCCGTTGCGAGGTGACCTTGTTCTGCGCTCCGGCGAGGGGCGACATCTCGATGCTGACCTGATTGATCTCGCCGCTGGCATCGATCGGGTAGCCTTCGTGGCGCAAGCGATCCTGGATGCTCGGCATCAACGCCGGCATTTGGCGGATCCTGCTAAACCGAATCTGAAACAGGACTAAGGACAAGGGGTCACGGGTCAGGCGATAGTGGGGATAGTCGTAGTGACTCATGGGGCGCGCACCTTACAGGTTGCCTTACACCTTACAACGACGCTAACACCTCCGCAATGCTTACTTGCCGAATCCAGCATAAACCATTCTCAGTTGATGCGGCGGTACAGCCCGAGCAGGTGAATGGCTCCTCCTCGTTGTCGTCCTCGTCGTCGTCGTTCTGGCTCAGCTCCTCGGCACAGGCCTGACAGAGATACTCGCCACAGACCGTACAGGTGCCGGCCTTGAGTTGCGGACCGAATCCCGGCCGCAGGTCGCCCCAACAGTCGGGACAGATGATCGCTCCACACTCACAGCAAGCGGAGGCTCCTTCTCCAGCCTCTTCCTCGCAGTGGCTGCAGACTTCGAAGTCGTCCGACTCAGTGCAGTTCACGCAAACCGTCTGCCCAGAAGCCAGGGCCCATGATTGTTCTCTGTGGCCGATGCAGTCTTCACAGACCATGGCGTGGCCGAAGAGGCTCATGAGGAAGGCGGCGAGCTGCTGGCTGGCGTGTGGGTGGGCAGCTTCGAGGCGGGCGGTGTATTGTGCCAGCTCGTCGAGCATGATCAGGACCTTACGGCCACCGAAAACGGCGTCGAAGTATGGCGTGCCCGGCGCGCCGCGGCTGGTGGCCTCGTCTTCCACTTCTTGGTAGAGTTCAATGCCACCGATCTGGCTGGCGATCTCGCCCCAGAGGGTGAAGGGCACCAGTTTCTTGCCCTTGGGCTGATGGACCGGCACCTCATCACCAGCGATGCCAACCACGCTGATGGTGCCGGGCTCAGGGAGGTGTTTGGCGTCGAGCAGGTCTGCAGTTGCAGTGACGAGCTCGGTGCCGCGCTGCGCGATATGGGTGC
>CAYONM010000174.1:0-2386 GCA_964405325.1 uncultured candidatus Brocadiaceae bacterium | reverse complement strand
GGTGCCGCGCTGCGCGATATGGGTGCAGCTGATCAGGCTGTGGGTCTTGCCGCCGCCGAAGGAGGTCTCCAGGCGGTGGATGGCGGGTACGCTGTTATCGCCGGAGAGGCGCGCGAAAACCTCACCGAGCAGGTCCTTCAGGCCCTGAGTAGGAAAGGTGGCCTCACCGAAGAACTGGATGGGGTCGGTGTAGATCGCCGGACCACCGTTGCTGCCGCCGCGGTAGTGATCGACCACCGTACTGAGCTGAGCAGTGAAAATCTCGGGGTTGAACGCGCCGCTGAGCAGGTCTTTGCGCGGTTCGCAGGTTTGGAGGATGGATTACATGGTATCGGCTCATTTCCTATCGCTGTGGCCATGGTTGCTCGCCTGGCCGCTACGGATCCAGGCGTCGATCTCGTGGAGGTTGAAGCGGCGGAGCCGCCCGACCTTATGGCTGGGGATGTGCTTCCTGGTCACCCATTTGTAGACAGTGTCGGGCTTTACGCCCAGGTGATCGGCAACCTCGGCGACACTTAGCCAACGGATGTCGTCGTCTGCCATCTCCGCATATCTCCTGGGAGCCTTGCCGGCACTGCTGTCCGAGACATCCTGATAGCCTTGCGTATACGAAGCAAGCGAGCGCTGTCATTCCGGAGGGCCGGCCCGTCACAGGGGTGGTACGGGCGTGCGAATAATGCGCCGACGACATGTCGGATACGCTCGAGGTAAAAAGAAGACAGCCGGGTTGGCTGCCTTCTTCGGGCCCTACCCGGCCAGGTCGAGCATCACGTCCCAGGCCCGCTACTTCAACGCAGCGCCGCTGCCCCAGGTGGCGCTCTCAAAGCGCTGGGCCTCGGCGCTCTCACCGCCGCGCGTGCCGCGCTCGTGATCGACCCATTCTGTGATGCCGTTGAACAACGCCCAAGTCGTGCCCGCCGTGCCGCGCTGCATGCAGGTCTCCGAGGCAAGAATGGACCTGATGCGGTCCTCACGGTTACGCCTGATGGTGGCGGCGCGATCGCTCTCGTCAGGCCCGTCGGGCACGTTGAAGATGCGGTCGAAGGCTGCCCGCAGCATGACGTCGTCATAGCTGACCGAAGCCAGGTGCTCCGCGGCCTGGACTGTAGCTTGATGGTCGCGGATGACCCCGGCGTAGGCCTTGGCCGCGTCCTCCAAGGCCGTGTGCAGTCCGCTGCTGTGGCGGATGGCAAAGCCGCCCACCACCGTGCCGCGCTTATCGCGACGCTCTCTCATGGCGACGGCCAGGGTGTTGGCGCACACGACTCTGACCCGACAGCTCGTCAGGTGAACACGACCGCTGCCATCGTGACAATTATTGATGAGCAGATAGCCCTGGCTGAAATCCTCACCCAGGGCCAGGTTGAGCTGCGGCACCCGAGCGAGGGCCCAGACCCGCTCCCCATTGCCGAGGGCGCCCGCGGTCTCGATGGTGAGGTCACTGCAGTCACCGGCCTGACGCAGCAGCGTGAAGAGCATGGAATTCTGGAGCGGTTCGTATCCCTGACCGACGACCCCGAGCAGGCGCCCATCGTCGCTGCGCTTCATGGCACGGTGAGTGGGGACCGGCTCCAAGTCTGCATCATAGAGGGGGACCTTCTCGGCCCTCCAGTCGAGGCCGGCGATTTCGAGGATGTCGGGATCGGCGAGCGGGCGCTCGACGACGGTGCCCAGCCTGTGCCAGGGATTTTCGCGAAGATTGTAGCAGGAGTGGCGAGACAGCCCATCGGCCGCCCCGTAGCTTGCGAGATCATGCATGGTGTGTTCCTTCCTCAGGAGAAAAACCGGAATAAATCGGCCGCGGCGTCCAGCATCGTACCCGCTGCGTGGGTAGCGTTGGCAGCGTCCTGCACGTCGTCGGCGAAGGTGCGCTGGTCGGGGTAGTCCGGTGTGGGTGTGTAATAGGAAAACCCGAGCGGCTGCTCGGGTTCTTGGTCGATGATGTCGGGTGGGGTGTACCAGTCGGGGAGGCTCATACGGCCACCACCTGCCGGGCGCGCATCCACCCCGGCGCTTCCAACTGTGCATACCCCGGATCCGACCAGTCGCCGGTCTGGTAGCAGTAGCCGATGCCCTTGAGCGCCTGTTCGACCTCCTCTCAGCCGGCGGCGAGATAAGCGTCGTCCAGGTCGATCACCCGGCAGCGGTAAGGCGCGGTCTTCTCGACCACCACGAAGGAGAACGGCAGCCGGTGGCCGGTCTCCTGCTCGCAGAGCCAGCGGTAGAAGGCGGCCTGGCGGTGATACCCGTAAGCAGTTACCGACTTGGCCCAGCTGTCGAGATCGCCGGTGGTCTTGAGGTCAGCAATATACTGCCCGGTCCGGAAGAGATCCATGCGGCCTTCCCCATCAGACAACAAGGTCGGCACCCACGACGGTGATTTCGG
>CAYONM010000173.1:0-8189 GCA_964405325.1 uncultured candidatus Brocadiaceae bacterium | reverse complement strand
GCCCGGCTGGCGGGTGCGACGGACGTCGCGAGGGGGCAACGCCCCCTCTGAGGGACGCGTCCATCATGACGGGTCCCTCAGAGATCGAATTCGGCACGAATCCGATAAGAGCCAGGCGAGCGCGTCCAAGCGCGAGGACCTGCGGTCCGCACCTCCGACCGAGGACCGGTTTTTGGCGTATAATGCGCGTAGCGCCGCCGAAAAACGCTCGCGCAGCGAGCGAATCCCGACCGAGGCCGAGGGACCGGAGCCCGGCTGGCGGGTGCGACGGACGTCGCGAGGGGGCGAAGCCCCCTTTGAGGGAAGCGTCCATCATCACCGATATCGGAAAACCAATAGCTCTCCTATCCAGCATCCCCGACCCACCCAAGTGGGAAGAGCTTCAAGCCAAATGGCAACTGGCCATCGAAAATGATCCTGCCGCAGGCGTCGTCCCGCTTTCCGATGGGGGCGATCTCGACTGATCCCAGCCCCATATGCAAACTCCAGCAGCGCTGGCGCGATGCCTTCAGCAAGACTGCTCGGCATAATCAGCTGCTGGAGTACACCTCATGAGCACCAGCAGCCTGACCACCTCCTGGCATCCCAACTGGACCGAAGCCCGCGCCCGACATTGCGGCTGGTGGCAACACCAGGATTTTGTTGTCGCCTGCTGGGCACCGCCGCAGTGGGGCGCCTGCAATCGCGATCCCGAGCAGCCCGACCCCGGCTTGCTGACGGACCGACGCGAACGCCATGAAAATGCCCAATGGCGCGCTGAGAGCACGCATTGGGCCCTGGCCCGCGCCAGTTATCCCTTGGACACCCTGCCCTGTACCGACCCGAATATCGGCCCTGGCTCACTAGCCCTGATGCTGGGTGCCCAACCCGGCTTCAGTCAGCAAACGGTTTGGTTTCATCCCTGCTGGGAAGATATTGATGAAGTCGAAACCCTCGCGCCGGTGCAGCTGGATCCGGACAACCATTGGCTGCAGGTGCACGAACAGACCTGTCGCGCCATGGCTGCCAAAGCCGCCGGACGGTATCTGGTGGGCTGCCCGGACCTGGTGGAAAATATCGATATCCTCGCCAGCCTGCGTGGCACCGAAACGGTGTTGATGGATATGCTCGAAGAGCCGGACTGGGTGGAACGCCAGGTCCGCGCCATCGATCAGGCCTGGCTGACCGTGTTCGATCGCCTGCGGCCGCTGATCCAGGATGAATATGGCGGCAATGCCTTTGGCGCCTTTCGCGTCTATGGCCCGGGCCGCTGTGCCAAATTACAATGCGACGCCTCAGCCATGTTCTCGCCGGCATTATTTGAACGTTTCGTGGTCCCCAGCCTGAGCCGGCAATGCGCGGCCCTGGATCAGAGCTTGTTCCACCTGGATGGCAGCGAATGCCTGCATCACTTGGACCTGCTGCTGGGAATTGACACCTTGACTGCCATCGAGTGGACTCCCGACCCCAACGTTCCTCCGGGCGGTGATCCGCACTGGTATCCCATGTACCGGGAAATCCTGGGAGCGGGCAAGGGGGTACAGGTATTGAATGTGCCGGCCGCCCAGGTCTGTCAGGTGCTGGACGCCATTGGCACCAAGGGTGTGTATATCCTGGCCCACATTAAAACCCAAGAAGAAGCAGCCGCATTGACCAAAGCCCTGCAGGCCTATCGACGCTAAACCGCCTTCGGCGTCTTAACGTCGAACCATTCCTGGGTCTAGAACGCAAACGCGAGACCCGAAGCCGACCGCAAGAATTCAGCCGACCTCCGGTCTCGATGGCGGTCACCTGTCGACACTGCAAAAATTTCGGATTCTCGCCCTAATCGTGGCAAGCAGACGAGCCAGCGGCGCAGGCAAGCTGACCAAGCCTGCTCAGCCCTCCCATTCTCGTGGGCTGCAGCCCATGCGACGACGGAAGACGCGATGGAATTGCGCGTAGCTGCCGAAACCGGCGTCCAAGGCGACGTCCAATAAACGGCTGCCTGGCCGGTAGGCGGCCAGGAATCGGTGCAGGCGGCAATCGTTGCGATAATCCTGGATGCTGAGGCCGATCTGCTCGCGGAACAGATGCCGCAGGCGTGAAGCACTCAAACCGGCTCGGCGACTGAGCGCTTCCAGGGCATCGTCGCCATCACCCTGCTCCAACAAGCGCGCCGCCCGTTCCACCGCCGGATGCACCGCTTGAGTGGGTAGTAATTCATCAGCATAACAACTGGCCTGCCAGGCACGCAAGACCAGATAGGTCAGACCGAGATTGCAGGTGAGTTGGTCCTCCTGATCACGCACATCCGAGAAGAGGTGCTGTAAATCGCGCAGCCCCACTTCCCCCAGCCGACGACAGTGCAGACCATCGGGATCGTCCAGCCGAAGCGCCGGATCAGCCCCCTGTGCCACCAGCACCTGCAAAGCCGCTGGCTTGATCACCAGGATCCACATTTCCAGATCCGGCGAGCGGTCCACCAATACGTGCTCCTGCCGTGGAAATAGCCAGACAATGCTGCCGCGTCCCAAGTCGTAACGACGGTCGGCCAACACATAGCGGGCGCGCCCCCGGCGCACCAGATTGCACTCCAACTCGTCGTGATGGTGGCTGTCCACCTGGCCGGCGCGGGCGGTGTGCAGCCACACCCGGCCGTCGCTATCGGCTGGAAGCGGAAGACGGACATGCATCCACGCAGCTTAGCGGCTGCGTGCCAATCGCCCAGGGCTTGCCCCCGCTGCCGAAGCCGCTTACCTGGGCACCCCGCAGGAGCAGCCATGGCCAGTCCCCGACGCATCTACGAGATCTACCGCTTGCTCGCCGAAAATGCCCAAGAGATCCAGGACTTCCAAATCGCCGCCGGCGACAAGCCCTCGGGCACCGTCGGCATGCTGCTGAAGGGTGATCGACAGAAGTTCCTGACGCGCTGGGGCGAGGAGATGCACGAACTGGCCGGCGTAATCGGCGGTACCCATGACGACCCCTACATTGTCGAGGCCACCCAGTGTTTCTACTGGACCAGTCTGTATGCCGTCAGCGGCGGCACCAGTTGGGACGAAATTGAATTCGACCAGCTGCGTACCCAGGTCGGTCGCACGGGCATCGAGGACATCGGCAACCTGGCCGACACCGCCGATCGCATGGTGGCCCTGGGCGAGCAAGCCAAACCGGGCAAGCTCTTCCTGCTCTGGCATGTCGCTGATCGCCTGTACCGCGAAGCGAATAAGCCAGACCAACAATGGTCCATCGAACAGATGATGGAATACGACCTGGCAGATATGAAAAAGCGCAGCTATTTAGCGCCGCTGATCCGTCAGACCGAGGGGCTGTAAACCCAACTGTTCAGCGAGAGGCTCAAAAAAGACCGAGCGGTCTCAACTCAGCCGCAACGCCAGTTCCGCCACCCGCGAGCCCAGGCCACTGGCCAGGGCCAGATCGTCCTCGTTGAGCTTGTCGTTGCGGTCCATCTGCAGGGCGCAACCGCATTGGCAATCGTCCGTCAACGGGGTGCAAAGCACCATGCCATGGCACAGCAAAGCGGTGTGCAGGCTGTGAAGTACCTGCTCCTGGCCATGGCTGCTGCGGCTACCAATGGCGATACCGCCGCCAACCTTGTTGCGCAGGGGATGACCATTGCGCTTCAGCAGCATGCTGCGATCGAGGAAGGCCTTACTCTGGGCACTGATGGAGCCCATGGCCGATGGCGCGGCAATGATCACGCCCGCCACCGCCGGATCGGTGAGGATGGGAAGCAACTGGTTGAAATCGTCGTTGATGCCGCAGCGACCGTAATCGGCGCAGCCATCACAGGCAATACACCCGCAGATGCGATAGTCGGCCAACTCGATGCGTCGAGCCTGAATCCGCTCGTCTACCGCCAGAGCCGCATCCAAAGCCCGCTGCAGGGCCAAACCACTGCAACCATCGCTTCGCGGAGCCCCATTGATGCCCAGGATCAGCACATCAACCCTCAAATTCTCTACGACCAGTTAAGCAAAGGAGGCCGTTTATTGCGACTTTAAGCAATAGTCAACCAATACAGCGAGCTTGTTCAACACAATCAACTCCTTGTCAAACATCCGCGACCCAGTGGGCCAGGACCATGCCATGCTCGCAAGAAGCAAGAAGCAGACCACCGCCTGAATCACCTAAACGCGCCGCGCCCAGCCACTCGGCATGGGCAACCGGCCACGATACGGGCTTGCCTGTGCCACAGCCCTGAGCCTGCCGCCATTGAACCAGCCCTCCCCGGCACCAGCACCGTCCGCGACCGTTGCCTGCAAGCCGAAGCCGACGACCAGTACCGGATGCAGGTCGGCCTGGACTGACATCACGGTCGGCCCGCCCCGACCTGGGACCCGCTGAAGCCGGACAAGAAACACCGCTCTACGGGCCACAGCAGTACCAGGATCAACCTGCGTATCACACGGCCATCGTCCGCAAAAGAGTGTGACACGGCAGAAAGGTTGCTGTCGCCGCTATTTACTTGCACGTGATCATATATCTCGACGAAGTCTGCGAAAACCATGACAGCACGCCAAATATCCGGTGCTATCATGAGCATAACCATATGCCTATCGTGACGGTGACGGTTCCCCCGAACCGTCGTCTGGCTAGAAGGAGATTCGCATGCGTGCTGCCGATTCGTGCACCCGCACCGTCGCTTTGATCGCCTTGCTGAGTGCCGCACTGCACGCAGCACTGAACGACCAGATCCTGGTCGACACCATCGTTCAAATCTCACCGCCGCAGATCACCTTGGATTGGGCCGAGCAACCATCCGACAGCCCGGACATTCAACTGATGCGCCGGCAACTCGGTGACATCGGTCAAAACACCTGGAACACCCTGGGCACCTTCAGCCCAACGACCCACCTCTACGTCGACAGCAGCGTCAGCAGCGGCATCGCCTACGAATACGGCCTGTTCCGCGACAACGGTGGCGATTATTCCGATGAAACCGGCGCCTATGTCTGCGCTGGCATCGACGTGCCCCTGGTCGAAGACCGCGGCACGGTGCTGTTCATCGTCGATGCCACCTTGGCCACCACCCTCAATGGCGAAATCCGGCGCATGGAGATGGACCTGGTCGGCGATGGCTGGACCGTGGTCCGCCACGACTTCGACCGCCATGGCACTGGCGATCCGTTGGCCTTGAAAAACTGGATCAGCGATCAATACCACGCCACGAGCGCCAATGTGCAGTCGGTCTATCTGTTTGGCCGCCTGCCGATTGTGAAAAGCGGCTATACGGCGCCAGATGGCCACGGTTCGGTGCCGCATGCCACCGATCTCTTCTACACCGATCTCGACGGCACCTGGACCGATTCGAGTTACAATGTCAGCGGCAACACCCCCGGCGACGGCGTCTACGACCAGAACAACCTTCCCGGGCCGAATTATCAAATCAAAATCCCCATCGGCCGCGTCGATCTGGCCGGCATGACGGCCTGGAATCGCGATGAGGAGCAACTGCTGCGCGATTACCTGGACAAGAATCACAATTTCAGGCATCTGCGCTACACCGTACCGAGAATCGCCTGCTACCAGGGCATGGGCTATGACGACAGTCCGGTCGAAGCCTCTGCCGTCAGCAGTATTGTCGGCGGCAACAACATCGAGGAAGGTGACCTGATGGACCTGGGCCAATCCACCCCCCGGCTGCTGGGCATCGGCTCTGCCGACTGGAAGGGCTCGAACTACCCGAACTATCGCTTCAAGGTCCAATTCACCAATAATTTCGCGAGCCACAAACAAAAATGGGATAACAGTAATAATCCGATGCGAGCCATGTTGGCCAACCGACAATACGGCCTGGTCTGTTTTTGGGGCGCTCGCCCGAATTGGTACATCCACCACCTGGGCCTGGGCCGAACCATCGGCTACTCACAATTCCGCACCGCCAACAACAACTACTTCGACAACAACCAACACCTGGATTACGATCCAATCGATGATTACGGCAACTACATGGGTAGCGGCATCTGGATCAACCTGATGGGCGATCCCACCCTGCGCATCCATCCCGTGGCCCCAGCCCAAGACCTGTCCGCCAGCGTTGCCAGCAAGGTGCAATTGAATTGGTCCAGCTCATCTGACGCCGCCGTCAGCGGCTATCACGTTTATCGCAGCGCCAACCGCCTGGGCCCCTATCAGCGGCTGAACGGCAGCCTACTGGCCGGCACCAATTACGAAGACAACAGCCCGCTCAGCGGCAGTGCCTGGTACATGGTCCGTGCCTACAAGCTGGAGACTTACCCCGGCGGCAGTTACGGCAACATGAGCCAGGGTCTTTTTGTCGAAGTCGATGCCAGCGGCGGCAACACCGCTCCGGTAGCCGATCACCAGTCGGTCAACACCACCGACGGCGATGCCATCAGCATCACCCTGACTGGCAGCGATGCCGACAGCGACCCGCTCACCTATTCCATCGCCTCCTTCCCGGCCGATGGCAGCATCAGCGGCACGCCGCCGAATCTGACCTACCTGCCGCCGGTCAATTTCGACGGCACTGCGACCATCGGCTTCCAGGTCTGGGACGGTATCGCCGAAGGTACCGGCGCGGTCACCGTGACGGTCAGCAACATCAACCACAACCCGAGTGGCACCAACAGCGAAAGCATCGTCGCCAAAGGTGTGGCAACCAGCATCGCACCACCGATTTCCGACCCAGACAACGATACGCTGAATTACGCCATCGTCAGTCAAGCAGCTGAAGGCAGCGTGGTCGGCGGCAGCAGCATGAGTTATACCTCGGCCAGTAATTTTTTGGGTAATGACAGCTGGGAGTGGCAGGCCGATGATGGCACGACGACGAGCACCACGCACAGCAGTCAAGTCTTGGTCGTGGACAAGGTCGAGTGGAACCGGGATGATTTCGACGACCTGGATCTGACCGGCTGGACCGCCGAAGTCGCCATCGATGGCAGCACTTGGTCGGCAGATGCGGGAACCCTGGACTATACTTTCAACGACGGTCCCGCGATTCTCAGCTGGGACGCCCCTGGGCAGATCGATTTCATCAACCACGCCCTGTCTGCCACCATCAGCTCCACCGACGATGACAAACTCGGCCTGATTTTCCGATATCAGGACGCCGATAATTACTACGGCTTCGAGATGAATTCCCAGGGTAGCAAACGGCAGCTGTTCAAGGTCAGTAGCGGCAGCCGCAGCGTGTTGGCCCAGGACACCGTCGCCTATAACAAGGAACAAGCCTACGCGGTCGAAATCTACGGCGTCGACGGCAAACTCTACGTCCAAATCGACAACCAGATCGTCATGTCCGCCGACGATGATACCACGCCACCCAGCGGCAAGGTCGGCGTCCACTCCGATGACAACAAGACCTCAAGCTTTGACGACCTCGTGTTGTACGGCATCGATTCCGGCAATACTGGCAACAACTCGCCACAAATCGACACCCCAGCGGCGGCCGATTCGAATCCGGTCACCGGCACCAGCACCGTGGTCTCGGTCAGCGCATCCGATCCGGACATCGGCACCACGCTCAGCTACGATTGGAACATCACCACCATGCCCAGTGGCGCCAATCCCAGTTTCAATGACCCGAGTGCCACCAGCACGACACTGACCCTGGATCAGGCCGGCAATTACGACGTCGAGGTCCAAGTCACCGACGGCCTGGCCACCACGACCAGCAGCTTCACCCTGACGGTCGACCAGACACCCAGCCTGACGGTCACACCCGCTTCGATCGATGTACCCATGGGAACCGAACAGACCTTTACCGCTGAACTGGTGGACCAATTCGGCGACACCATGACCGACACCGTCACCTGGTTGGTACTGGCTGGCGGCGCGGGGGGTAGCATTGATGCCAGTGGTATTTATGCGGCAGCAGCGACAACCGGCAGCGACACCATTGAGGCTACTGCTGCTGGCACCAGTGATCAGGCAACGGTGACCATTACGCCAAACCTGAATATGCAGGCCATGACCGTATCGCACGAACAGATCCGCTTGATATGGAATAACCTGACCGACGCCGATTGGTATTTGCTCAGTCGCAAAAACACCACCGTCAGCAACCAGATCGGCATCATCCTGCTGCCGGCTGGGTCTGACAGCTACAACGATAGCCAGCTGCAAGCTGAACAGGATTACAGCTACCGGCTCAGCGCCGGCAGCACCGACTGACCACAATCAGCAGTACAGCTCCGATGAACTGGGGGTCGATCTCAGCTCCTGCAGGCTTGGCTTAG
>CAYONM010000172.1:0-8193 GCA_964405325.1 uncultured candidatus Brocadiaceae bacterium | reverse complement strand
TGGGAAAAAATCCTGCAGCTGCAACCGGGCAACCTCGAGGTATCGCTGCTGCTGGCGCAACACCTGAGCAAGAGCCGGCAGCAGGCCGAAGCGGTGGACTTGATCCACAAGGCACTGTCGGCTACCGCCACCGACCGCATCAACGAACAGGTCGTCGCGCTGCGAGAACTGCTCGCCAAGCTCGATACCACCGATCATCAGAATCATCAGATCCTGGCGCACATCTACCAGAAGCAGCAAGATGTGAACAACGCGGTCGAACAGCTGCAACTGGTGGCCAAGAGCTACGAATCCGACGGCAACTGGGCGGAACTGGCCAAGGTCCTCAAGCGCATCCTGGACATTGACCAGAACCGGCTGCGCGAACGGGTCCAACTGGCCCAAGTCCTGGTCCGCATCGGTTATACCAAGGCCAGTGCCGAAGCCTGGAACCAAGCGGTGCACTCGGCACTCTCCCGTGGCAAGACCAACGACGCCCGCGACTTCTGCGAAGAAGCCTTGGAACAACATCCCGGCCATGCCGAACTGCACGCACAGCTGGCCGCCATCAGTTTCCGCGAAGCCAATCAACGCAAGGCCGTGGCCCACTACCAACGCGCCGCCTTCCTGGCCCTGGGTCAGGAAGATCGTGGAATGGCTAAAATCATGCTGAACCAACTGGTCGCACTGAAACCCGACGACCTGTTCCTCCGCCAGCAGCTGGCCCACATCTGCATCCTGGATCGCGATGAGCAAAGCGAGGACAACCTGCGCGCCCTGATCCGCACCGCGATGCGCACCAACAATCTGGGCATCGCCTTGGAGCACGCCTACCAACGGGTCTTGATCGCCAAATCGCCCGGCTTCGAACCGCGTTCGGAACTGGTGGAGATGCTGCGCCGGGCTGGCCGACACGAAGAGGAACTGGACGAAGGCGAGAGCCTGTTTCATGACCTGCTGGCCGAGGGGGAGTTCCACCAAGCCCTGGCCTTGCAACAGCGGCTGGTCGCCAGCAATAGCGAAAACGGCAACCAGGTGCGCAACCTGGGCGAAGTCTTCGAGGCCCTGGGCGACCGCCGGCAAGCAGTTCGCTGCTACCGTCACGCCGCCACCCTGTTCCAACAGGAAGGTCGCATCGACGATACCAAGGACATGTTGGTCCGTTTGGCGGAACTCACTTCCAGCTCACCTGACGTGCAACGTGCGCAACGCTACTGCGATAAAGGCCTGGCCATCAACTGGGACGCGATCCGCTCGGAACTGGCCGCCAAACACAAGAAACAGATCATGACCAGTGCCACCGAAAGCGGTCGCAACGCCGCCCTGACCCGTCGCCACCGACGCGCCTCGGGCGAGGGCAGCACCAGCACGACGCGATCATAAGCCAAGTTGGGACCTCAGCGACCAGACGATCGCAAGGGAAACGCATGCGGCAGCTGACGATCATCCGACACGCCAAATCCAGCTGGGACGATCAGGACGCAAGCGACCAGGATCGTGCCCTCGCCAACCGCGGACAACGTGATCTGGTCCTGCTGGCACCGCATCTGGTCGGAACGCTCCGAAACGCCGGCCCCTGCTACGTCAGCCCGGCTAAGCGGGCACAAGAAACGGCGCACAACCTGGTGACCATGGATCTGATTCCCAAGCACCGCCTACGCATCGAGCAGGCGCTGTACACCTTCGATGGCGATGACCTGGTCGCCTGGCTGCGCAACCGCGACGATGCCGACCACAACCTGACCATGATCGGCCACAACCCGGCCTTGTTGGAGCTGGTCAATGCCCTGTACCAGCCCGGCATTCCTCGCTTGCCGACTCTGGGTGTGGTCGCTCTGGACCTGGACTGCGCCAGCTGGGCAGCGGTGGACGACGGCATCGCCCAGCTGCGCTGCTATCTCTACCCGAAGGTGTTCAAGGCCTAGTGCTGTGTCCCGTAAACTCAGGCCCCATGGATTCTCGGCGCTGGCCCACCCGGAGCGCGAGGCCCTGCCTCGCATGCAGCGCAGAGATCGGCGCTGATCACCGGATGTTCCCGATCTCTGGAACGAGCACCCTTGCCTGGCATGCGCCGCATGGCGACGCGCTCCGGGTGCGCGCTGCGCGCGCTGATGGCGAAATCGATATGGTGTGGGGCGGTACGGGCCTGAGTAGTTACAAATAGCTTTCGGAATTCTTCGCAACGCAGCAGACGCCGTGCGAGACAAGCCGGTACCCGTCTTAGAAGCTGAGGGGCTTGCCCCTCGATGTAAGAGCAAAAACCGGGCGCCGACCGATACGATTGAAGCCGTGGGTTCCGGGCGGCGCCCGGTTGGTTTGCTTGGACACAGCACTAGCCGCCACAACCGTTCACCTCAGCCACTGTGGCGGGCGATGGCCGTTGAGAAACGCAGCCGCGTCCATGCTCGGCTTACCGGCGGGCTGAATGCGTTCCAACCGCAAGGCCTGCTCGGCACAGCAGACCAGCAAGTCGCGATCTCGGCTCAACACCGTGCCCGGCTCGCCGCTCGCATCGACGATGCCGACTCGCTGAATCCGCAGGCGCTGGCCCTGCTCGTCCTCGGCCCAACAGCCCGGCACCGGGGTATAAGCCCGTACCTGGCGTTCGAGTGCCGTTGCCGGCTGCTGGAAATCCAAATGTCCATCGGCACTGGTGAGTTTTCCGCAGTAGGTAACCTGGTTGACATCTTGCGAAACGGCTTGCAGCTCTGGCCAGGCATCGAGAAAGCGCCGCAGGCCACAAGCCGCCAGCACGGCGATCCGATCGTGCCAATACGGTAAGGTGGCATCGTCAGGAATCGGTGTTTTTTCCTGCAGATACACCGGCCCGGCATCCAAGGCGCGCACCATTTTCATAACCGACACACCGCCTGCGGCATCACCAGCACGCAGCGCTGCCTGCAAGGGGCTGGCACCACGCCAAGTCGGCAGCAAGGAGGCATGCAGATTGATGCAGGCCTGTGGCAGATCCAACAAGCGCTGGGTCAGAATCTCACCGTAGGCCATGACCACAAACAGATCGATACCAAGCAGTCGCGAATCATCGGCCTCACCGCGCAAGCGCTCCGGCTGCCAGACCGGCAGGCCCAACTCGAGCGCTGCCTGTTTCACCGCCGGTGCTCGCAGACGTTTACCGCGCCCGGCCGGGCGATCGGGTTGAGTGATCACCAACTGCAGATCCGTCCGCTCAGCCAACAGGCGCATGGCCGGCACGGCCAGCTCTGGGGTGCCCATAAAAACGGTCTTCAGCATGACGACTTCCTTGCTCGGCCGGTGCGGACGGTCAACTCAGGTGGCCGGTCGGCTGCAGCAGTTCCTCCAGCAGCACGCTGACGAAGGCCTCTTCATCCAACTCGCAAGCGATCAGCAGGTCATCCCGGTCGATACGAGTCTCCACCTGCCTCGGCTGGATCGCCACGGCTCGACGGTTGCCCGGCAGACGCTGCCAGTCTTCCAGCTCGAAATCCGCTTCGGCCAAGCAGGCGGCTTCGCGCGCAGCAGCCACCGCCGTGACTGCCGGGAGATCGCTTCCAAACAAGGGGCCCATCGGTACCGCCTCCCAGCTGTCGACCCGCTTCTGCATCTCTGCCAAGCGGTCTTCGGTGACCAGTTCGCGGCCACGCTCGCTCGGCGCCAGATTGCAGGCGGTTCGTAGCAGATCGCCTGCCAGCACCGTCCGCAGCTCACCGGCGGCCAAACGCGCCGCAACATAGCGGTTGAATAGCTGCGCTTGTGCCGCGACCAGGCACTGCCGTACCGGCACCTTTTGCCGTTTCACCGCGGCTGGAAGCCGCTTGCCCTTCACCAGCAGACGACCCCATTTGGCCCATTGTCCACCTTTGCCCATCCGCACCGCGCCAATGTAGTTGGGACAACCATGCTGACGGAGATGATTCATCAGCTCCTTGGCCCGCTGATAGCCCCCCTCGGCAGCGCCGCCGACAATCCGAGCCTGCACCTGCAAATCCTGGACCAGACCCACACTGACGGGCCGATCGTTGGCCTGCACCGCCAGTACCCGCAACAGGCGCTTGTATCCAGCATTGCGCAACGAGGCCGGACTGGTGACCGCGTCCTCGGGCACGCTGAACCACTGTTCGCAATCGCTGTGACGGTCACGCGCTTCGGTAAAGCGGACCTCGCTGGGCTCACAACCGCCCGCACGGGCCAAGGCCGCCGCCGCCTGCTGCGAGGACAGGCCGACCTTTCGGACCTGGATCCAGAGATACGCCCCGACTCCGCTGGGACAGCAGCGCAGGCGTTCGATCAGTCGCGTGTGTTCGGGCAGGCGTCGTGCCTTGCCGCTGAGAGCGGGCAAACCGGCGCATTGGTGGGGTAACATGGCGCGGAGCGTGGATTGACCGCCGCCGGGGTCAACGCGCAGGACATCTGAGCCTGCGTCCACCCGCTTCCTGAGGTATAGTCCCGCGTGAGTCAGCGCGATCCCCATATCGGAAAATCATTCGGCAATATCCACATCGAGCGCCAGCTCGGCGCCGGTGGCATGGGGGCAGTGTACCAAGGCGTCAACCCCACCACCCGGAAGCGGGTTGCGGTCAAGGTGCTGCATCGTGGTGACGCCGAAGGGTCCACTCAGTTCCGCGAGCGCTTCCTGCGGGAGATCCAGGTCGCCGCCCGTATCGTGCATCCCAACGTGGTGCAAGTGCTCGATGCTGGAGTCCAGGACGATGTCGTCTATCTGGTGATGGAATTGGTAAGCGGTGGCAGTCTGGGCGATCGACTGGATGACGGCAAACGGATGAAACCAGACGAGGTGCAACAAATCGGCCTGGGCCTGGCCAAAGGACTGCTGGCAATCCACAACCAGGGCATCATCCACCGTGACATCAAACCCGACAACGTCCTGCTGGAACAGGACCAGACGGTCAAAATCACCGATCTGGGCCTGGCCCGTCACCTGAACGACGAGGAATGCAAACGCCTGACCGTCACCGGCATGGTGGTGGGAACGCCCTACTACCTGGCACCGGAAGCGATCCGCGACAGCCGCAATGCTGGCCCAGCCACGGACCTCTATTCCCTCGGCGCCACCCTCTATCACTGCCTGGCCGGACGCCCGCCTTTCGATGCCCCCAGCGCCTATGATGTGATGCGAATGCACCTGGAGGAGCGTTACCAGCCACTGCGGGAAATCGACCGCCGCATCCCGCGCGCCCTGGCAGACCTGGTGGACTGCTGCCTGGACAAAGATCCCGATAGTCGGCCCAGTGCGCGCGATGTGGTACTAGCGCTGGAATACGGCCGCAAGTTGAAGCGGGAAACCCGTGGCATGGGCTTTGTCGCCATGCTGCTGATCGGCCTGGTGGGGGCGATCGCCATCGGCAGCTGGCAATTGCTCCGCCCGGATCAGGGCCAGTACCGTCAGGCACAAAGCGCCAACGCCGCTAGTCTGAGCTTTCAGGTCGACCACCCGGATGCCTCTCTGCGTATCGATCTGGATGAATGGCACCCGCTGCGCACCGAACCGTATTACCTCGAACCCGGCCCCTATCGTCTGGAGGTACAGGCTCATCGAGACGGCACGCTGCTGAGCTGGCACGACGAGATCCAGCTGCATAAACAGGAACAACGTCAGATCCCCGTAAAACTGCAGGTCAATTATCTCCCCAATCGTCACGTCCGCATCGAGCTGGAACCACCTTTTACTGGCATGCTGGTGTTTGCTGGCTCCCTGCGACCAGCAACAGAACCCCTCTACCTGGACCATGCCGGCTCCTGGACCCTAGCCATCTGGGATGGTTTCCGTTGTCAGGCCCGTCCCTTGCAGGTGCATCGCGATGGCCGAGTGGAATTGGGTGATTGGCGGCACGTCAACAGCCCGCCGGCGGAGGCCTACCTTCGGCGTTTCTTGCGTGATCGGGCCACGCTCGCGCATCATCTGGTGACCTGGTGGGAAGCAGAACAAGCGCGACGACTCCAGCAGCTGCCCAGCGATCAGACCTGGCTGAGTCAAAGCAGCAATCCCACCCAGGCGGCGCTGAACCTGAGCGTGCCGCTCGTGAACGCCATGCACGCCTGGCGCAGTCCACATGGCCTGCGCCTCCCCAATGTCGACGAGGCCCAGGAGCTGGAACGACAATTGGGGCAAGCCCTCTGGCATCGTCAGGGCAAGGATTTGGCGATCTCCGGCGGTGGCCATCCCAGCCGCGCAGTACTGGTGCTGGTGGCCGAATAGCCAACGTCGCCATCTCCGACGAATCCATACCAGCTTGACGGGTCCCTCAGGGGGCAACGCCCCCTCTGAAGAAAACTCACTGATTACTGCTGGAACTGTTTTCGAATCGCTGGTCCTGCCCAGCCACCAAACCACTGAACACCCCCTCGGTGTCCACTGCTCGTTGGCAGTGCGTCATGCCTGTACCCCAGCCCTGACATGCATGGAACGCAGCTTGGCAAGCGCATCACAGCGACAGCATCGGCCGGATTGACCACTCGAGACGATCGGTTCGCCATAAAGGAATGCCCCATGCCCATCTATACCGACAACTCTCTTGCCATCGGCAACACCCCCCTGGTCCGTTTGAATCGGGTGGTGCCGGCCGGCGGCGCCGCGGTCCTCGCCAAGATTGAGGGCCGCAATCCCGCCTACTCGGTCAAGTGCCGCATCGCTGCAAGCATGATCCACGATGCCGAAAATCGGGGTACTCTGAAGCCTGGCATGTGCGTAATCGAACCGACCAGTGGCAACACCGGCATCGGCCTGGCTTTCGTCTGCGCCGCTCGTGGCTACAGCTGTAAGCTGGTGATGCCCGACACCATGTCCGTGGAGCGTCGCCACATGATGGCCGTGTTCGGCGCCGAACTGGAATTGACCCCAGGAGCAGGAGGCATGCCCGGCGCCATCCGCAAAGCCGAGGAGCTCGCTGCTTCCGATCCGGATCACTATTTCATGCCGCAGCAATTCACGAACCCAGCCAATCCGGCGATTCATGAAAAGACCACCGGCCCGGAGATCTGGACCGATACCGACGGAGCGGTGGATGTGCTGGTCGCTGGCGTCGGCACCGGCGGCACCATCACCGGCTGCACCCGCTACCTGAAGAGCCACAAGCCCGACCTGCTCAGCGTCGCGGTGGAACCCGTGCACTCACCGGTGATCAGCCAAAAGCGCGCGGGTGAAGAGCTACACCCCGGCCCGCATAAGATTCAGGGCATCGGCGCCGGGTTCATTCCCGACAACCTGGACCTGAGCGTGATCGACCAGGTCCAGCAGGTCAGCAACGATCAGGCCATCGCCATGGCTCGCCGCCTGGCCAAGGAGGAAGGTATCGTCTGTGGCATCAGCTGTGGCGCTGCCGCGCATGCCGCCCTGGAGCTGGCCGCGCAGACGGAGTTCGCCGGCAAGACCATTGTCGTCATCCTGCCTGACTCCGGCGAGCGCTACCTGAGCACGGTGCTGTTCGAGGGCGTGGTCTGAGCAACGGCCGGTTTCTGGAGCCTGTGAACGGTAAACGGCACACCGAAGGCACCCCCACCAAACGAAAGCGCAGGCTCGAACGGAGGGTTCGAGCCTGCGGCAGTGAAAGGCGGCACCAGCAGCCGACGGCTACTTGCTGCAGTGGCCAATCAGGGCCTGACAGATGCGGCTGGCCTCAGCCAGATCCTTCTGGCTGACGGGCCACTTCTGCTGATCCAAGAAGGCCTTCTCGCGGTTGGCCATGCCCTCGATGACCTTTTTGCCCGGGGCGGTGAGCTGATAGAAGGGCGAGCGCAAATGGCGGGGATTGGGCTCGACCTTCACCCAGTTGTTGCTCAACGCCAGATCGGCCAGTTTTTGGACATGCTGACGAGAAACACCGCGCTGCCGAGCGATTTCAGGCACCGTGGCCTTGCCATCGGCCACAATCTGCTCGAGAAAGGCACGCAGTGATGGGGACGGGGTCTTGGCATTGTCGTGCAAGCCCTCCATGGTGGCGGCGAGCACCTGATTCAGCTGACGCAGGTTGCTCTGGAGTTGCAGAAAGAGGTCGGTGGCTTTTTTGTTGCTCATAACAGCCATGATACCCTCGACAACGTCGTTGTCAAAGGACTTCTACAACGAAGTTGTCATGGCCTCAACCCAACCCTCAAGTCTATTTGTTACAGTAGCTTAGGGTGCGGAAAGAAATAAAGGTAGCAGATCGCGCAGAGATTTTGTCAATCCTTCAAGGCGCGAAGAGCGAGCATATCGAGTATATGTAAGCGATAAGCAAC
>CAYONM010000171.1:5149-8299 GCA_964405325.1 uncultured candidatus Brocadiaceae bacterium | reverse complement strand
TGAGGCTGCGAGAACAACTTTTTCTTTACGAAGTTCTCGCAGCCTCAGCTTCTACTCAGGCCTACCGGAAATCGCCTTTTTATGATTTTCTCACAGAGGCGCAGAGGCCTGGTCAGATAGGCAGGTTCAGTCAGCGGGCTGCAAGGCATCGTGCATGCAAGCCTGGCACCCACCCTGTTCAGCGATAGGCATACGCACTGAGGCAGTAAACCCTGGCCCGATTCGCCAAATCTCTGTGCCTTTGTGCCTTTGCGCCTCTATCGAGAGACTTCTCCCCGTCTGCCTGAGTAGTTACCAATTAATTAAAGAACTCCGCCCGCAAGCTGGCTTACGGGCGGAGTGGTTATTGGTCGGGCGCCAGGGAGGCCGCGTTTACACCTTGCGCGTCACCCCGAAACCCCAGCGGTCTCCCTTATTTATTGCCGCCCTTGACCAAAACCTGGAAGTACTCGATCGGACCGATCAGGTCGGTGAACTCGTAGCTGCCAGTACCGGCACCGTCGCTGTCGGTGCGAGTGACTTCGGACTTGGTCACGCCTTCGCGTTCCCAGTACAGGATCACGTCGGTGGTGACCGGGGTGTCCGATGCGCCGTCGTTGTCGATCACGGTGCCGTTGATGGAGATGGCGTCACCGCTGGTCAAGTTGAGGTTGACGGTTTCAGTCTGATCGCTGTCGCCTGCATCTTGCAGGGTGATGTTGGCGGAATAGCTGCCCAGGGTCGGGAAGAAGATCTCGACGCTGGGACCAGCCTCAGGCGTGTCGTTGGACGGATCGGCGTAGGACAGCCCGCTTTCACCAGTGACGCTGACCGACTTGATGCTGGGGGCATCGCCCTGGGCAGAGCCAAAGCTGATGATTACCGAGCCGGCGTCGACGTCGACGGCACTGACGGTGGCAGTGCCAGGGACCAAGGGTTCGTTGGTGCTGGCTGCTTCCACGGTGATGGTGACGGTGACCGCTGCGCTGGGTTCACCATCGTTATCAGTTACGATCAAGCTGACCTCATACGTTCCCTCGGTATTGAACGTGTGGCTGGGATCTTGTTGGGTTGACGTGCCGCCGTCTTTGAAGTCCCAGGCGTAGCTGCTAATGCTGCCATCGCTATCGGAGCCGCTGCCTTGGAAGTCGACCGTGTCACCGGCGGTGATGGTGAGATTGCCGGAGGGTTGATCGATCGATGCGGTTGGTGCGTCGTTGGCAACATCGTAGATCGTGATGTCGATGCTGACGGGTGCACTGTCGTCGCTATCGTTATCCGTGACGACCAAGGTGATGGTCTTGCTGCCGGCACTGTTATAGGTGTGCTTCGGATTCTGGCTGTTGGAGGTGTTTCCGCCGCCGAAATCCCAGCTGTAATCAGTAACGTCGCCATCGCTGTCGCTGCCGCTGCCGCCGAAACTGATTTCCTCGCCAACGGTGAATGAAGCGCCGTCGTTCGGTGTGGTAATGATTGCCGTCGGTGCGACGTTCGGTACCTCGGTGATGGTGATGGATATTTCATCAAAGTGCTCGGCGCCATCGCTATCGGTAGCGGTGAATTGGACCGTGTAGTCACCGGCCGTGTCATAGCTGTGGCTGGCATTGGTGCCGTTGGCTGTTTGGCCGTCGCCAAAATCCCAGGTGCGGCTGCTGATCGTGCCATCATCATCGCTAGCCGTTCCGCTGAAGGCGATGGACGTACCGGCTTCAAAGCTGGCGCCATCGGATGGGTTGGTGATGTCGGCGACGGGAGGGATATTCGGAGCGACGATGCTGACGGTGGTTTGAGCTTCGGTGGTCTCGCCGTCGGAGTCGGTGGCAGTCACCGTGACAATGAAATCCTTGCTCTTGACGCCGTTGGTCAGATTGAACTGATGATCGAGGCTCGCTCCGCCATCTTCTGTTTGGCTGCCATCACCGAAGTCCCAGTCATAGGTGGCAATACTGTCGTCGTCGGTGGCGTTGGCGGTCAGACTGATCGTGTCGCCGTCGTTGCCACTGCCGGGATTGGCGCTGACGCTGACTTCGGGCGCCATGTTGGCCAGTACAGTCTTGGTGTTGGAATCCTCCAGGCCATCCGGATCGGTGACCGACAGGGAGATGGTGTAGTTGCCATGATCAGCATAGGTATGGCTGGGATTACGGTCGCTGCTGCTGTTGCCGTCGCCAAAATCCCAGCTGTAGGTCAGGCTATCACCATTGGGATCGGAGCTGGAATTGCTGAGGGTCAGGGCGTAACCATTGATCGAGGCGGAAAAAGCAGCCTCTGGGGGCTGGTTGGTGCTTGGTCGAGTAACGGTGACGGTGTCTTCCACGGCACTGCTGGGGGTGTCTTCGTCGTCGACAACGACCAGGCTGATGGTTGGGCTTCCCTCGTTGGCATAGGTGTGCGAGGTGTTGGGGCTAAAGGTATTTTCACTCTGGCCATCACCCCAGGTCCACTGGTAGGTGATGATGCCATTGCCGTTCTCGTCATTATCAACACTGGCGCTGGCATCGACCTTGACAGTCAGACCATTGGTGCTGGCGCTGAAGGAAGCCGTTGGCGGGGTTCCGGTGGCGTTGATGGTGACGCTGGCAGGATTTGAAAGCTGGCCCTTGGTATCGATGGCCTGAACCTTGACAACGTAGGTGCCGACCTGATCGAAGGTGGTATTGAGCACCGCGGTGGTGGTGTTCTCTTCGTAATTACCGTCGTTGTTCAGGTCCCAGTTGTAGCTGAGAATGCCCTGGTCATCCGTGCTGCCACTGGCATCGAGACTGACGGTCAGCGGAGCGGTGCCGCTTTCCACATCGACCGTCAAGCTGGCCGTAGGTGGCAGGTCGACGTTTGGCGGCTCGTTGACGGTGATGCGTACGATTGCGGTGTCGCTTTGATTGTCCGCATCGGTGACTCGCACCAGGGCGTCATACACGTCGGCTGTGGTATATTCGTAGCTGAAGGTGCTGGTGGCGCCGGTTTGCTCGAAAGTGCCGTCGCTATCGACGTCGAAGTCGTAGCTGACGATGCCTTCGTCATCGGAGGAGCCACTGGCATCAAAGGTGACGGTCATCGGCGCATCGCCGTTGGTGGTGTCAGTAGTCAAGCGGGCAGTGGGAACATCGGACTTGCCGTCATCGCCGCCGCCATCATCGCCGCCGCCATCATCGCCGCCGCCATCATCGCCGC
>CAYONM010000171.1:0-5049 GCA_964405325.1 uncultured candidatus Brocadiaceae bacterium | reverse complement strand
CGCCGCCGTCATCGCCGCCGCCGTCATCGCCGCCGCCATCATCGCCGCCGCCGTCCGGTTCGCTGACCGTCACCGATTGGGCCTCTTCATCGCTCAGGCCCTCGATGTCTTTCACGGTCAGGGTCACCGGGAAGGAGCCGGCGCGGGGGTAGTCGTGGGTGACGGTGACGCCAGTGCCAGTACTGTTGTCACCGAAGTTCCAACTGTACGTGACGACGCCTTTGTCGTCCGTTGATCCAGTTGCATCGAAATGCACCATGGTTGGATCGTTGCCGTCCACCTGCATGGTGAAAGCTGCGGTCGGTGCGGTGTTGGTTTTGTCATCACCACCCTTGTCGTCCGAGGTACCGCCGCCACCGGAACAGGCGGCCAGCAGTAGGCTGCTGACGATGCCCAAACCAAGACGGGTACTGGTCTGCCAGCCGGTCTGCCGGTCTGCCGATGACGTGCTCAGGTTGGATGGTCGCTGGACCAGGCCCATGTTCTGCCTCCTCAGTCAGTTGCTATGCGCCCATCTTCTAATGGGATTTTGGATTATTCAACATAGGTTTAGGAGGGACGGTTTGCGGTGTGTCGCACTCTCGACGTGTTGTCATTGCTTGATGTACTACCGTTTATGAAGGCACGTCAGCGTCGGGTCGAATTGCCAGGGTCGGTACAGGCCTGCGGTCTCCGGGTCAGTGCACTCAGTTGGCACTGGCGACCGGTGGATCCGGAGCATGTCAATAAGGCCTGGACCTGTGCCTGTTTCGGGCTGCTGTTTGTGCCTCGGGATGGCGGTTGGCTGGAAAACAGCGATTGCGCACGCTGCCATTTTGATGGCCCACAGCTGCTGGTCCTCTATCCGGGCACTCGTCATTGTTATGGCCCAGGCCCGGCACAGGGCTGGGAGGAGTACTTCCTCGCCTGTGACGGTTGGTTGCCGCGGCGTTTGCTTCAGGACGGGCTGTTGGACAGCCACCAACCGGTGCGGCCAGTGCGAGATGCACCCAGGATGACCACCGCCTGGGAGCGTGCGTTCGCAGCGGTGGCCACCCGGTCCGAGCAGGCCTGTCTACTGGCCTACGAGTGTCTGTTGGAGGCGACCAGCGGTGATGCGGTACCGGTTGCGGACCAGCATCCAGTCTGGTTCCTGGCCGATGCCATGCGGCCTGCGCCAGGCCTTCCGGTCCCGCCTGGGCCGGCCGCCGCAGCAACAGCTGATTCACGAGCGTATGCAGACCGCAGCCCGCCTGTTGTCGGAAGATCTGCCGGTGCAGGCGGTGGGGGAGCGGGTCGGCTACGCTGATCCCGCCACCTTCGCCCGTCTGTTCAAGCGGCATCTGGGCATGAGTCCGCGGACCTATCGGCAATTCCTGGCGCACGGCAGACGCTAGCCTTCCCCGGGTTGCCGTCTGCGGCTATCCGGGGAACCCGATTCCCCGGATTTTTCAAGCCCAACGGGGTTGTGTCGGGCATGGCCCTGGCTTCTTTATGCTGTGGTTGTTCGACCAATGCATGACGGGAGGTCCCAGCGGTTACGGGCTCTCAGCTTAATCATTCAGCAAGCGATAGACCCGGCTGCTGACGTCGTTCAGGCCGTAGTCCACCAGCGCCAGGCGGCCGAATTCGCGCAATTCGCTGATCACGCGGGTGATGTCGGTGCCGATTCGGGCGGTGGCGGTGCCGCGTTTGGTGTTGCTCATCAGCTGGGCGGACAATTGGCTGCAATAATCCTCACAGAAATACGCTGTGGTAAACAGGGGGTGTTCGCTGTCCTGCCGTCGGCTTTTCAGAGCCTGGATGAAGGCGCGTTCATCCAGGCGTAATTGCGTGTCCAGTTCCAGTGCGATCGCATCCATGAGAAAAGTGAACGGGAGCCCTTCCTGCAGTAGCTTGAACAGCGCTTCGGTGCCCTCTTCGCCGCGGCCTATTTCGCGCAGTCGCTTGTAGGTTCCCGATTGCTGCCATTGATGGCAGCAGCGTTGAAACAACAGGCCGGTGCGGCCACCCGCGTAGAGCAAGAGCGCGTCGGCCGGGTTCAGGCTGTCCAGGATGTTCAGATCCTCGTGCCGGATCTCCTGTGCCGTGTAGGCCGGGTCCAGCATGCGATAGAGCATGGTGTGCCAGAACACCCGCTGATATTCCCCGGCCAGGGCCAGCTTGGTGGCCACGAGGCGGATCATCCCCATGCCGTAGGCGGTAATATCCGGAGCTTTGCGTTCGCCATCCAACTGCTGCATGAGTCGGGTGATGGCCTCGGATGCGGCCCGATCTCGCAAAATGTCGCAACTGCGGGTGAAATCACCGGTGCCGAGTTCGCGGAGGACGGCGAATTCGTCGAGTTCGTGTGGTGGGCCAGGGGAAAAGGACTGGGGAGGGTAGGACTCGTGCTCGGGCATGGTTCAGGCTTCCGGGTCAGGGGTCTGAAGCGTCGTGCCAGTCTTCGCGTTCGTCCTCTTCGGCCAAGTCGGCATCCCTCAAGGCCTTGCGGTTTTGGGATTCGGATGCGGTATCTTGGCGTTGCAGCAGATCTTCATAAAGGCCAACGGAGTAGACACGATCAAATCGTTGCCGCAGGTTTTGGACCAGTCTGGCAGCCTGATGGTGCTGATTGTCGATGATGATGACGCAACGCTCGCTGCTGAGATTCATTTCCAAAAGCAGATTGTTGGCGGCTTTGCCCGGCAGGTTGACCGAGTCGGGCAGGTGTGCGGCAGCAAACTGGTCTGGTGGCCGCAGGTCTACCACCAGGGCGCCGTTCTCGATGTCTTGCCAGGCATCGACGGCGTGCAGCGGCAGGCTGACACACCACAAGAGAAGGATGGTGAATCGCATGCCGCATGGTGGTGGATACCGCCGGTATGACCATAACGAAATCCGGTGGTGTAAGATGACTGTGGGAGGACCATGTCAGTCGCTGGATTGGGGCCCCTGGTTTTGCTTGTCGTACAGACGGAACAGCGCCTGGGTGCCAAGGTCGGTGCCGCCCTGGCTGGCCAATTCACGGTAGCGCGCCAAGGCCAGTTGCAGTCCGGGGGTGTCCAGGTGCATGGCTTCGGCGGCTTCGGTGGCGATGCCCATGTCCTTGATGAAATGTTTGACAAAAAAGCCAGGTGCTTCGTCGCCTGTTAGGGTGCGGAAAGAAATAAAGGTAGCAGATCGCGCAGAGATTTTGTCGATCCTTCAAGGCGCGAAGAGCGAGCATATCGAGTATATGTAAGCGATAAGCAACGCAGAAGGACGGCAAAAGATCAAGTGAAATGTAATGTTTATTTCTTTCCGCACCCTAACGACTGGTCTGTCCTCAGGCGCCATCGGATGCTCGGTGCCGGCCCACCCGGAGCGCGAGGCCCTGCCTCGCAGGCAGCACAGAGATCGGCGCTGATCACCGGATATTCCTGATGTCTTGAACGAGCACGGTTGCCGAGCTTGCGCCGCATGCCGACGCGCTCCGTGGGTGTGCTGCGCACGCTGATGGCGAGAACCCTCTGTATCTCTGTGACTCTACTGAGAAAAATGATCGAACAAGGCGCTCAATCGGACGCTTTCGGCGCCGGTTGGCTGTGACGATGGATCTGGAGCTTTCCTGCTACAAGCCCGGTGGGCTTGCAAAACATGGTGAATCGGATCACCGTTCCACCAAAGGGACTTCCCCGCCTGTCCGGCTCGGACCTCGCTCGCCTGAACAACCGTCGACCTTGCCGGGTCCGAGTTCTGATGGACCCGCCCGGTGTGACGAGAGGCGTAAATGCATAATGTCGTGCCATATGACACTTGCAGTGATCCGGCCGATGTGGCATCATGGCCGTGGCAAGGAGGGAGCGATATGACCACACGGGTGATTGAGCAACGTGACACCGGTTCATTCGCGGCGCTCAGCGACGGTGCCCTGGTCTATGATGCGGCCGTCAGTGCCGCAAAGGAACTGGGCATCACCATGACGCTGTTGGCAACGATATGCCAGTTCAGATCCCGTGATGCACTCAATAAACGTCGCGAGCGAGCCCGCGTGCTCGACGCCGTGCAGGATCGCTTCGCGCTGATCTTTCTTCGTATCGTCCGATCATTGGGTGGAATTTTCGGTGCCAATAATATCCAGCAACAAAAAGAATGGCTGCATGGCGAAAACAGGACCTTAGGGGTACCCATGCAGCGCATGCAGACGGTGGAGGGCATGGTCCACGTCGCTGACTACCTGGACGCCCTCAGGGGGCACTGATCGCATGGTGAAGCCGGTATCCACGTCGTATGGCGAGGCTCCCGTGCGGCGCCGGGATTTATCCGCGGTCCGCATGGTCGAGCAGCAGCAATTTCTCAGTCTCCGCAAGCATGTGCCCAGTTCAGCAGCGCTCAAACGCCTGGAGGAACTGATCGATGAGGTGAAGCCACCCCGTCGCGACGACTGTGCTGGGGTGACGCGTTTGGTGCAGAGTGCCTTTCGGCACCCACCCCTGCCGCATGGCAGTCGTTTCGGCGGCAGCCAGGAGCCTGGCATCTGGTATGGTGCGCTCGATACGATGGCCATGTTGCACGAGATCGCCTATTACTCATTTTTCATCCTCGATGAATCACCGGCCGTCACGCCAGGTTATGCGCTCGAAAAAGTGAGTTACCAGATCGAGATCGGCAGCAAGCGCCACGTCGACCTGACCAAGCCGCCCTTTGCTGGTCCCCAGGAGCACTTGCGCCACCCATCGGATTACAGCTGCGCCCAGCAGGTGGGCCGCGAATTACGCGAAGCGGGCGTGCAGACCATCCAGTACGCATCCGCACGAGATCCCGAAGCACGCCTGAACACCGCCGTTTTCGATTGCAACGTCATTTGGAAGGGCGACATCGTCCATCGCCCCTGGCACCTCTGGGTCGACCTGGAATCCGTCGATTTCGAACAAGTCGACACCGGCAAAATCATCACCATCCCTCGCGCGGTTTTCCTGGTTGCTGGCAGATTACCCCGGCCGAGCGCATAGACACAGCAGAGCGCGCAGCCTGGATGCCAAGGATACAAAAACCGGTCAGGCGGCCCCATGTGGGGGAGCGAACAGATCTGAAAAAACAAGAGTCGTC
>CAYONM010000170.1:2108-8315 GCA_964405325.1 uncultured candidatus Brocadiaceae bacterium | reverse complement strand
TTTCTGTTGGCAGCATAAGCGGACCGACCTGGATGCCTGCCGCCGCAGCTGCGGCCTGCAGGCCGTCAGCGGCTGCTTGGCGAACGGCCAAGCCACGCTGTTCGAATGTTGGGCAGGGGCGCACGAATGGATCGCGCCCATCAGACATCAGGGACACCTGGTGGGCCTCTTGCACGCCGGCCCCTTCCGGCTGCGCCAGAGTCAGGATCCGACGCTGCCGCACTGGATCCAGGCCCGCCTGCACGCCGCCCGCGCGCAGCTGATCCCCCTGCAACTGTATCTGGAGCACATCTGCCGGCAGACGGCGCGGGCATCCGAACAGCAGGATGCCCGCAGCCGGCACATCATCGCCTTCCTCGACCGGCACCTGCAGACCGACCCCTGCCTGGGCGACCTGGCCAAGCACCTGCATCTGAGCGTCGATTGGACCGGTCATCTGGTGCGTCGTCTGACCGGATGCAGCTTCCAATCCCTGAAACGGCAACGCCGCCTGTTGGTGGCACAGCAGGCGCTGATGGATAGCGATGCCAGCATCGGCGCCATCGCGCGACAGGCCGGCTATGGCGATGCCGACTACTTCTGCCGCGCCTTCAAACGCGCTACCGGTCAGACCCCGAGCCAATGGCGCGCGGCCTACCAGCAGGATCAGAGCGTCTGATTGCACGCCCATCAGCAGCAGCACCATAAAGGAAGAAAACAGCCACATACAAAGCAACGCCTCCCAATTGGCTCTGGTGTCATCGAAGCTGCTTGCAGAGCTAGCCATTACCCACAAGTCTTTCATCTCGCTTTTTTTCTCGCCAAGGCGCCAAGACCGCAAAGATATGCTTCGTTCTTTGCGGTCTTGGCGCCTTGGCGAGAGGTATCCAACCGGATTAACGATTCAACAGGCTGATCAAGCATTTTCCGCGTTCTACGCGCGAGAAATATGAGAGAGACGGCGGTCGGATTTGTGGGTAATGGCCAGCCCCTCTGAAGGACCCGTCAATTGTTTTGTTTCTTGCGGTCGGAATAACGGGTCAGAAAACTCCGCTCGGCCGGCGTCAGACTGGTCAGGCCTTGTTTGGACACCTTGTCCAACAGGTAGTCCAGGTATTCGTCGGCCTGTTGGCGTCGCTGATCGGCCCGTTGATTGCGCCAGCGCTTGATGGACTGGCCGAGATTGGCGACCCGATCACCCCAGGCCAGTAGGCGAGGCTTGCGGATGGCGAAAAAACCGACGGCAGCGCCGGTGAGGTGGGCGGTGTTGGCGATGCCGGACTGGCCTTCCAATAAACCAGCGACATCCATCAGAACAAAAATCGTGACCAGCAGCCAGGCGGGTAGGACGACAATAAAAAAGACGACCGGAGCGTAGGGATTGATGGTAGCGAACGCGGTGAGCGTAGCGAGCAGGGCACCGGAGAAGCCGAGTATCCAGATGTTAGGATTACCGAGCATCGCGTTCAGGGCGCCTTCGCAGACATTACCTAAAATGATGGCGGTGAAGATCATGATCAGAAAACGTCTGCTGCCAAGGCGATGGACGACTTCACGAGCGAAAAAGCCGAAAAAGAGTACGTTGAATAAGAGGTGCATGAAGCCGGCATGCATGAAGCCACCGGTGACAGCTCGCCACCATTGCAGTTCTATGAACAGATCCCAGCGCATGCTAAAAGCGAGATGGAAAGGCGGGTATTCGAGCATCCGCAGCAGAACCAGATCCGCAAAGTAAAGGATCACGTTGGCGACGATCAGCAGCAAGACCACCGGCGACAGGTAGCCATTGCTGTTGAATTCGATCTGTCGCAGCAGGTTTCGCAAATACGTCATAATCGGACCTTAAGCCGAGGCTGCCAGACCACAACCGGAGCCAGCATCGTTCATCTGCAGGGCGGCCATGGGATGTCGGCCTGCCGACACAGCTCCCGGAGGCTGCCTGGCAGTTGCTGCAGCAGGTCCACCGGCGTGTAGCAGGGCCCCTGTTCTTGCCAGCAGGCATCGGCTGCTGTGCACAGCCATAGCGCGGCCAGGCGGGCGGCGTCGAAGCGATCGCAGCCGCGGGCCAACAGGCCGGTGGCCAGGCCGGCCAGCACATCGCCGCTGCCACCCACGGCCAGGCGCGGGTTGCCACGTGGGTTCTGCTGCCAGCGCATGCCGTCGGTGATCAGGTCGGTTTGACCCTTCAGTAACACGACCCGTTTTTCGGTGGCCCAGGCATGCATCTGGCCTGGCTCCGGTGTCTCCTCCAGGAGACGAGTAGCCTCACCGTGATGCGGCGTCAGCAGCAGGCCCGGATGGGGCTCGTCCTGGATGTGCTGGTGCAGCAGGCTCAGGCCATCGGCATCGATCACCAGATCGGTTCCGGTTTCGCGGCTCAGTCGCCAGATGCGCTCGGCCAACAGGGTGCTGTCGGCATCGGTGCCCAGGCCGGGGCCGAGCAGGACCGCGTCCACTTGTTCCACCAGGACGGCAAGGGTGTTGTCGTTCTGGTGGCGATGCTGGACCAACTCCGGCGGCAGACGATCACTGTCCGGCCCCCAGGTATGGACCAGGTCGCAGCCACTGGCCAGACTGGCGCGCGCCGCCAGTTCCAGTGCACCTGGAAAATGCCAGCCCGCCACCACCAGCACGCGGCCGTTCTGGCCCTTGTGGTTTTCCCGCCGGTGTCGGGGTAGGCGTTGTAGGCAGCTGATCGATACGTCCTGCCAACTGGCTGCTGGCAGGCCGATGTCCAACACGTGGAAGCGCAAGTCGTCGCCGTGGTTCAGGCATTCCCGTTTGACCAGGCCGAGACACAGGCATCGGCAGGGACGTAGCCAGACGCCCTGGTCCAGGCCGGTGGGCAGATCGATTGCCACGCAGGGTGCGCCCAGGCGCCGCAGTTGATCCAAGGCGGTGCCAAGCTGGCCGCGCAAGGGGCCGGCGGCGCCCGCGCCCAGGATGGCATCGACGATTACCGTTGCTTGCTCGCTGGGTGCTGATTGCAAAACACGCACCGAGTCGGGCAGCTTGGCGGCTGCCTGCAGGCAGAGGGGGCTTTTGGGTGGCGCCACCGGCCAGCACCAGACGGCTCGTCCGTGTTCGGCCAGGTGGCGGGCGGCCACGTAGCCATCGCCGCCGTTGTTGCCACCACCACAGACGATCAGGATCGGACCATCGGGGTATTGCTGGTCGATGGCGCGGGCCACGGCGGTGCCGGCCTGCTGCATCAACTCGCCGATGTCGCAGCCCAGGCTGACGGCCGCGGCATCGATCAGGTTGACATCGGTGGCTGGGATAACGGCGTCGGGGAGGTCCATGACGCCAGCCTGACAGGGCTCTGGCCGCTGGCCAGCCGGTCCTTGGCTTACCAGGTCGGGGCCGAACATGGTCAATCATGCACCCGGTCCTGTTCTGGATTCGCCTCGTCCTGTTGTTCAGTCTGCTGCTGGCCTTCGTCACGCTTCTGGTGCAGGGAGTGGTCAACGAGCACCGCGACGCCGGGCAGGGGCTTTCGCCCTTGCAACCGGGAGCTGATCCTGGCATTCGCGTGCTCTTGCGTAGTCGGACCCAGGCTGGTGATGGCGATGACTCGGGCAATGTGCACGAAAGCGTTGCCTTGGTGGTGTTGCAAGCCGCGCACCTGTTCACCCCCGACAATATCACCAATCCCGATTGGCAGTTGAGCTTGGATCCACAGAGTCGGATCAGCATCATGCCGCATCCCACCGGTGGTTTTCGGATCTCTTCAACCGGCGCTTCGGTGGACTGGCCGGTGGATCGCCTGCGTCTGCAGGCGCAACATCTGACCGACGACGCCGAGGCCATCCGCACGCCATTCAACCGCAATCCCCGTCGCTTCGAGGCTGCCGATCGCAAGCCGGTGGTGGCGATCGCCGATCGTCGGTATCGTGGCAGCTTGGATCTGAAGCGCTTGAGCGCGCGGAAACTGCGCCTGATCAACAGTCTGCCCATGGAGGCCTATGTCGCCGGCGTGGTGCCGGCGGAAATGAGCCCCAGCTGGCCCTTGGAGGCCCTCAAGAGTCAGGCTATCTGTGCCCGTTCCTATGCCTTCGCCAAAACCGTCGAGCGCGCTGGCCGCGATTTCGATGTGGTCGACACCGTGCTCGATCAAGCCTACCACGGGCATGCCGGTGGCAGCACCACCGTTTCGGTCGCCTGTCAGGAGACCGCCGGCACCATCCTCAGTTATCGGGACATGACTTTCACGCCGTTTTTCTGCGCCTCCTCTGGTGGGCGTACCGCTGCGGTGGACCAGGTTTTTTCGCGTGCCCGCGCCTCCGATGGCCAGACGCCCCTCTCGGCGGTCATGCCGTCGGTGGTCGATCCCTATTGTCAGGAGGGGGCCCAGCTGCTGAATAAAATGACCAGTCATTGGCAGAGCACCTTGGCTTTGCCCAGTGGCCAGATCCGCGGTGCCATCATGGCTCGGAATACGGCCGATGGTATTGAGCGCCCGGTGGGATTTACCCAGGACCTGCGTGTGTTGGAGCGGGTCAACGGTCGGGTCACCCGGGTGGTCGTCGACACCGATGGCGAGGACTTCCCCTTCACCGGCGAGGCGTTCCGGCGTCTGATTGGCGCCCGTACCATCCACTCCACGCTCTGGTCTGAAGACTCGCCGCTGCCGCCTTCGCCCCGTCAGGATCACTACACCATCGTCAGCTATGGCTATGGTCACGGCGTGGGGCTGAGTCAGATCTCGGCCTATGCCATGGCGCAGCGGCACGGCTTCAGCTGTGAAGAGATCTTGCGTTTCTTCTACCCCGAGGCTACGTTGGTCTGCCTGTGGTAAAAAGGACGACAACAACGCTAAGGTATCTAATGCCAACTAGATTGGTGTTTCTTGGATTTTGCAGGTAGGCACCGAACGGAAGTCCTTGCGCCCGAGACAACGACGAGAACATGCGTATTCACTATTCATCAAAACAAAGCAAAAGCCCCTTGCATTGAATAACCATGCCCGTAGCGTTTGCGCGTCGTTTGGTAAACCCATCTACGGGAGAAACCACAGTCGACATGCACTGGCATGCCCGATAACCCATTGCAAGCGAACCCCAACGCACAAGCTCTGGATCTTCAATTCAGGCATCCTTCAACTAACCCTTCCTGTTCACCCCTTATGGAGGAACGAACTCCCATGCGTACCCACACCAAGCTCCTGAGCGCCACCCTCGGCGCCGCCGTTCTGGCGATGGTCGGCTGTTCTGACGGCGATACCACGCTCAAGGACGCAAACTCCACCAATTCGATCTTCGGCGACGATGCCGTCGCCGTCGACAAGACCGCGTGGGAAATGCCCCGCGAAGGTCTGTTCTTCTACGACATGGCCGGCTCGATGACCACCGACTGGCAGACCACTGTCGCGACGGCGACCGACGCTGGTGCCAAGACCACCGTTGTTGGTCGTCCCGGCGCCGAGAAGCACGACTTCACCGTCGATGCCACCAGCAGCGGTTATTCCGAGACCGATGTCGGTTATATCCCTTACGCCTTCAGCAACAGCAACGAGGGCAACGACCAGAATTTTGGCGTCACCAAGCGATATGAGATCGAGTATGGCGCCGCCAATGCCGATGCTTCCCACGAAGACGTTGCTTACTTCGCTAAAGACGAAGACGGCGCCACCTATATGACCAGTGGGGACGGCGGTGAGTGGAGCCGCGTGCTGCCCAAGAGCACCAGCAAGAACACCAGCTGGCTGACCGAGCATGACGATGCGCAGAGTGTGCTGGGCATTAGCTCTGATATCACCATGGGCTATGCGTACAAGACCGAGACCGGCACCTTCTATCACAGCCCCTACGTCAAGGTCGACAACAATGGCGATCCGCAGAACACTTCCGGCGCGGATGCCACCAAGCTGAGTGATTACGCGATCGGTTACGAAACGGCCAGCACGGTTTACAAAGTAAAAAGTATCAAGTCGAGCGACGTGCGCGCCTTGGGTTACAACACCATCACCGACACCAATGTCGAAGTGACGGTGACCGACGACGCCGGTACCGTGCAGACCTACAAGGGCTGCATTGAGATCACCACCACCTACGCCTTCCGCCCGCTGGATGAAGATTATGCCGAAGACGGTTACACCGTTGCCGGTTTGGATCAGGCCACTGGTAGTAAGATCTGGTACTGGAAGAAGGGCTATGGCACGGTCAAGATGACCGCCACCCAGACCTACGCCCACATCGGTTACACCACGCCCAACAATGATCGCAATAG
>CAYONM010000170.1:0-2008 GCA_964405325.1 uncultured candidatus Brocadiaceae bacterium | reverse complement strand
TCCCAGCAGCAAGGCCTTCGACCAAGGTTACAAGGCTGGTTATGGTGACGGCTACCTGGACGTTGAGTATCGCGTCGACATGAAGATTCAACGCCTCGGCATGATGGATTATGCCAACGAGAACAGCGACAGCCGCGACTCCGGTGCCACCACCGCCAAGCGTGAAGCCTTTCTGGCTGGTTATAATGCTGGCTACACCAAGGGGAGCGGTCGCTATGACGCCGACTACACGGCAGCTGCTGCTCCTGCTGGTGCGGTCGCGCCGACCTATACCAACAGCATCATGGCGATCACGACCGTATACGCGGCTGATACGCTGGTTGGTACCAACCGCGTCTCTCAGGACAATATCCAGTCTGACGAGGCCCTGGCCACCGTGCCGGACGCCTACCAGGCCCGCAACTTCTGGGGCAACTACTTGGATGGCAACAGCGGTTGGCTGCGCATCAGTGCCTCCGAAGACAGCTATCCGGCTGGCTACAATGGCCTGGGTCTCCCGGTGACTCTGTATGACAACAGCGTGACCGTTCTGTCCAACACCAGCAACAGTGGTGAGAGCCCCACCTCCGCTTGGGAAGACCATCGCAAACCGCTGAAGGAAAGCGACGAAGAGGACAAGGTCCGCTCGTTGGCCCTGCCGGTCCTGTCGGCCAAGATCACTCGCTCCATGACCAAGGAGCAGGTCTCCAATCCCACCGCCAACAACGGCTGATCAACGATCCTATCGGGATGGTCTCCTAGAAACGGGAAGAGCTTCGGCTCTTCCCGTTTTTTATGCCTGGTGGGAGGGCTTGTCCTGGACCAAAACCTTCACATCCTCCCGCCACCATGCCCGTCACCATCCAAATACATACCGCCGACCAGGCCGCCCGCGCTGGGACCCTGCACACTCCGCATGGCCAGGTGGAGACGCCCTGCTTCATGGCGGTGGCCACCTGCGGTGGCTTGAAGGGCATTACCGTGCAGCAGACCGAGGAAATCGGCCAGGGGGTGTTGCTGGGCAATACCTACCACCTTGCCCTGCGGCCTGGGCCGGACTTGGTGCATGAGCTGGGTGGCTTGCACAAGTTTTGCGGTTGGCGTGGTCCCATGTTGACCGATTCCGGCGGCTATCAGGTGTTTTCCCTGGCCAAGACGCGGAAAATCAGCGAGGAGGGCGTGGCCTTTGCCTCGCATATCGATGGCCGAAAAATCATGCTTTCGCCTGAAGAGAGCATCCGCATTCAGCGCCTGCTGGGCGCGGATATCATCATGGCCTTTGATGAGTGTCCGGCGCTTGATGCGGATGCGCCGACCATGCGTGCCTCCATCGAGCGGACGCTGCGCTGGCTTCAGCGCAGCATTGCCGCCTGGCAGCAGGATGCCGGGCCGGGTGGTCCCGGCCAGCAGGCGCTGTACGGCATTACCCAGGGCGGCCTGTGTCCGGATCTGCGGCAATTCAGCTTGGAGCAGACCATTCGCCATGATCTACCGGGTTTCGCCATTGGTGGCTTGTCCGTAGGCGAATCCGCCGAAGAGCGCAACCGGGTCCTGGATCAGGTGCTGCATCAATTGCCCGCCGACAAGCCACGGTATCTGATGGGGGTCGGCACGCCCCTGGACTTGGTCGAAGCCATTGCCCGGGGAGTGGACCAATTCGATTGCGTGCTGCCCACTCGCATGGGCCGACATGGCATTGCCTACACCGACGACGGTCCGCTGCATCTGAAGCGCGAGCAATATGCTCGTGACCAACGCCCCATCGATGCCGCGACCATCAGCCCCGCCAGCCGGGTCACTCGGGCCTATGTCCGTCACTTGTTGAAGGCTGGTGAACACTTGGGCGGCCAGCTGATCAGCCTGCACAACTTGGCCTATTATCAGCGCTTGATGAAACGCTGCCGTGAAGCCATCCAATCCGCCTGTTTCCAGCGTTTCCTCCAGAACTTCCGAAGCCGTTACCAGGCCCAAGGCGCTGATGCCCACCCGCCTGCCTAGCCCGGGACCGCAGGCGTCCCGCCTGCTCTCC
>CAYONM010000169.1:0-8370 GCA_964405325.1 uncultured candidatus Brocadiaceae bacterium | reverse complement strand
GCAGGGCTATTTCGAGGTTCCAGCAACGCAGGCAGGGCCGGAAAGCGCAAATCTGATGAAGTGACTGAGTTTTTAGAGGTGCCCTACTGTATATAATGGTCAAAATGACCAACGCGAGCATTGCCGCCGCGCTTCGCGCAGGATCGCTGAAAGACCGTCGCTTGAGGACACGTCCGTTACCGTGAGAGCGCGTTCAGAACAAGGTTGTTGCCGATTTCTGAACCGTAACTCTCTGGGTCAAACCCGAGGGTGGCGGTAGGCGAATGCCATGCTTGGCCAGGCAATAGGCTAGGCGGGTATGATCGATAGGCTTGAGGAGATAGCCCTCGCTCTGCGCCTTGAAAGCCGTCAGGACAGTCTCACGGTCATTGATCGTGGTAGTCATGATGATGCGCGCCACGCCCGGCATCAGGAACTCACGCTCCAATTCCCGGATCATCGGCAAAACCTCAAGCCCACTGCGGCCAGGCATGCAGATATCCAGGCAAATCACCCCATAGGGATCTGCAGCCGCCAGTGCAGCACGGACCAGATCGATAGCCTGGTCACTGTTCTCGGCCTCGTCGATTGGCCCCAATGCAAGCAGATGCTGACTCAGAATCAGCCGCGCGGTCGCTTCGTCATCGACGATCAAGACACGCATGAGGCCTACCTGTCTTTGGCAACGTGCTCACTAGGAATCCGAGTCGTGATATGACTCTCGGCCCGACTACGCTCCAGCTTGGCCAAGTGAATCGCCCCAGGCATGAGATATTCGTATTCCAAATAGGTATGCGCGACCAGATCGTGCTCGAGATTCTCCAGACCGCGCAGAAAGACGTGATAGTAGTCGGTATGCGGTGCCGGCCAGGGCGTTTGCTGCACCAAGGCCATCAACCGGGCCAACTGCAGCTCCAGCAGGTCGTGATGCGACGTCAACAGACTGGTCAGATCATGCAGCGAGTGATGCCGGCGCAGCCATTTGCGTGGCGATTGCTCCAGCAGTCGACATTGATCGAACAGATCCTTTTCCTCATCGTCCAGGTGTTCGCACAGCTGACCGGCAAAGGCCTGAAAGCGCTGATAGCTCTCGAGCAGGCGGTCATCCTGAGCACTGTCGGCGATCACGGCGATCAGGACCCGTAACTGAGCAACACATTCCCGGGAATAGAAGTGATGGGTTGCAGAGATGTGATCGACCAGTTCATCCAAAGGGAAGCTGGACCAATCGTCCTCATGCCAGCGCCGCGGTAGCTCCACCTGTCCAGCAATATGCGCCAAAGCCAATCGCGGATTCAGATCTGCATTCCCGATCGCTTCCGCCAGGCATTGATCAGCAACATACTCAAGACCGAGGTCGAGAAACACCTCGGCAAGCTGGGGAAAACGATCCACCAACATGGACATCTGATCGCTGCCATCGAATTGGAGCACATCTACCTCATTGGTCGGGGGGTTTGCACGCCCAGGATTCGCCTGCGGGGTGAGGAACAGAGGATTATTCCGCAATCCGCTCGACTTCGCAATCATCTTTTGCTGATCTGATGGAAAACACCATCTTTTCCTGCCGTTGCGCAGCCTTCTCGCGTCAGCTATCAGCGATATCCAAGCTCCGAATCGCTCGATTCAGACGCTCCAAGACCTCTGGTAGGACCTGCTGATACGACTGCAACGTCGCTCGCAGGCTCTCAGCGCCGTTGACGAAATTCTTCAAGCTGCGCTCAGAGTCGTAACCGAACCGACCGACCTCGTCCAAGGCTAGCATCAGATCGGCACTCTGGCCCAATAGCTTGATGCCGAAATTGTCGGCCGCCTTGATCACCTTGATGGGGCTCTGTGTGAATCCTTTGGGCTTCACGGTCGGCGGTGGCGTCTTGCTCAGGTCTCGAGAAGGACGGTCGTCGGAAGCTACCTCGGATGACGCAGACGGCTCCCCGCCACCCTGGGAATCGACTCCTGCTGCTTCCAGCAGCTCCGCTTTCGGAGCTGGACTGGTAGGCACCACGCGCAGTTCATTGCTTGGCGCCTGTCGACTATGCAAGGTCGGGGTCTCGGCTGCCGCCAACGGCTGATCCTGCTCACGCGCTTCGGAAGCGATCTCGCTGGAACTGACGGCCATCGCCCGGGTGCGTTGCTTCTGTTCTTCCTTGATGGCCTGCTTGAGCTGCCGCGAACGGCAGAGCCGACCACTCTCTTCCCGGCAATCTTCCAAGACCCGCTGACGAGTCTTCTGGTCGCAATCAGCCAGCATCTGCGCATGGGTTGGCGACATACCCGCCTGGACCAGATCGGGCAATTCGTTCCGATCAAAGGCCAGACGCAGACGGCGATAACCCGTCAGGGTGCTGGTGGTGACCTCGCAACCAGCTTGATTCAACGATTTCGCTAAATCGGCCAGACACGTCCGCTCATCCTCCACATCCTGCAGGGCCTCCTCCAGCAGGTCACCCACATCCCAAGCACGCAGGACGTTGGCTTCCTGCGCCTGCCGAACCACGTTCAGCAGGGAGGCTGCCAGATCGGCGATGCGTTCATCCTGAGATCGCAATTCTTCGACATCGTGCATACGGGAACCTTTTCGCTGTGGCTGGAAACGAGGCTTCGTACGAGCAGCGCCGCTCGGACGCAAGCTCGGGCCGAGTCCAGCACCCCACCCCGATGAGCGTTCAGGGCTTGGTTTTGTCGCTTGCCAGGGCTGCCGATTCGGATTCCGCCGGGTAGCTACTGCCGGACAACAGGGTGCCGCCACAGCCGACGGCTTGGCTTCTTCCGCACAGCGGTCGCAATTTTTTGTTTTCCCCGCTGCCTGGCCCGACACACGGGGCTCAAGCGCGTTGGCCTGGGCGGCTTTTTGGGTGCTTCACCGCCACAAACAGCAAGCCCGACAACCAGTAAACCTCAGCCGATTAAACACGCACGCATGAATGGACTCCTGTCAAGCCGAGTTTGCTCCAGCAAGACCGGAAAGACGATCTTCCCGGGCCAGAATCGTGCTGGAACGAGGCTCATGCATTGCTGTAGATAACAGTGTAGACAAGGTTTAGATCTCCTCCCGATTTGGGTGGTGCAATTCCCCACACGGCCCATATAGTCCTCGCTCGAGGGAAAAACACTATGATGTACGGTGATCGAGCCCTGGCTCAACGATTCCAGATCTGCGCCTTTCAAAACGGTATCGAGGAGACCGCAAAGGCGATGGGAATCAAAACCAACACACTTAACAACTGGCTCAACAACGGCATTCCTCGGCAGCGCATGGATGACGTGCGCGCATGGGTGGAGAAGCAGGTCGAAAACGGCGCACTCACCCGCAGCCGTTCCGGCTACACGCTCTAAAGAGGCGTCGCCCTGAGCCCCAACGCGTCGTCGGGCGCTGGTCCTGCTCCGGCGTCCGCAGCGTTTAAGTCGCTCTCCTGGCAGGCGGATTGCCTGATCGGCACAGAGTGTCGCGAACACTTTCTACCGCAGGCCGTCACCGAAGCACTCTGCCCCGGCTTGCTGCTGGCAGGGGTCAGTGAACTGGCCGGAAGCTATCGCATCATCCGCAATCGGACCGACTTCCACCTGGTGTTGGCCACCCTGGACGGCTCTGGTCAACTGCACGATGGGCGCTCCCTACAGCGCGGTAGCGTTTTGTTGGCACCCGCCGGCAGCCGCTACGCCTATCAGATCCAGGACCCAAGCTGGACCATTGTCTGGTTTCACGGCGCCACCAGCCAGCCCTGGGGGCAGGGCGTCCAAGTCCAGCTGCAGCAAGCCGATCCGATGCTGCTGGACCAACTGACCACCGCCTGTCGGGCTGGCACCACCGCCAGCCAACACCCCGATCCACATCTGGCCGACGAGCTCTGCCGGGCCCACTGCGCTCTCGCCTTCCGTCTGCTGGACCTCCTGCTGGATAGCCGGGAACCGACCCCCTGCGATCATCTGGCCAGCCTCTGGCCGCAGGTAGAAGCCGACCTGGCCCGGCCCTGGCAGATCGCAGACCTGTGCCGCCTCTGCCATCTCTCAGCGTCACAATTACAACGACAACACCGCCAGCGTTACGGCTGCTCGGTCCGGCAATACCTGATCCGCCTGCGCATGGAACGCGCCCGTCTGCTGGTCCGGCGCTTCGACTACCCACTCGACAGCGTGGCCCAGCAGGTTGGCTATGCCAACGGCTTCGCCCTGTCTGGCGCTTTCAAACGCTATTGGGGACAGAGCCCCAGCATCCTACGCCACGAACACACGACTAGTGCTGTGTCCCATAAATAGCTTTCGTAATTCTTCACGACGCAGCGCAGCAGACGGCGTGCGAGACAAGCCCATACCCGTCTTTGTTGCTTGGACAGAGCACTAGCCTTTGATTTCCCAAATGCGCTCACACACTTCCGAGCCTTTCGTCAGCCCGGTCCCACCGGGCTGACCGCCGGCCCCGCCAGGGCCCTACCCGCAGCTGCGCTGGAGTGATCATGGGATTCAATTGTGGCATCGTCGGCCTGCCGAACGTCGGCAAGAGCACCATTTTCAACGCTCTGACCCAGTCAGGTGGTGCCGAATCGGCCAACTATCCCTTCTGTACCATCGACCCCAATACCGGTATGGTAGCGGTCCCCGACGCGCGGCTCTGGGTCTTGAAAGATATCGTCAAGACCCAGAAAGTGATCCCGACCCAGATCGAGATCGTCGATATCGCCGGCTTGGTGAAGGGCGCAGCGCAAGGCGCGGGCAAAGGCAATGCCTTCCTCTCCAATGTCCGTGCGGTGGATGCCATCCTGCATGTGGTCCGCTGCTTCGATGATGACGACATCGTCCATGTGGACGGCAGCATCGACCCGGTCCGCGACATCGAAGTCATCGACTTGGAATTGATCCTCAAAGACGAAGAGACCGTGATCAAACGCCTGGACGCCGTGCGCAAGAAACGCACCGACAAGACCGCTCAGGCAGCGGTACCGGTACTGGAGAAGGTCTACACCCACCTCAAAGACCAGGCCCTGCCGGTACGCGCCCTGGAACTGAACGATGAGCAACAGGCCGTCATCGCCGAATTGCAGTTGATCACCGCCAAACCCATGCTGTTCGTCTGCAACGTCGACGAATCCGCCATCAGTGAGGGCGGCAATGCTTACAGCCAAGCGGTTTTCACACACGCCGAATCCGTTGGCGCCCGCGCGCTGCTGATCTGCGGTAAGATCGAAGAAGAGTTGGCGCAGCTGGACGAAGCAGAGCGAAGCCTGTTCATGGCGGACTACGGTCTCAGCGAACCCGGCTTGCACACCCTGGTGAAATCCGGCTACGGCCTACTGGGCCTGGCCACCTATTTCACCGCCGGTGAAAAGGAAGTCCGTGCCTGGCAGATTGAACAGGGCTGGAAAGCACCGCAGGCGGCCGGGGTGATCCACACCGACTTCGAAAAAGGCTTCATTCGCGCCGAGGTTGCCAGCTATGATGATTTCGTCGCCCTTAACGGCGAAAAAGGCTGCCGTGATGCTGGCAAACTACGCGCCGAAGGCAAGGACTACGAGGTCCAGGACGGCGATGTGATGCATTTCCTGTTCAACTGATATTCCGACTCCTTAGCCTGGAAGAAGCGGCTTTACGGCACAGTCAGGACATGGCCGACAACGGTCATTTCGATCATACCGGCACCGACGGCAGTAGTTTCGTCGATCGCATCAAGGCCACCAATTACGACGGCGGCCCCATGGGCGAGAATATTGCTTTGGGTTATCGCACTGAGGCTGCGGTCATGGACGGCTGGATCAACAGTTCTGGGCATTACAAGAACATCATGAAATCGTCCGCCACCGACGTCGGCGTCGCCCGCGTCGGCAATTATTGGACTCAGGTTTTCGGCCGCGGTGATCGCACTGCAAACGTACCGATCGCCAATCAATAGGCTTCGCTCACCACACAGCGCACGCTCGTGTTCCTGCCGACAAGAGGCAGGAATCCTGATCTCGGGTCTTCTGGCAACAGCGACGGCCGACAGTCGACAGCACGTCGGTGGCAACCCTGACACCAACGGTTCCCGATTGGCGCTCCGACGCGGCCCATAGCCTGCCGATCGCAAGGAGGATGGACCCATGTCTCGTGAGCGTCTCGCTGATCTGGAAGCGCAACTCAAGCACAATGATGAGCTCTATTATCGAAAAGCGACCCCGGAAATCACCGACGCCGCCTATGACCTGCTGCGCCAGGAATACGATGCCCTGGCCGAGGCATTGAACGTCGATGCCAGCCAGCGCTATACGGCGAGCTTCGGCGATGATCGTCAGGACAACTTCCAAACCGTCACCCATCGCATCCCCATGCTCAGCCTGGAGAAGTTGACTCCCAACCGCCGCGACAGCGCCGGTACACCCATGCCGCTACGTAAGCAGCTGGCCGACTGGTACCGCAGCACCCGAGAATTGGCGGAACTACCCGAGAACGTGCCGCTACAGCTGTTCGTGGAGCCCAAGATCGACGGCATCTCGGTCAGCCTGCTCTACCGCGATGGACAGCTGACCCGCGCCGTCACCCGTGGCAATGGCCGCGAGGGCGATGATATCACCGCTCAGGTCCGTGCTGCCGGCGCGGTGCCGAAACAACTGCTGGGCATCGATCAGGGCGAGGTGGAGATCCGCGGCGAATTATATCTACCCCAGGCCGCCTTCGAGAGCTGGAACTGTTTTCTCGAGAGCCAGGGCAAACACCTGCTGGCCAATCCCCGCAATGGCTGCGCTGGTTTGATGAAACGCAAAGAGCTGGACGATCTGGACCGGGCCGGCGTGTGCAGCTTCCTGTACCAGATAGCATGGGCCGAGCATTTAACCGTTCCATCGACCCAGGCTGAACAGCTGCAATGGCTGAAAGCCAGTGGCGCTCCGGTCTACGATGGGGAAGCTCGACTCTGCAACGATGACGAGGACGCCTTCACCTATTGTGAGAATTATCACGATCGCCGCGGCCAATTGGACTTCGACATCGATGGCATGGTGATCAAGGTCGACCGCGTTGATCTGCACGATCGCCTGGGCGCCACCAGCCACCACCCGCGTTGGGGCATCGCCTATAAGTTCCCGCCGGAACGGGTCGCCACCCAACTGAAAAATATCAGCATCCAGGTTGGCAAGTCGGGCAAGCTGACACCGGTCGCCGAACTCAAGCCAGTACCCGTCGCCGGCACCACGGTCAGCCGCGCCTCCCTGCATAATTTCAAGGAACTGGCGGCCAAGGACATCCGCATCGGCGATCGTGTCTTTGTCGAGAAGGCTGGTGAGATCATCCCGCAGGTCATCGGCGTCGATCACGACGCACGGCACGAGGAACACCTGCCCTTCCCCCCCCCGGACCGCTGTCCCGACTGCGGCACCCCGACCCTGGCGGAAGAAATCTTCATCTACTGCCCCAACCCGTCCTGCCCAGCCCAGCGCCGCGAACGCCTGATCCATTTCGCCAGCCGCAGCGCCATGGACATCGATGGCCTTGGCCCGGCGGTGATCGACCAGCTGCTGACGCAGCAACTCGTCGCAACTCCGGCGGATTTCTTCGAACTGGAACAAACGCAACTGGAAAACCTTGAACGCATGGGCAAGCGCTCCGCCAGCAACCTGATCCGCGCCCTTGAGGCGGCCAAGGGGCGCGGTCTGGCCAAGGTGCTGGACGGCCTGGCGATTCGTCACGTTGGCAGCAGCATGGCCGAAGCCCTGAGCGCCTATTTCCAGACCGCCGATCGGCTCCTGGCGTTTGCACAAGCCTATGCCGACGGCGACCAGCAGGCGATCGAGGAAGTCACTCCCGGCGGCATATCAGGGCCGATCGAGGGCATGGCCCGCAAGACCGCCGACAGTATTTTCCATGAGCTGGCCAGCCCAGCCATCAGCGAACTGTTGCATCGTCTGCAAAACCTGGACGTCGACCTGAGCAGCAAGCAGCAGGCCAGCAAAAAAATTTCTGCCATAACCGGTAAGACCTTCGTCCTCACCGGCACCCTACCAACCCTGAAACGCAGCCAGGCCGCCGACATGATCAAAGCCGCTGGCGGCAAGGCCAGCGGCTCGGTCTCCAAAAAAACCGACTACGTGGTCGCCGGCGAGGAAGCCGGCAGCAAATTGACCAAGGCGCAACAGCTGGGCGTCACCATCCTGGATGAAGCGGCTTTCCTTGCCCTGTTCGAATCGGCCTGATGCGACCTACCATGACACCTGCGCTCGAACGACCGTCCAGACCGTCTCTTGCAAGGCAGCGATCAATTCGGCATCCGCATTGCCATCGAATTGCTCGTACGGCTTTGCGCTGAGGCCGATCGGACTGTCACCGGTCAGAGTTGCGTACATGGTCACTGCGGCAACGTAGGGCCCGTCAAAAAATAAACATTACATTTCACTTGATCTTTTGCCGCCCTTCTGCGTTGCTTATCGC
>CAYONM010000168.1:0-8393 GCA_964405325.1 uncultured candidatus Brocadiaceae bacterium | reverse complement strand
GAATAACAGGGTGTAGTCGATTGCCGTCAGCGGCGGAGTCAGATGAACCCCGACAAAGCCAGGGGGGCCGGTCGATTCGCTTGCGAATCGACCGTAGGGGCGAAGCCCCTGAGCAGTTACTTTTGGAGATGTCAAAAAAACGGCCCACTTCAGTGGGCCGTTTTCTGCTCAGTGGCGACTGGATTTCAGCGATACTCGATTTCGTAATACGGCGACTGGTCGCGGCCGGTATCGATCTGGATCAGGCCGCCGGATACGGGCACCGTGCGGCCGCTGCGTTTGCCGTCGTGGTCGAGCACGTGCACCGTTGGCTGGTCGGCGCGTTCGATGCGGATTTCGCATTTGATCGGTTCCAGCATGATGGGGCTGCGGCCCTTGAATTCCGGGCTGTCATTGTGGGAGGGTGGCCATTCAATGGCGTTGTTTTCGGCCCGGCCGATAACGCTCAATAATAATTGTGGATCATTGTCCAGACGGCCTTCACGATGTTTGGCGGTCAGACCGATGCTGGCAAAGAAACTGCGTGAGGTGATCTGCACCGGGCCAAGCTGGTGGCTTTCACCGCCGGCGTAGCCGACAACCGCAGCCGTGCCGGGGCTGGCGATGGTGATCAGGCCCTGCTCCTTCCACCAGGCGCCGTAGCGGCCCTGCTGGTGGCCGCGCCAGAATAATTGTCCGGTCATCGAGACGATGCCATCGTGCTGCTGATAGGGTGTCAGGTCCACCTCGGCGGTGGCCTGTTCGCCTTCGCCGAAATGTTCGCCAACGCGGCCGACGGCCCAGGTATCGCCGGGCACACCGGACATGCCGCCGGCGTCGTCGATCAATTGGCTGATGTCCTGGTAGCGGGTGGCGAGCAGATCGCCTTCCTGGATATCGCCGCGTAGGAGCATGCGAGCGAAAATCGGGAACTGGCCGAAATGCATGGGTGAGATAATGCTGGAACGATCGCGCAGATCCTCGGCGAAACGGGCCGAGCCGGCGTCGTCGCAGAACACTGCATCCCAGCCCTGCAGACCGGTACCATAGGCGGTGATCAGCGGCACGCATTCCGCCCCCCACAGGTAGGGATTCTGGGTCGACCAGCTATCCAGGATAAAGGGGCGCTCGGCCAGCTGGCCGCGGCGTACTGGGCCGCCGGCAATATCGCGCAGGGGATTGCTGGCCCTGCCGCGGCCGTGTGACCAGCCGCGGGCCTGGAAGCCGATTTGCTCGTCGATGGCGGCATCGTAGGCGCCGCAGACACCGGAGCCGCCGCCCTGGGAAGCCAGCAGCGCGCCCTGGAAGCCGGCATCGCGCAGGCCGCGCTCGATACGCTGGAAGCAGGCCTGTTGGGTGTCGTACAGGAAACGGGCGGTGTCCAGCAGGCGGCGACGGGCCCCGACGCGTTCCTCCTCGTCGGCCATGTTGCCACCGCGGTAGAACCAAGGGTCGCAAATGGGGAACACATTGCGTGCGGTCAGGGATTCGCGCTGGTCGCAGAATTCCCAGGCCTCGGCGCCGAAGGCGGCCTCGCCCCAGGCCTCGCGCAGCTGTCGGTTACTGCCGTAACGCTGTTTCAACCAGGCACTGAATTGGGCACAGAATATTTTTCGGTAGGTGGGCGAGCTAGCGATTTTGTCTTGAGCGCCGCGACCAAACAGGGTGTCGCCGCCGCGCAGTTCCAGGAAGACCAGGGCCGGTTCATCGACGTAGCGCTGGCCGGTGTGCGGGTTGGTGTGTGCCAGGACGGTTTTCAGGTGATCAATATACAGGTCCTGAACGTCTTCGGCAAAGCCGAGAAAGCCGCTGATGCCGGCACGCCGACCGCCACCGGCTACCTCTTCATAGGCTTGCAAGCGTCGGGCATCTTTCGGACCAGGCAAAAGCTCGTCATCAGCAGCGAAGCCGTAGCTGATGCCGATCTGTTTGGCCTGGGCGCAGATGTGGTCCAGGCGAGCCAGCGGCGATTCTTGTAATTGCGCGATGCTATCGCGGCCCGCCAGGCGCTTGCCGGTTTCCACGTCCAGGCGAAGGCAGTTGATGCCGTAATCGCGGAAGAACAGCAGTTTCCGGTCCCACTCATTGGCCCAATTGGTGGCCTGCTTGTCGTTTTCGTAGATGGTGTCGCTATCGATATTGCAGCCCCAGAAGCGCAGCACCGTGCCGTCGGCAGCTTGTAGATCCTTGCCCACCATGCGTACTTGGCCGTGGCTCCCGGCGGCTTCAGTGAACCAGTCTGCCAGGCTCCAGACGGCCTCACCGGACTGGCCACTGGCCTGCCACGGATACCAGTTCAGACGCTGATCATTGAACACGGTCGCCTGGCAGCTGGCGACCACCTCGCCACCGCGCAGCAGATCGACCTGCAACGGCGTTGGTTCGGTCAGTGGTTCGGCAGCGGCCAGGGCAACGTGCACCAGGCCGGCGCGTGGAATCAGGCCGCGCATCTCTTCATCGCCCAAGCGGATGTGCGCTTCGTGATCGCTGGAAGGTAGCAGCAGGCCCAGGACCAGTTCGGGCCAGGCATCGGAAACCACACCGTTGACCACGTCGACCGCCGTTTTGTCCGGGTAGCCCAGTTCCAGGTTGACGCGTGGGAAATATTCTGGCCACCAGCGGCGATCGAGCACCCGGTCGTCCCAGCGTTCCTGAGCGGTGTTGTCGAAGCGTAGCGCTGTGGTGATCCAGCGCTCGTTCTCGTCTTGTTCGCCATCGGCGTCGATGACGTACAGTGCCAGACCAATGGTCGGGAAGAAGGGCGCAGCGGTGCCCAGATCGGGCCAGGGGATGTGGACGTCGTAAATGCTCAGTCCGGCGCTCTCGTCCCGGCTGCCGCTTGCCTCGACACCGCCACCGCCGCCCAACACACCGCTGGGGCCGGTGCGCTGCTGTGCTTGGCCATCGCCATCCAGCCAGACGGTGCCGCCCAGGTCGCCGATGCCCAGTTGTTTGCCGCCGTGAGCGCGGGGATCGATGCCGAAGAGGATCCGGTCGGCGTCGTTCCGGCCGATCTCCAGGTCCTTGTCCGGGAATACGTGCTTGGCGTCCTGGACCTCCACATGCAGCAGCAGGGCCTGCTGGGTGAAGCCGCACCAGGCGGTGACGGTGTTGTCGTTGTCCGGACTGGTCAGCAGGCAGAGCTGATCCTGTTGGTACCACCACTCGCCCTCTGGCTCGTAGACCGGACGGCTCCAGTGCAGCCCCAGGTGCTCCTCGGGGGCCTGCAAGCCAACCTCCAGGGCCAGGATTCCAGAACAGAAAAGGACGGATAGGACCAGTGCGCGCGCCACTATAAGACCTCCTGCAGCAAAAAGGGCCACTGTGCTAACAGGGTTTGCGCAACGCGGAACCGCTTTCCTGGACCCTGACAGGGGGAGCGTTTCACGGTAGTGCACGTGATCAGTGGCTGCCTACCAGGAGTTTGGTACATGATAATCGGTGCGATTGGAGGTGATCACGAATGAGCCCGTGCCTGCTCTAGCAGTCAGAAACATATCACGGTGGCTTGCTGCCATGGCTGGCCAACTCTCGTCGATCAGAATGACCAGCCAGGAGTGATTGCATGAGCGAACGACGATATTCGGTTTTCCTTGGTAATGTCGGGTCCTGCTTCGACCGGTATTGCAGCAAATACGCGGAGCCATTCAGCCATCGCCAGCTGGTCGAGCGGGCGGCCTCCATCCCGCTGTTGCAAGCGGTGGATCTGGTCGCCAGTCCGGGGCTGCTGCGAGATTGGGACGAGGTCACGGCTGCTCTGCGCGAGCACGACCTGGGTGTGGTCTCCATTGCCGCCGACACCTTCACCGAAGCCATATGGCGGCAGGGAAGCTTCTCCTCCACCGATCCGGCGGTGCGGGCTGCGGCGGTGACGCACGGCAAGGAGGTGATGGATCGCTGTGCCGAGGTGGGCAGCGATCTGCTGACGCTGTGGCTGGGTCAGGACGGTTACGATTACTGCTTCCAGGCGGATTATCAGCAGGAGCGCGAATGGTTGATGGCGGGCGTGCGCGAACTGTGCCAGTACCGCCCGGAAATGCGGGTTGGCCTGGAATACAAGATGAAGGAGCCGCGCACCCACAGTTATGTCAACACGGTTGGCACGACCTTGTTGATGATCCAGGGGGTAGGTGCTGATAATTGCGGTCTGATCCTGGACTACGGCCACGCTCTGCTGGGTTACGAGAACGGCGCCGAGAGCGTGGCAATCTGCAAGCAGTTCGGCGACAAGCTGATGCATATCCATATCAACGACAATTACCGCTACTGGGATGACGACATGATTGTTGGCAGCGTGCGCACTGTCGAATATCTGGAGTTCTTCCACTGGCTGCGCAAGACTGGCTATCAGGGTTGGATGACCATCGACCAATTCCCCTATCGTGAGGATGGTCGTGACGCCGTGGCTGAGAGCACGGAATGGATGGACTTTTTTGAGACCATGCTCGAGCGCGTCGATGCGGCCGATATCGACGCGGTGCTCGCCAGCAAGGACGCCGTCCAGGCCTCGCGCCTGATGCGCCGGCTGCAGGGGGGCAAATGATGAGCAACATGCCCAGCCCGCGTATTCATTTGGCTATCGATAATTGTTTTGCGTCCAAGCGTTGGTGCCGGCCGCAGGCCTGGGCCAAGGAGATCGCCGCCCTGGGCCTGCGCTGCGTGGAGGCCAGCGCCGACAACGAGCTGGATCCCCTGTATCTGGGCGCCGGCTACATGCAGGATTGGGTGGACCAGGTCCGCCAAGCCGAGCAGGAGCACGGCATCAAGGTGGTCAACCTGTACTCCGGTCACGGTACCTACGCCACCCTGGGCTTGGCGCAACACGACCAGCGGGTTCGCGATCGCTTCCTGCACGACTGGCTGCTGCCCATGGCGCGGCAGGCCGAGGCCCTGAATGCCGGCTTGGGCTTCTTCTGCCATGCCTTCAGTCAGGAGATCTTGTACGATCCTCGGCAGTACGACGACAGCTACCAGGGCCTGGTGGCCAGCCTCAGCCGGCTGACCTCGGTGATGGGGCGGCGCGTGACCATGGGTGTGGAGCAGATGTACACCCCGCATCAGGTACCGTGGACCATCGATGGCTGCGAGCAGTTGCTGCGGCAGGTCTTCGCCCAGTCCGGCGCGCCCTTCCATACCACCATCGACACCGGCCACGCTAGTGGGCAGCGGCGTTTCCTGCGGCCGGAAGCGCCGCAGGTGCGTGCTGCCCTAGCCGGCGACCGCAGCGTCTGGTTGGGTGGCGACAGTGCCGCGCAGCAGTGCTGCGATCGGTATCAGGGGCAGTGCAGCGAGCAGGCCGTGGCCGAGATCCTGGAGCTGGTGGAGCGGGATGCACCGCTCTTCGCCCAGAATGAAGACGGTGACACCTATGCCTGGATGCGGCGGTTGGCGCCGTGGTCACCGATTGTACATCTACAGCAGACCGATGGGGCCAAGTCGGCGCATTGGCCCTTCACGGCCGAATTCAACGCTCAGGGCATCATCACCGGTGAGCGCCTGCTGTCGGCCGTCGCCGCTGGTTATCGCCGGCCGCAGCCGGCCGACCTGCCACCAGCGGTAGAGGATATCTACCTGACCCTCGAGATTTTCAGCAGCACCGCTGACACGCCGCAGGCGATCCGTCAGCGCTTGGCCGAGAGTGTCGCCTATTGGCGGCAATTCGTGCCGGAAGACGGCTTGGTTCTGGATGAGCTGCTGGCCAGACGGCAGGTTGCGCTGTCGTGACCGACGGGGCTTGTGGGGGGGGCGCCAAACAAGCGAGCCCGGTCCGAGCAAGGCCGAGGGCCATAGCCGGCTGGGGGTTGTGATGATCGGAGCCATGACCGTAGATCGGTGGTGTGGTTGGGTGTCGCGCGTGCGTCCAAGCACGAGTGCGGCCGCCCGAGGACCGATTTTTGGCGTAAAATGCGCGCAGCGCCGCCAAAAATGCTCGCGCAGCGAGCCCGGTCTGACCAAGGCCGAGGGGGTGTGCGACGGAGTCGCGAGGGGGCGAAGCCCCCTATGATTAAGTGTCAGCAGCACCGCACAGGTGTCACGGCAGGAAGGACTAGGCGTTATCTGCAGCAACAGCAGGATAATGCCATGGGCTTGATTACATCGAATCCGCAAACCGAGCTGATCACCGATCAGTGCGATTTCCCCCTGGTCCACCCCGGTGGCATCCAGCGCCGCCAGATGCGGCACTGGGTGCTACACGTGGTGCGTCGAGGCAGCGGCCTGATGCGGCGCCGCAGGGCCGGTGATCGGGAGGTGAGTGAACGCGCCGTGTACCTGGTGCCGCCGCAGAGCATCCTGGATGTGGACGTGGCGCCGAGTGCCAGCGAATGGGTCTACAATTGGGTGTTGTTCCGGCCGCAGCCGCATCTGGAGCGATGGCTGCACTGGTCGCGCGATGAGTTGGAGCCGACGGTGATCGACCTCGAGGAGGACACCCTCTGGCAGGAAATGCAAATGGGTGCCGACGAGATCCACCGCTACTTTCGCTCGGGCTTCCAGCGCCGCTTCGAGCTGTGTTTCAACGTCTTGGAGCGCATGCTGATCCTGCTGGATCTGATAAATCCGCGCAGCCTGCCGCAGGTCAGCGACGAGCGCCTGCGCCGGGCGATGCTGTACATGCAGCGGCATTTCACCGACCGGCTCAGCGTCGATTCTGTGGCCAAGGCTTGCGGTCTGTCCAGCAGCCGCTTTGCGCACTTGTTTTCCGAAGCGCTGGGCGTGACCCCCATGCGCTATGTGGAACAGCTGCGTTTGGAGCGAGCGCGGGAATTGTTACAGAGCGGCGACCACTCGGTGGGGGCTATCGCCGAGCAGCTGGGCTTCTGTGATGCCTTCCATTTTTCCAAGCGCTTCAGCAGTTATTTCGGTCTACCACCGAGCCATCTGCGGAATCGGGCCTGATCCCCGGGCTGCTGCAGGCGTCCCGTTTGCCTGTCGCGAAGCGCGAAGCGGCAACTCAACCCGTCAGCCGAGTGCCCGGCGCAGGGCTAGCAGGCTGCCGAAGTGGATGCCTTCGTGGAAGAAGCAGAAGGAGAGGGTGTCCTCGAAACTGTGCAGGGTGACCTTGGCGCTGGTCTCGTAGAGTTGGATTGGCCGGCGCGGGCATCGGCTTCCAGGCGTTGCGGCAGGTCCGTCAGCCAGCCGCAGACCTGCTGGAAATTCGGCGCCGCCGACCAGCTTTCCGGACTGGTGCCCTTGCGGTTTTCCGTCACCGCATGCCGAACCGGGGCATCAGCTGTTGGTCGACAGCCTGGGTGCACGGCCGGTATTGGATTTGGACATGCGCCTCGGCGAAGGCACCGGCTGTGCCACGGTGATGCACTTGATCGAAGACGGTTTGGCCATCTGGCACGACATGGTGACCTGGGAACAGGCCGGGGTGAAGCGCTGCCAGTAATGCCTGATGTGATCAGGAGTCCGTCAGCAATTTCTGCACGCCCAGCTCCTGACAACGCTGTTGCCATTGCTGCTTCTGTTCGTCGCTGGCGCTGTCGATTTGCGGCCGGCGGCTGGGATCCAGGCCGAAGCGTTCTATCTTGCCCTCACCCAGCCGGTGGTAGGCCAGCAGTTCGACACCATCCAGGTGTTGCAGTTCCTGCGACAAGCGGGCGATACCCTGAAAATGCTCGTCGCGGTTGTTCATGCCGGGTACGATCGGGCAGCGTAGGCGAATCGGGTGGCCGGCCCGATCCAGATAGCGGAGATTGTCGGCGATTAAGTGATTGTCGACACCAGTGAACTGCTTGTGCAGCTTGGGATCGGTCTCTTTCCAATCACACAAAAACAGGTCGACCATCAACCGCATGGCATCCAGCTTGTCGGTGCTGCACAGCAGCGAGCTTTCCACGGCGCAGTGCAGGCCGGCCTGCTTGGCGGCCTGCAACAGAGCGGTGGTGAACTCGATCTGGTAGGTCGGTTCGCCACCGGAAATGGTCAGGCCACCGCCAGAGGAGTCGTAGAAGGCCTGGTCGCGCAGTACCTCTTGGATGATCTCCTCGACGCTGGCATCGCGGCCGACCTGTTCCAGAGCCTGGGCATAGCACTCGGTGGTGCAGGCGCCGCAGTGCTGGCAGAGGGAGCGGTCGTAGTCGTGCCGGCCGTCCAGCAGCTGGTGCGCCTGCTGCGGACAGGCGCTGACGCAGGCACCGCAGCCCAGACATTTGTCCGGATTGAAGGCGATGCTGATCTGGCGCGACATGCTTTCGGGATTATGGCACCAGGCACAATTCAGCGGACAGCCCTTCACGAACACCGTGGTCCGGATGCCCGGGCCATCGTGGATACTGAAGCGCTGGATATCGAAGATCCGACCGCTGAGCGCTGGCGGCGTGACGGTGTCGCGGGAGCTGGTCATGCCTGGTATGCTAAGGGCCCGTCAAAAAATAAACATTACATTTCGCTTGATCTTTTGCCGCCCT
>CAYONM010000167.1:5952-8428 GCA_964405325.1 uncultured candidatus Brocadiaceae bacterium | reverse complement strand
ACGATATACCTTTCTAATCATCCAGACCAGAAGGGCACTCGCCCCGACCGGACACATGCCCTTATTTCCGGCGGCGCTACGCGCCATTTTCGCCGAAAAACCACCGCTCGGTCGGTCGGACGGTCTCGCGCTTGGACGCGCTCGCTTGTTTCGTCTCGAATCCGGCCCTCTTTCGACTTCTGAGGGAACCGTCAGAGGTGCCTCTGGCACCAATGGCTTTTGGAACGAGCCCGGGCTAGGCCCATCACAGCTCGAACTCGACCCAAATGAGCGGCTGCCCACGCGAACGCCATACGCCAACCGATAGCTGGTCAGTCCGAAAACCCGCCTGTCGCATGCGTTCCAGGCATGGGCCCCATGATACTCCTTGAGGGTGCGGATTTGCCCTGAACACTCCCGCACGTTCGGCGGTGTTGACGGTGTGGCGCCAGCCTTGCCCAGGGATATTGGTTCCGTAGCGTCCTGCCCTCTCGTCAAACTCCCTGCCGGGGTGGCGGAATTGGCAGACGCGGCGGACTTAAAATCCGCTGACCGCAAGGTCGTACGGGTTCGAGTCCCGTCCTCGGTACCACATCTTCGGGCTGCCCGGCCCTCCCTCTCCCCCCTGTCGCTGGCTGGTCCAGCGAATCCGCAAGGAGTCATCAGTGGAAGCCCTGCTCATCATGATCATCGGTATGGGTGGTGTGTTGATCTTCCTGACCGTGCTGGTCGGGATCATGCATCTGATCACCAACCTGGCCCCTCATGTCGAACCACCCAAGGCGCCAGTCAGCGCCGCGCCAACCGTGGCTGGCCAGGCGCAACTGGTCGCTGTGATCCAAGCCGCCATCCACCGCTATCGGACCGATACGGCCCGCTAACTCCCCCCAACCTTTCCATCTTCCGGGACATCCCATCCCAGGCCTCTCCCCGCGTTCTGCCAAGGAGCCTTCCCCATGTCCGACAAGGTCATCGAAATCACCGACCTCATTCTGCGCGATGCGCACCAAAGCCTCATGGCCACCCGCATGGCCATGGAAGACATGATCCCCGCCCTGGAGGATCTGGATGCCGCCGGCTACTGGTCCCTGGAATGCTGGGGCGGCGCTACTTTCGATAGCTGCATCCGCTTCCTGAACGAAGATCCCTGGGAGCGCCTGCGCACCTTCAAGAAGTATCTGAAGAACACCCCAACCCAGATGCTGCTGCGCGGCCAGAACCTGCTGGGTTATCGCCACTACGCCGATGATGTGGTTGACCGCTTCGTCGACAAAGCTGCCGAGAACGGCATGGACGTGTTCCGCGTGTTCGATGCGCTGAACGACCCCCGCAACCTGAAGCGGGCCATGGACGCCGTGAAAAAGACCGGCAAGCACGCCCAGGGCTGCATCAGCTACACCATCAGCCCGCTGCACACCAACGAAAAGTACGCCGAACTGTCCAAGCAGCTGCAAGACATGGGCGCCGACTCCATCTGCATCAAGGACATGGCCGCGCTGATCAAGCCCCAACAGACCTACGATCTGGTCAAGGCGATCAAGGACACCTGCGGCAAGGACATGCGCGTCCACCTGCATGTGCACGCCACCACCGGTGTCACCATGGTCAGCCTGATGAAGGGCATTGAAGCTGGTCTCGACAACGTCGACACTTCACTCAGCGCCATGAGCCTGGGCACCGGCCATAACCCCACCGAGTCCTTCGCCGAAATGCTGGAAGGCACTGGCTTCACCCACAAGCTGGACCTGAGCAAGGTCGAGCAGGCCAACAAGCACTTTGCCAAGGCCAAGGCACGCTACGCCGAGTTCTACACCAAGTTTACCGGCGTGAAGACCGATATCTTCCACAGCCAGATCCCCGGCGGCATGCTCTCCAACATGGAAGGCCAGATGAAGGAGCAGGGCCAGGGTGACAAGATGGACGAGGTCCTGAAGGAAGTACCGCTGGTCAAGAAGGACGCCGGCTATCCGCCACTGGTCACCCCCTCGTCACAGATCGTCGGCACCCAGGCCGTGTTCAACGTCCTGTTCGGCCGCTACAAGCGTCTGACCGGCGAATTCGCCGACCTGATGCTGGGCTACTACGGCAAGACCACCGGTGACTACAATCCCGACGTGGTGAAAATCGCTCAGGAGCAAACCGGCAAGGAACCGATCACCTGCCGCCCAGCCGACAAGCTGGACAACGAGTGGAACAAGCTGAAAGAAACCGCCGCCAAGCTGGAAGGCTACAACAGCTCTGACGAAGACGTACTGACCGCCGCCCTGTTCCCGCAGATCGCACCGAAGTTCTTCAAGACCCGCTCTGAAGGCCCGAAAAATCTGGGCACGGATCCAACCGCCGCTGCTGCCAAACCGGCAGCCGCACCGGCTCCGGCTGCTGCCGCACCCGCCACCGGCCCCAAGAACTACACCGTCTTGGTCAACGGCCAGAACTATGCCGTCACCGTCTCTGAAGGCGGCGAAGTCCAGAGCACCGCGCCCGTGGCTGCCGCACC
>CAYONM010000167.1:0-5852 GCA_964405325.1 uncultured candidatus Brocadiaceae bacterium | reverse complement strand
GGCTGCCGCACCAGTTCCGGCTGCCGCATCTGCCCCTACAGCTGGTGGTGGCGAAGCACTGAAAGCCAACCTGGCCGGCAACGTGGTCAAGATCGTCAAGAAGGCTGGCAGCAGCGTTGCTGCCGAAGAAACCGTGCTGATCTTGGAAGCCATGAAGATGGAAACCGAAGTCTCGGCACCCAAGGCCGGCACCATCGGTTCGGTCAATGTTTCTGAAGGCGACAGCGTCGCAGTGGGTGACGTCCTCTTCACCATCGCGTGAAGCCGGAACGTCCACGGCTCCCGACCCGTCTGTACGACGGGTCGGGCCTTCCGCTCCCCACAGCACCCCGAAAGAGAGCCATCATGCGTTCGCTGCTCATCATCCTGCTCGGCTGTGTCGTCGGGCTCCAGGCTGCCACGAAGGTGCACCTGCCGGTGGTTCCCGAGCCCCTGCGCACCGACGGCAGCTATCAAACTGTTCTGCTGCCCGGCGACTACCAGGTCGCCGATCGCCTGGTACACGGCTACAATGCCCAGGCCCCCCACACCAACCAGACCATCCCCAGCCTGGACCTGCTACCTGAAAAGGTTGGCCAACTGGCCCCCGAGCTCCAGGCCTGGACGACCATCTTATTGGAATATCGCGAAGCCCTCGCCGATGAAGGCCTGGACCACAGCGACCTGGCGCATGGCTTCCCCATGTTTACCCATCAAGCCCAGGACAAGCACGGTACGTCGTATTCGACCAACGTTCACGTGCTCTATCTGCCAGCCATGGTGCATAAGGACACCATGGTGCGCTACCTCACCAATGCCTACGCCGAGATGGGCTATCACGACCCCATCAAACCGATGCTGCGCAAAGAAGAGGGGCTGACCCTCGGTAAAGGCCTGTGGAAGATCCTGTCCTCCAGTGGCCTGGCCCAGCTGACCTTCGGCAATTACGTGATGATCAGTATCGCGATGCTGCTGCTCTACCTGGGCATCGCCAAGGGCTTCGAGCCGCTACTCCTGATCCCCATCGCCACCGGCTGTATCATGGTCAACGCCGCTGGTGCTGGCATGATCAATCCGCCCGGCCCTAGCGGTACTGACGGTGGCATCCTCTACTACTTCTTCAGCTACGGCATCGAGACCGGCATCTTCCCGCTGCTGATCTTCCTCGGCGTCGGTTCGTTGACCGACTTCGGTCCGCTGTTGTCCAACCCCTGGAGCGCGCTGCTGGGCGGCGCCGCCCAGTTCGGCATCTTCGGCACCTTCTTCGCCGCCGCGATCATCGGTGAAGCTACCGGCATATTCACGCTCCAGGAATGCGGCGCCATCGCCATCATCGGTGGTGCCGACGGTCCCACTTCCATCTTCGTCGCCGCTCGCCTGGCACCAGATCTGCTGGGCGCCATCGCCGTGGCCGCTTACAGCTACATGGCCCTGGTGCCCATCATCCAGCCGCCAATCATGAAAGCCCTGACCAACGACGACGAGCGCAAGATCATGATGGAACAGCGCAAGCCGGTCTCCAAGACCGCCCGCATCCTGTTCCCGATTTCAGTGATCGTCATCTGCCTGCTGACCCTACCGGAGGCGGTTCCGCTGATCGGCATGCTGATGTTCGGCAACCTGCTGCGCGAATGCGGCGTGGCCGAACGCCTGAGCAAGGCCGCCCAGAACGAGCTGATCAATCTGGTCACCATCGCCCTGGGTCTGTCGGTGGGCACCAAGCTGGCCGCCGAAGCCTTCCTAGACTTGCGCACCCTGCTGATCGTGGTGCTCGGCTGCATGGCCTTCATGGTTGGCACCGCTACCGGTGTGCTCATGGCCAAAGGCATGAACAAAGCAACCGGCGGCAAGATCAACCCGCTGATCGGCTCGGCCGGCGTTTCTGCCGTGCCCATGGCCGCCCGCGTCTCCCAGAACGTCGGCGCCAGCTACAACAAGCAGAACTTCCTGCTGATGCATGCCATGGGCCCCAACGTTGCTGGCGTGATCGGCTCTGCTGTTGCCGCTGGCATCCTGCTGGCTCTACTCGGCAGCTGACAACCTCGTTGGCATGAATACCAAAAAAAACCAGGCCTTCGGGCCTGGTTTTTTTGGTGCCTGCGGCAAGCCGCTCCAGTCGAGATGAGTCCGAGTGGGGTGTCTCACGGCAATTCGAGGCACGCTGCTCTCTGCACGAGACGGCATCTCTGCAAATGACCTGCACGGACCCGCGGCCTGGAACACGGACGACTGCGACCGGGAATCGAGTCAGTCTCCGTATCCGACAGCAGTACCGACGACCACAGACCAATCGGCAACCGCCTATTCCCCATCCAGATAACGCCGCAGGATGATGGCTGCCGCCTTGGCATCCAGCTGCCCCGGCAATGCCGGCCATACTCCAGCCTGCTTGAGCGCCTCTTCGGCTTCGGTAGAGGAGTAGCGCTCGTCCACCTCGTGCACCGGCAGGGTGCAATACTTGCCCAGCTCCACCACAAAGGCACGCACCCATTGTACATTCTCGCCAGCCTCGCCCGATTGCGCATGCAACGGCAGGCCGATCACCAGACCACCCACCTGCTCCTGTTCGGCTAGATGCGCCACCAACGCCGCCGCCTGGGCATCGCTCACGCGCGAAATGAACCCGAGGGGCTTGGTACTGATGCCGAGGGCATCAGACACGGCGAGGCCGATGCGGGCACGACCATAATCGATGCCAAGAAGTCGTTTGCTCATGCCGGAGCGTCCCGCGTCACCCGCGCCAGGCAACCGCTTCCCACACCTGGAAACGCCGTTAGCATTTCGCTGTCGCCAGACGATCGCGCTCCCCTCGGGGATCGAGGAAAGTCCGGGCTCCACAGGGAAGAGTGACCGGTAAATCCGGCCGTCCCGTCGCAGGTGGCGGGGCAGGGAAAGTGCCACAGAAAGCAAACCGCCGGCGCGGCCATGGCCACATCGGTAAGGGTGAAAGGGTGCGGTAAGAGCGCACCGCCCAACCCGCGAGGGAAGGGGCACGGTAAACCCCACTCGGAGCAAACCCAGACCGTGCAATGGGCGTCCCGCCCGCTTGAGCACAAATGGGTGCATGAACGCCTTTGGCAACGAAGGTGTCGAGATAAATGATCGTCCACGACAGAACCCGGCTTACGGCGACACACCACCTGCACCTTTTTATGGCCCTTTGATGCATTCGCCCATCAGAGGCGGTGCTCTGCGATGCGACGGTCCGAGCCGGACTACCGCCGGGAGGGCTCGGCGGGGGCGAAGCGAAAGGTCCGGGAAAATCGAGCGAAGCGAGCCTGGGCATGGAGCGTGAACCCCTCTAACGGAATGGCCATTACCCACAAATCGGGAGCACAACGATGGGCTGCACAGAAGCCAGTAGAGGCCAGTAGAGCCCACAGAGGTTTTGGTTATTCCGAGGTAACGACTGGTATGTCCTCAGGCGCCATCGGATGCTCGGTGCCGGCCCACCCGGAGCGCGAGGCCCTGCCTCGCAGGCAGCACAGAAATCGGCGCTGATCGTGCTGACGCAGAATGCGGTTGATATGACCGGGATGGCAGGCCAGAAAGCGCGCGGCGTCAAGGCGACCGATGGGTTCGTGGGCATGGGCACGCAGCCAGGCCAAGAGCGATTGCAGCTGCCGTGAGGAGGGGCTTTTTCCGTGCCCCTTCTGCAGTAGCTGCAGCAAATCCAAGAGCAGCAGGCGTAACAAAAAACCGAACCCTGGTATTCCTGAGCCAAGCGTGACAAACTGCGGCTATTTCCAGCCCCCCGCTGTAACGAATTTGACGCCAAGCCGGCCTTTTATCAGCACATCCAAGACGGTCGCCACGGTGACCATTGGCTGGACGCCTATCCCGGCTTGTGCGACATGCATCCGAGCGGCCGTCGCATTCCACCTCCCGGCGCCTTTGCCGACCCCAATCAGGATCGGGCGCCGATGCGCCCAATACGCGCACAAAAAAGGCGTTTCACAAGCCACTGGACTCCTGATCGATATCGGCGTACCGGCCAAACCGCAGCTCGCGGTCTGTCTGCGAGAACAGGTTCCTGGCATCCTATCGCAACTTGTCAGGAGCCGGTCCTCAGATCTTCGCCAGTTGGTCGCGGAAATTGTCGACCAGGAAATGGCACACGATGCCAAAGCGGCAAGATAAATCGTCACATGGATTTTCGAACTGCTGCGGCTCAATTATGCCTATCGAAATGACGCCATGCACGACTGGAGCCACACGCATCGCTGGGCTCGTCGGGACTCGGCCGACTGGCAAAAGCTCCAGGAGTGGTGGTCAGCAGAACGGACAACCCTGCTGTCATTTTGGGCCACATTGGTGACACGTGCGAAATAGTGCCCAGTCATCAATGCATTGACAGAGCACGAGTGTCCGTTGTCGAGTCAGTCCCTTGTTCAAATCTGCCGGCAGCATTGTTCTGGCCGCCAAAATGAGCGAATGGCCTACGTATTTTATTCAAATGTTTGAACAAGATAATCACCCGCCTGCATAGGCGTACGCGTCCACCGGCCCTCGTTAAGAGACGTCAGCGCTCAACCCGAAGTCATGCCGGCACAGCACCGGAAGGCAGCGGCAAGAATCCGTCTACACAAGCGGAAAAACGCCCGAGTCGAATCGACAAGGTCTATCCAGAACAAGGAGTTCTCCATGCCCGTCTGCCTCATCCTTAGAAGCTGAGCTCGCAAAAACTTCGAGAAGAAAACATTGTTTTTGCGGGCTCAGCTTCGGGGGTCCTAGGGGCGCAGCCCCTCGATGTAAGAGCCTAAAACCAGGCCCCGACCGATACGATTGAACCCGTGGGTTCCGGGCAACGCCCGGTTTATAAGCTGAGGCTGCGAGAACTTCGTAATAAAAGTTGTGCTCGCAGCCTCGGCTTCGGGGTCCGAGGGGCTTGCCCCTCGATAGCTGCCGTCAGGCTTACATCAGAGATTAACCGAAGCTTTAATGAGACTTTACACTGGCGAGAAGAATCGTGGCCCAAACCCGTTCCCCTTTATAGCAGGAGTCAGCCAGATGCGTCTCTCCATCCTCCTCTGCATGCTTGTGACGATCGGCCTGGTGGCCGGCTGTGGTGACCACTCGTCGCGCACCAGCTCGTCTAACAGCAGCGCCAAGGCCAGCAGCAGTGCCATGGCCAGCAGCAAGGCCATTAACTATCAGGAAGTCGAACACGACGGCCGCCTGTACGTTTTTGGCACCACAGAAGATCACGCCAGCTTCAAGCAAACCCATCACGTACCGTACACCAAAACCCTGATTGGTGCTGGCCCCAACGGTCAGACCGTGGTGATCGCCATCAACAAGAAGGACAATGCCTACAATGATGCTTTATTGGCCACCTACCGCGCCAAACATCCCTTCTATCGCGAAATACCCCACGACGGCCGCCTGTACGTGGTCGGCAGCGAGAACTCGTTCAAGAGCTTCCTCGACACCGGTCACATGCCTTATACCAGGACCCTGATCGGTGCTGGTCCAAACAGCGAGACCGTGGTCCTGGAAATCGACAAGAAGAACGAGGCCCTGGTCGAGCGCCTGATGGCTCAATATCAGGCTCGGCACCCCTTCTACCGTGAGATCACGCACGATGGCCGCATCTACGTAGTAGGCAGCAAGGAAAGCTACGCTGATTTTCTCAATGCCCATCACCTGCCCTACTGCAAGACCTACATCGGCAAGGGGCCCAACCGTGAGACCGTGATCTTCGAGTTGGACAAGAAAGACGAAAGCCTGCTGAAGCGTCTGGTTGAGCAATACAACCAAAAGTACCAGACCAAGCTGAGCATCTGAAACCACCCGGTTCGATTCTGCTTGCCATTGCGTTAGGGTGCGGAAAGAAATAAAGGTAGCAGATCGCGCAGAGATTTTGTCGATCC
>CAYONM010000166.1:0-8435 GCA_964405325.1 uncultured candidatus Brocadiaceae bacterium | reverse complement strand
TTGGACGCGCTCGCCTGGCTCTTATCGGATTCGTGCCGAATTCGACCTCTGAGGGCCCCGTCACTTTTGACTGGCTCTGACCGAGCCCACAGGCAAGGCATTGACCCTGCACGCGTGTGCGTTGGACTGGGCGCCCTTGCATCAGGAGCGCTCGTATGCCCATTCGTGAATCCATCGAACGATCCTCCAAGCCCCGATCCGGCATTGCCCACGGCGGTATCGGCACCGGCAGCCTGGAGCTGCGCAAAGACGGCATCTTCCGTAACTGGACCATCTTCAACAACGAACCGCTCTTCGGTGGCGCGCCCTACCAGTTCGAAGAGGATTCCAGCCTCTTCTTCATGGTCCGCTGGCAGGAGGTCGGCAAGCATCCGCAGATGAAGCTGCTGCAGATCGACGAAGGCGTCCATTCAGCCGGTTGTCTGCTGCAGTTCTACACCTTTCCCTGGATGAGCGGTGTCGATCGCATCGAAAGCGAGGCCTGCTTTCCCACCACCCGGCTGCGTTTCTACGACGAGGAGATGCCTTTCGACATCGAACTGGAGGCGCTCAGCCCCTTCGTGCCCGGAGATGTTGCCGCTTCGTCGATCCCTGGTGTCTATTTCCGTTTCCACATCCGTCTGACCGGGCCGAAGCCGGTGGAAGTGCTGCTGATGGCCAACCTGCGGCATCTGGTCGGCTACGATGTGCCCACGCATCGCTATGCCGGTCGCGTCAGCAGGGAGGGTGACGCGGTCAGCGTGCTGCACGCCACCGAGGGTATGGACGAGCAACACGCCAGCTGGGGCAGCATGGCGCTCAGCAGTCTGCACGGCGAGAGCAGTTACCAGGCCGGTTGGTCGCATCGGCATACCTTCCTGGAGCCGCTGCTGCATCAGACCGAACTGTCCAACAAGGATGAAATCGACGGGCAGAATGCCGACAACGAAGAGCTGGGTGCCCGGGTTGCCACCCATGAGTGCATCAGCACCGTTGGCCGCAGCGCTCGCCTGGATCCCGAGAACGAGGATCTGCGGCACGACTTCGTGCTCAGCTGGCATTTCCCCAACTGTTACGCCGACCAGACCCAGAAGGACAAGAAACAGGGCAAGCAAGCGGCGCTGCGTTACGAAGGCCATGCCTACAAGAAACGCTTCAGTGATGCCCTGGCGGTGGCCCAGTATCTGATCGGTGAGCGAGAGCAGCTGATCGATCGCAGTCTGGCTTTTCAGCGCGGTTTTTACGACAGCGATCTGCCGGTGTATGTGCTGGATCAGATCAACAGTCAGCTGAACACCTTCGTTGCCTCCAGTTGGTACACCGAAAGCGGTGATTTCGGCATCCAGGAAGGCTGGACCCCGGAAAAGAGCTGGGGCCCGCTGGCTACCATTGATGTCGGCATGTATGGCGCGATCGCGATCGCCTTCCTGTTCCCCGAGTTGGATCGCAGCCAGTGGGAGGTGCATCGTCGCCTGCAGTTTGATAGCGGCGATGTCTGCCACGGCATCGGTCGCAATTTTGGTACCGGCGATAAGGCCGAATCGGTCAAGAGCCGCTTGGATCTGGCGCCGCAATACGTGCTGATGTTGCTGCGGCACTGCTTCCTGACCAATGATACCGACTACCTGCGGGAGGTCTGGCCCTCGGTACAGAAGGCCCTGGCCTACACCCTGGAAAAACGCGACCAGGACGGTGATGGCCTGCCCGAGATGGAAGGCACCATGTCGACCTACGACAACTTCCCCATGTGGGGGCCGGCCTCGTTGATTGTGGGCCAGGTGATTTCGGCCTTGCAGCATGCCGAGCACGCCGCGCGCATTCTGAAGGATGCCGAAGCCGAGGCTCGCTGGCGCGCTGCCCGCGAAAAAGCCCAGGCCGGCATGGAGGCCAAGCTCTGGAACGGGACCTATTTCTCCCTGTCCAATGACGAGACTGGTGAGCATGGTCGCGACGAGGGCTGCTTGTCTGATCAGCTGATCGGGCAGTGGGCCAGCCGTCAGATGGATCTGGGTGATATCGTTGACCGGGCCAAGATCGACAGCGCCCTGCGCGCCATTCTGGCGCGGAATTTCGTGCGTGGCCAAGGCCTGTACAATTGTCGTTGGCCGCAGGACGACTGGCTGCATCCGGTTGATGCGGATTGCTGGTTTGACCAGGCCAACACCTACTGGACCGGCGTCGAGCTGGGCTTCGCTGCCCTGCTGGTGCACGAAGGTCTGGTGGACGAGGGTTTTGCCGTGGTCGAAGCGGTGGATCACCGGCATCGCAAGGCCGGTCGGTACTGGGACCACCAGGAATGGGGTGGCCACTATTATCGGCCCATGAGCGCCTGGGGCATCGTGATCGCCGCCGCTGGTTTCGCTGCCAAGAGCGGCGTCTGGTCTTTCCGCCCGGCCTTGTGCGAGCCGCGCTTGCGTCTGTTCTTTTCCATCGGTGAGGTCTGGGGGCATTACCAACGGGTCTGCGAGCAGGACAGCGAGCGCATCAGCATCAAGCTCGGTGCTGGTCAGGTCACCCTGCGCGGATTGGAGCTGGATCTGGCCAGCGAAGGCCGCTCGGTCACGGTCAGCCTGGACGGCAAGGCCGTGCCGGCGACTGTCGAGAAGGGCGATCGCGTCGCGCATATCCGTTTTGACAAACCGATTGTCGTCAGTGCGGAGAGCTCATTGGTAGTCGACTGCTGATCGTTTGCTACCTGGCATACGAAAAAGCCGAGCGGTAAACCGCTCGGCTTTTTCGCGGTCGGAATGTTTGTTGACCGGTAACGACTCCGGTCTCGCTGAGTTTCTCTGTCAGAGCTATCAGGGCCGCTGTCGCCCTGCGCAGCAGCAGGGGGGCATGGCTGGGTCATGGCGAGTCGTCAAAACTCAAGCTGGCCGAATTGATGCAGTATCGTAGCCCGGTCGGTACTGGGCCGTCTTTGAACACATGTCCCAGGTGTCCACCGCAGCGACCACAGACCGCTTCGGTGCGGACCATGCCATGACTGGTGTCGGTGTGCTCGGTCACTGCCCCCTTCTGGATCTCATCGGAGAAACTTGGCCAGCCGGTGTCGCTGTCGAATTTGTGTTGACTGGTAAACAAGGGGGTACCGCAGCCGGCGCAGCGATAGGCGCCTTCGCCATGATAATCCCAGTAGCGGCCGGTGAAGGCGCGTTCGGTGCCCTTCTGGCGTAAGATGCGGAATTGCTCTGGGCTCAGCAGCTCGCGCCAGCCGTCCTCGTTTGTGGGCAATTGGTCCATGGGGATCTCGCTTTGCGGGGTCGCCAGCTGATCGGCCGCGCCGCCACAGGTAGTGAGAAAGCAGAGGCCGATCAGCAGGAGTGGTTTCATGCTGCCATGATACCGGTTCTGGGTGCTGGTGGCTCATGCGTCGTGCACATCGCCGACTTGCCCTCCACTGCAGCGCAGCAGCATGCCTCGCCATGGCCAACGTGATTACCCTGCAAGCGGTCGCCAAGACCTACGCTGCCCCTCTGTTCGACAATCTGAGCCTGACTATCGGCTCGGGTGAGCGATTGGCGATCATCGGTCCCAACGGCAGTGGCAAGTCGACCCTGCTCGGGATGATTGCGGGGGCGGTGGAGCCGGATAGCGGCAGTCGGCAGGCAGCCAGCGGGCTGGTGCTGCGCTTGGTTCAGCAGCACGACGACATTCCACCCGACGCCACCCCGCGCAGCATTCTGGAAGCGGTGTTGGCAGAAACCGCCTTCGATGCCACCGAACGGGAATTGCGTTGGCGGCGCCAGCTGCTGACGGCCGGGTTTGAGGCGGTCGACCAGCCGGTGATCGAGTTGTCTGGTGGCTGGCGTAAACGCCTGGCCTTGTGTGCGGCCTTGATCATCGAGCCGGATCTGTTGCTGCTGGACGAACCCACCAACCACTTGGACCTGGATGGCGTGTTGTGGCTGGAGCGCCTGCTGGACCGCATTGGCTGCGCGGTAGTACTGGTTAGCCACGATCGTGCCTTTCTCGATCAGGTCGCCACTCGGGTGGTGGAGGTGGACAAGCGGCATCCCGGTGGCCTGTTCAGTGCCGCCGGCGGTTATGCGGATTTTCTCGAGGCGCGGGCGCAGACCCTGGCGGCGCAGCAGCAGTTGGAGGAGCGTCTGGCCAATCGCTGGCAGCGCGAGGCGGAATGGCTCCGCCGTCGGCCCAAGGCTCGGACCACCAAAGCGAATTATCGCGTGGAAGCGGCACAGGAATTGCAGACACAATTACAGGAGGTGCGCGGCCGCAATAAACAGCAGCGGGCCGGTCTGGCCTTTGCTGCTACCGGCCGTCGGGCCAACGAATTGATCAGCGTCGAGGGCGTTGCCAAAGCCTACCCCTCGTGCCCGTTGTTTGACAACCTGGATGTTACCGTTGCTCCCGGCAGCTGCCTGGGCCTGATTGGTGGCAATGGCAGCGGCAAGACGACCTTGTTGCGGGTTCTGGCCGGCGATATCGAGCCTGATGCCGGCCGAGTCAAGCACGCCCATGCTTTGCGCGTGGCGCGTTTTTCCCAGCAACGCGAGCAGTTGGACCGCAGTCGCACCCTGCGGTACAGCCTGTGTCCGAACGGTGACTTCGTGGCGACACCAGCGGGTGGTCGGATGCACGTGGCGGCTTGGGCCCGGCGGTTTTTGTTTGGCCAGGAGCAGTTCGACCAGACCGTCGCCAGCCTGTCTGGCGGCGAGCAGGCGCGTTTGTTGTTGGCCATGTTGATGAGCACTTCGGCCGACGTATTGCTTTTGGATGAACCGACCAACGATCTGGATATTCCGACCTTGGAGGTGCTGGAAGAAGCCCTGGAGGAATTTCCCGGCGGCATTGTGTTGATTACTCACGACCGCTATCTGCTGGAGCGTCTCGCCGACCGCTGCATTGCCCTGGAGGATGGCGCTGCTCGCGCCGTTGCCAGCTACGAGCAGTGGGAACAGCTGCGCCGCGATCGCTTGGACGAACGCTTTGCCGACCGCGAAGAGCAGGCCAAGCGCATCAAACCGCAAGCCGAGAAGGTCAAGCCGTTGCCGACGGCTGTTGCCGGTTTGAATCGCAAAGAGGAAGGTGAGCTGCGCCGTCTGGAAGCGCGCATCGATGTCATCGATCAGGAGCTGGAACAGGTGCAGCACCGCATGGAAGAGCCAGCGGTCTACAACGATCCGCAAGCGGTACAGACGGTGGAAGCGCGTCTGCTGACCCTGGAAAAAGAACAGGAACAATTGATGGGGCGCTGGGAAGAGCTGGAGAGCCGGCGATGACTGATGGTTTCATCACAGGGGGCTTCGCCCCCTCGCGACACTGCCCGGTGCCAATCCGGCTCGACCACCTGCCAGGCTCTGGTTTCGCGCTGCTGACGCGGTTTGAACAGACAATTGAGGTTCAACCATGATCAAACGTAGTATTTCCGATGATATATGGCTATCGGTTATCGGTCTCGATGCCGGTGGCGTGCTGGCGGCAGCCGATCCCGAGGCCTTGCTCGATGCTGCGATGGCAGCGGGCATTACCTGGTTGGATGTTGCCGCCGGTGCCGATTATGCTGTCTTGGCAGCCTTGTTGACGAAACGGGCAACGCTGCCGCAGCTGGTATTGGCGGCGACTGACGTTTCGCAGCTCGATGCCTGCCCCTTGTCTCTGACGGCCATTCGCCTACCCGTACCGGCTGCCGCTGCGCTGCCGGTTCTGCAGAGCGTTGCCTACAGCCTATTCGACGATCAACCGCGCGAATCCGGCATGCTGGACGAATGCTTTGCCGCGGGCATCGGCGCTATTTCCGATTGCCCCCTGGCGGGCCTGGACGCGCCGCCGGCTGATATCGAGCGCTCAGCCTGGGACACGGTCATGGCCGAAATGAATGCCCTGGCCGAAGACCAGGAGACCGACCGCCATGGCCTGGCCATTGCCATCCTGCAGGCCACCCCTGGTATGCTGGCTTGCGTGCTGCGCGCGGAAACATCCGAGGCGGTGTTGGCCCTGGCCGACTACGGCATGCCGGCCAAGACTGCCGCGATCAAAAAGATGAGTGGCCTGCTGTGGTCGGCCCGCAACGAGCCATCTCAGCCCAAGCCGTAGCGCTTCATCTTCCGCCACAGGGTGCTGGGATCGATGCCCAGGGCCGCGGCGGTGCGTTTGCGGTGGCCCTGGTGATGCGCCAAAGCGGCTCTGATCCGACTGGGCTCATCGTCGGCGAAGGCTGCTGCTGGCAGCGATGGCGGTGATGGTGGGCCGGCATCGGTGATGGTGGCACAGGCGTTGGCGCGGCCCAGTACCGCATCGGGCAGGCATGCCTCCTGGATTTCTTCGTGTGGACAGAGCACATAGGCGTGTTCGATGATGTTTTCCAGCTCGCGGATATTGCCTGGGAAATTGTAATTCATCAGCCGGCGCAGCGCGTCCTGGCTGATGCTGCCGACGTGTCGGCCGCTGCGTTTGTTGAACTGCACCAGGAAGCGCTGCACCAACAACGGAATATCCTGGATCCGCTCGCGCAGACTGGGCAGGCGTAGTTCGACAATGTTGATGCGGTAATACAGATCGGCCCGGAAACGACCCGATTGTACCTCGGTGGCCAGGTCGCGGTTGGTGGCGCAGAGCACGCGCACGTCGGTCGATACGGTCTCGGTGCCGCCGAGGGGTTCGTATTCCCGTTCCTGCAGCACCCGCAGCAATTTCACCTGCACTGATAGCGGCAAGTCGCCTATTTCATCCAGGAACAGCGTGCCGCTCTCTGCGCGGGCAAAGCGGCCGGGGCGGTCCTGCTTGGCATCGGTAAAGGCGCCGGCGCGATGTCCGAAAAGTTCGCTCTCCAACAGGTTTTCCGGTAGAGCACCGCAGTTGACGGCGACAAAGGGTTTATTGCGGCGCGGCGACAGGGTGTGGATGGCGCGAGCGAACAATTCCTTGCCGGTGCCGCTTTCGCCCAGCACCAACACGGTGCTGATGCTGTCGGCGATATTCGGCAGCACATCCAGGATGCGCTGTACGGCCGGACTCTTGGACACGATGCCAGCCAGTTCGCCGCTGACCTCCTCGGCCCGGGCCTGGGCGGCGGCGACCTCGCGCAGGCTGATCACCAGGCCCTGATCCGGCAGCCGCTGTGCGCTCAGGTGCACTGCCACGCGCGCGCCACTACGATGCTGGAAGACGCCAGGGAGCTCGTCGATCTGATCGCCACTGTCGATCATCTGGGCCAGGGTTGTGGCGCAGCGACAGGATTCTGGCGGAAACACGGTCGGCAGCGGCTGCCCCAGCGCTTCGGCGGCGGGAATGCCACTGATGCTGCTGATTGTGCGATTGAAGCCGGTGATGCGGCCCTCGGCGTCCAGCACGATGAGACCGAGGGGAAGCGCGTCGAGCAGGTCGGAGCATTGCATGATGCCATTGCATTCACGGCACCTGCCATTGCAAACTGCAATTGCCATTGTGACGACTTTGGAATAAGTAGTGATAGATAAGTAGCTTAGGGGAATAGGTTCGATTGGCATGCCAACTGCTTAGAGAAACGTGCACCCAGGAGGTCTCCATGCTCAAGATGATCATCATTGCCGCCATTGCCGTTGCCATCGGTGCTGCCTTCGGCGCGTTGCTCGGGAGTACCCGATCCTGCGAGACCGGTGCCTGTCCGCTGACTGCCACGCCCTGGCGTGGTGGCATCTACGGCGGCTTCGTCGGCTTGTTGTTGGCGCTTTCCCTGCTCACCCAACCGGCTTCCGCCGGTGAATCCCCCGCTTCTCAGAAAGGAGCAGACATGACCACTGCCGATCTCACCCAGACCATCCACCTGGACGAATCCAGCTTCGATTCCGCTACCACCAAGGGCCTGGCCCTGATCGATTTCTGGGCGCCCTGGTGCGGCCCCTGCCGCATGCTTGGCCCAGTGATCGATCAACTCGCCGCCAGTACCGGCAATGACGTCCTGGTTGGCAAGGTCAACGTCGACGACAGTCCGGGTTTGGCGCAGCGCTTCAACGTCACCGGCATTCCCTGCATGGTGTTGTTGAAGGACGGCCAGGAGGTGGACCGCAAGGTGGGCGTGCAGCAGGCCGCGGCCCTGCAGGCCTGGATCGAGAGCCATCGCTGATGGCCGTGACGGGCCAAAACGCCACACCGGCTCCAGTTTGGAGCCGGTTTTTGTCAGCAGAGTTGTCGTTTATTGATCTGGCGACCATCGTAGAAGCTGAGCTCGCAAAAACTTCGAGAAGAAAAAGGTGTTTTTGCGGGCTCAGCTTCGGGGTCCGATGGGCTTGCCCCCTCGATGTAAGGGCCCGTCAATAAATAAAGGTAGCGTCTCACTTGATCTTTTGCCGCCCTTCTGCGTTGCTTATCGCTTACATATACTCGATATGCTCGCTCTTCGCGCCTTGAAGGATCGACAAAATCTCTGCGCGATCTGCTACCTTTATTCCTTTCCGCACCCTAAGAGCAAAAACCGGGCGCCGACCGATACGATTGAACCCGTGGGTTCCGGGCAG
>CAYONM010000165.1:0-8437 GCA_964405325.1 uncultured candidatus Brocadiaceae bacterium | reverse complement strand
CCATGCGGCCTTCCCCATCAGACAACAAGGTCGGCACCCACGACGGTGATTTCGGAGCTCAATACCGAGCCTACACAACCCCCTGTCAACGCTTGCCACAACCCGTTGCCGGGAAGCAGCCATGACTCGGGGCCACGGGTGATCGCTACTCTTTTCCGTGTGGCGGACTTTCACCGCTTACTCCCTGCCGGATTCGTCCCGGCGCTTCTACCTGTCCTCTATTGATCCTTGTTTACATGATGTGGTGGCGGACAGGTGTCGTAATTCGAAATAAGAGCAGGTGTACGCAGCGAAGCGGTCTATCTGACCAGGCACCTGCCCTTATTTTTATTGGCCCGCAAGTTCGGGTTAGACCGCAGGCCATCTGAGGCCTGTTCTCGTTTCTGGTTTAAAGATGAAACCCCTGTAAGCTAAGCGCTTACAGGGGTTTCTGTGGAGCGGGTGATGAGACTCGAACTCACGACCTACAGCATGGCAAGCTGTCGCTCTAGCCAACTGAGCTACACCCGCGGGTGATGCGCCTCAGGCAACCGGGAAACACCCGTAGCCTGAGGCGCACCATCATACGAAAAAGATAACCCCCTGCAAGCCATTTGCTTGCAAGGGGTTAGATGGAGCGGGTGATGAGACTCGAACTCACGACCTACAGCATGGCAAGCTGTCGCTCTAGCCAACTGAGCTACACCCGCAGGATGCTACCTGCGCCGCGATGAGTGTTCCTCTTTGCGTGGGAGCGGCAAGATATGCCTTCGAAAATACTGTCAACCGCTTTTCCTCAAGCCCAGGCAAGCCCAGGGAGCAGGGCCCTCAGACCTGCCATCGACCGTGGTTCGGGCGGGCACATACTCACAGCGCAGGAGTCAGTCATGAGCACAGGTCACCCACCCATCACCATGGGACAAGCACGCTTCACGGTGCTGACGGATCGCCTGATCCGCTGCGAATGGCACGAACATGAGCAGTTCGAGGATCGGCCGACCCTCAGCGTGGCGAGCCGTATACCGAGCCCCTGCCCGTTGCAGGTATCACGCGACGGCCGCTCGCTACTGCTCGACACCGGCAAGGTGCAATTGCGTTATCATGGCGGGCCGTTTACCAAAGGCAGCCTGCAGGCCACTTGGCAGCAAAATGGCGACATGGCGCACTGGCATTATGGCCAGAAGGACCGACATAATTGTGGCGGCACCTATCGGACCCTGGATGGCTGCGATGGCGGTTATCATCTGCACTGGGATACGGAACAGCAGACGCATGTCATCGATCGTCCCGTCAATGTGGGCACCGGACTCATTTCTCCCAGCGGTTGGGCAGTGCACGACGACAGCCATACTCTGGCCCTGGATGAACGCTCCGACAAGACTCAGCCCTGGGCCGCACCGCGACACCCTGGTCTGCAACAAGATCTCTACTTGTTCACTTTCGGCCGGGACCATCACGCCTGCCTGGCGGCCGCCGCCAAACTATTTGGACCCATGCCGCTGCCGCCGCGTTACGCCCTGGGCTACTGGTATTCAAAATACTGGGCCTACACCGACCGAGAAATCGAAACCCTGGCCGCCGAACACCGCCGCCTGGATATACCCGCCGATGTGATGGTTATCGATATGGACTGGCACCTGCTTGGTTGGACGGGTTATACCTGGAATCGGGATTATTTCCCCGATCCGGCCGACTGCCTAAGCAACCTGCATGACCAGCACTTCCGGGTCACGTTGAATCTGCATCCGGCCGATGGAGTCGCCTCCCATGAGGAGGCCCATCCCACCATGGCTACTTCGCTCGGCCTGCCGACAGAACACCCCATTGAATTCGACTGCACCGACCCTGGCTACATGCAGGAATATTTCCGGCAATTGCACCACCCGCACGAGGACATCGGCGTCGATTTCTGGTGGATGGATTGGCAGCAGGGCACGCAAACCCGTCTTGCCGACCTGGACCCCCTACCGTGGTTGAATCACCTGCATTGGCAGGACCAGCAACAACGCCTGAAACAGCGTGGCGGCAAGCGCCCCATGAGCTTCAGTCGCTATGGCGGCCTGGGCTCGCACCGACATCCGATCGGCTTTTCCGGCGATACCTGGAGCACTTGGCGCAGCCTGTCGTACCAGCCCGGATTCACCGCCACGGCTGCCAATGTGCTGTACGGTTGCTGGAGCCACGACATTGGCGGCCACATGCCGGGCACCATTGAGCCGGAATTGTTCGTCCGGTGGATGCAATTCGGCGCCTATTCGCCGATTCTCCGTACCCATACCTGCAAGAACGAGACTGCCGAACGGCGCCTATGGCAATACCCGGCACCATTCGACAGCCTGCTGCTGGCCTCGGTGCAGCAGCGCTACGAACGCATTCCCTACTTGTACAGTGAATGGAAGCATGGTTGTCAGAACGGCCTATCGGCGATCCGACCACTGTATCACGACCACCCAAGGGAGGACGAGGCGTATCGACAACGGCAAGCCTACTGTTTTGGGCAGCAACTGATCTGCGCGCCCGTGGTGGGGCCAATCGGAGAGGACGAGCAGGCCAAACATCGCTTCTGGCTGCCCACGGGGGAATGGATCGACATCGCTACCGGCGAACGGCTCACCGGCGGCAAGCAGAACCGATGTTATCGCCTAGAGGAAATACCGGTCTTCATCCGGCCCGGCGGTATCCTGCCCGGTCAATTCGAGAGCCAACACGATGAATTCGGCGGCTATCGCCGATTGCTGGTGGAGGCCTGGGCCGGCGGCGACGATCAGTACGCTCTGTTCGAAGACGATGGCATCAGTATCGAGCACGAACACGGTCAGTCGGCGGTCATCCCGCTGGTCCACCAGGAAGAGAATGATGCGCGGCTGATCGAAATCGGCACCATTCAAGGGTCGTATCGTGGCATTCCCAAACGACGACAGCTGGAAATTCGCGTGCACATGGCAGCGCCACCACGGCAGGTCAGCATAAACGGCACCGCCCTGCCCTGGTCGCACCGTCGGCATTATGGCCATTGGAGCTACGATGGCGATCTGGCCTGCACTCTTCTACGCCTCGACCGCGTAACGCTGCACGAACCGCTGCGCATCCGCATCCAACATCAGGCACCCCACCCTCTGCTACCGGGCCTACCCGGCCTGCTGCGCCGCCTGCAACGGGTGATGGCGCTCAGCAACCAGGCCAGCCAGCCGCAGGTGCTGCATCCGCTGGAACGCCTCCCAACCCGACTTGCTCAAACGGGCAACCGGATCGAACGCGATCCGAACTGCTTTCAGGCGGAGCTCGACACCCTACAGCAAAGCCTCCCGCAGCTGAAAAAAGCTCTCACTGCCCATAAACGGAAGCTGAAAAAACAAGCCAACCAGCACGGCGTGAACTTACTAACACGCGCTCTTGCCATTTTGCCAAAGCCTTGATCAGGACGAACGGGATCCCTCAGCCAGACAAAGCGGGTGTGACCGTGGCATGATGTAACCAATCGACTGCTGAACGGGCCTGCTCCGACGCAACCCCGTTGGGGTAACCGGTTTTCGGTACCTGGTACCCAGGGAAGCCGGGTACATCACGTTGCGGTTATACCCGACAAATCATTCTGTGCCCCATGTCTCTGTGACCGCGGTGGAAACATCCAGGACAGCATCCTCCAGGGCAGCATCCGTTTGGTGGCTTCAAGCGCTCTCATACGCCCGTCGCACTTCCTCGGCCACGATCTGCAATCCGGCGGCCACCTGCCGCTCGTCCATGGCATAGGAAATCCGCAGACACTCACGACGATGCGACCACTGCTGGTCCGGCAGGCCCGCAAAAAAATGTTCGCCCGGTACCACCAACACCTGCCGTTTTTTCAGACGCTGGTACAATTCGTGGCTGCTGATGGGGAGACCCGGACACCACAGCCACAAAAACAGCGCTCCCTCGGGCTTATGGATCCGACATGGCAGCCCCTGCAGGCCATCGCACATACCGTCCAGGGCCCGTTCCACCCGCTGCTGATAGAAGGGTTGCACCACCTCGCGGCTCAAACGTAGGATCTCGCGGCTACGCACCAGCTCCTCGCCGATACCGGCACCAACACTGCCAGTGGCCAGACAGCTGATGGTGTTGGCCGCCGCCACCGCTGCAATGACAGCCGGGTTGGCAATAATGATACCAGTCCGACACGCCGGAAGCCCCAGCTTGGACAAGCTGAAGCAGGCGATGACGTGCTCGTCCCACATGGGCTCGGCAGGGGTAAACAAGATATTCGGAAACGGCGTGCCGTAGGCACCATCGATGATCAGCGGCACGCTCGCGTGTTTGGTCAACCGCAGCAGTTCGCGCAATTCCGTGTCGCTGAGCACATTACCGGTGGGGTTGGTCGGTCGGCTGACACAAACCGCGGCGACTGTCTCGTCCAGATTCAGATGCGCGAAATCGACTCGATACTTGAACTGCTGATCCTCCAGATAATCGATCACCGGCTTGTGTGCCACCAACATATCCTGGCTGAGGCCCAGGTCGGCATAACCGATGTACTCCGGTGCCAGTGGAAAACAAATGCGCTTGTGACCACCATTCAATTGCGTACCCGCCAGAATATTGAACAGCAGGAAGAACCCGGCCTGACTGCCGTTGGTCAGGGCGACATGCTCAGGTGTGATGGGCCAACCGTATTCCTGGCGAAACAGATCGGCAATCGCCGCCCGAAAACCCGGATGACCGGCCGGCGGATCGTAGTCGCCCACCAGACGAGCAAATCGGTCCGGATCCTCAGCCAGTGCCTGCAAGTGCCGCCGACAGACTGCCTGCACCTCGGGAATATGCGCGGGATTGCCACCACCGAGCATGCGTAGCTCCGGACCACCGGCAGTAAGAGCGTTACCGAGGTCGTCCATCAGGGATACGATTCCGGAAGCGGGGCCCAGGCGCTGGGCAAAACGGGAAAATGGCATGGCATGGAGTCTTGGCTAACAGCCGGTGGCTCAAGCCGTGGCTCTGGGAGCGACCCGCTTGAGCCCCCGGCGCTGAGCACGAGCTTTCCCCCTGAAAGGATCATCACAGGGCATGACTTGCCTAAGCAAGGTGTGTTCCATACTGGCGCGTCCACGTCAAACGGGGCACGGTCGAGGGGCAGACATGGGCGAAGCGATCAAGCACGAATGCGGTGTGGCCATCGTGCGGCTACGTAAGCCGCTTGCGCACTATCAGCAGGCCTATGGCAGCGCGGCCTGGGGCCTGTCCAAGCTGTACCTGCTCATGGAAAAACAGCGCAATCGCGGCCAGGATGGCGTTGGCGTCGGCACCTGCCAGCTGGGCATGGCCCCCGGCGATCAGTACATGGATCGCCTGCGCGAGGGTGGCACCGGCTCCTTGGATCGGCTCTGGAAACAGATCAACAGCGATCTGACCAGGACCCAGCAGTCGCTGGGGCACAATCCCGACACCACCGCGCTGAAACGCGCCTGCCAGTGGTTCGGCGAGTGTCTGATGGGGCACCTGCGCTATGGCACCCGCGGTGGCTCCGGCATCAGCTTCTGTCACCCCATGGTCCGCACCTCCAACTGGATGACCCGGCGACTGATGGTGGCCGGCAACTTCAACCTGACCAACACTCGTGAGATCTTCGATCGTCTGGTCCAGCTGGGTCAGCACCCGGTGGCCGACACCGATACCATGGTGGTGATGGAAAAGATCGCTTACTTCCTGGATGAGGCCAACAACGCCATTGTCCGCAAATTACGCGGCAGCAGCCTGTCCGGCAGCGATCTCACCGCCCATGTCATCCGTGAGCTGGACATGGCGCGCGTTCTGCGCAACGCCGCTAAAACCTGGGACGGCGGCTACTGCATGACTGGCATGCTGGGGCACGGTCTCATGTTTGCGCTGCGCGATCCTGCCGGCATCCGTCCGGCGTACTGGTACGCCGATGACGACGTCGTCAGTATGGCTTCCGAGCGCGCCGCCCTGGTGACCTGCTACAATGTCCCCCCCGAAGAAGTCCATGAGATCCCACCCGGCCAGGCGCTGATCATCGATCATGAGGGCAACCACTGCTGCGAACCGGTACTGGACCCCCTGCCCAAGGCCAGCTGCTCCTTTGAGCGTATCTACTTCAGCCGTGGCAACGACCAGGACATCTACCAGGAACGCAAGCGCCTGGGTCGCGAACTGGTCCCTGCGGTGCTGAAGGCGGTTGATGGCGACTTGGCCAATACGGTCTTGGCCTATGTGCCGAATACCGCCGAGGTCAGTTTCTACGGTTTGATCGACGGCCTGAAGGAACATCTGTGCACCTGGCAGGAGCAGCAGATCGCTCAATTGCATGCCAATGCCACCCTGACCCCAGACAAGATCCACGAGGTGCTCTCCCAACGGGTCCGGACCGACAAGGTTGCACACAAGGACGCCAAGCTGCGCACCTTCATTTCTGGCGATTCCGGCCGCAACGACCTGGTCAGCCACGCCTATGACATTTCGCGCGGTACCGTGCGCCCGGGCGAGGACAACCTGGTGATGATCGACGATTCCATCGTCCGCGGCACCACCCTGCGTCAGAGCCTGCTGCGCATCCTGCTGCGCCTGGAACCCAAACGCATCATCATCCTGTCCTCGGCGCCGCAGATCCGCTATCCCGACTGCTACGGTATCGACATGTCCGAACTGGGCCGCTTCATCGCTTTTGAAGCCATCATGAGTCTGTTGCGCGACCAAGGTCGGGCCGACCTGATCAACAACGTCTACCAACGCTGTGGCAATGCAATCCAAACCGATCGGCACCATGAATGCAATTTCGTCAAGGAATTGTACGCCGCGGTCAACAACGACAGCATTTCCGCACGCATTTCCGAGCTGGTCACTCCTGCCGACAGTGAGTGGACCTGTCCAATCCAGGTCATTTACCAGAACATCGAAGGTCTTCGCCGCGCCATTCCCGACCACACTGGTGCCTGGTACTTTACTGGGGACTTCCCAACACCGGGCGGCAACCGTGTTGTCAATCAGGCGTTCATCAACTATATGGAACAACGGCGCGGCCGGTCGTACTGAACCCTCTCAAGCCGAAGCGACCCGACCTGCCATGATCACCGCGCTCGAATTCCAACAGCTGATCCAGCCGGATGTCCAGGCTGCGCTGTTGGAATATGCCAATGCCGATCCCAAACAGCTGGCCATGCAAGCACATCGTTTTCCCGATTGGCCCATACGCGCCATGGCCGAGCAGTTAGACTGCCGACGTCGAGCCAGACAAAAACTACCTGACTGGAACGTCGATCAGCTGCTGTACGACAAGCAGGGCATCCAACAATGCTCGCACGGTCGGGTCGCTCAGTGGCGCGCCAACCAACTGGCCGGTCAACGTATCTGGGATGTCTGCGGTGGCCTGGGCATAGACGCGCTCGCCATGGCCCAGGCTGGCGCCTGGGTCAGTCACTGCGAACTGGATCCAGACCGTGCCCGCCTGGCGGCCTGGAACCATCGAGACCGAGCTATTGCACATCATAGTGGCGATGGCGTCCAGGCTCTGGACCAGCCAGTGGACCTGGTCTTCATCGATCCCAGCCGCCGCGATGCCAGGGGCCGTCGGGCGGTTGACCTGCACCGTCTGGAACCAGAGCCGATGGCGGTGCAAGACCACCTGCTCCGATACGGCGCCCGACTTCAGTGGAAATTGGCACCAGCCACCGACGCGGTGGAAATCCTGCGACACTTGCAGCAGGTGCGCAACATCGCCTATATTTCTGTCGATGGCGAAGGCAAAGAATGTCAGGTCTATTGCCATCATGGCGATGCCGAACCGGAGCGCCGTGCGGTCCTGATTGGCGAGTCCATCCAGGAGCTTTGCGGCCCCCGCCAGCCACCCTTACCAAGCGGCCGCGATGCACGCGAAGGCGATCATCTGCTCGTGGCAGACCCGGCGGTGGTCTGCGCCGGCCTAGGCGGCCTGCTGACAACCCACTGCTGTGGCCAGCATCCAGGCCTGCTGCTGGCCGAACAACCGCTGCCCACCTTCGGCAAGCGCTGGCAGGTCGCCGAAGTACTGCCGAGTCAACTCAAAGCGCTACGCAAACACCTGAAGCAACGCGGCATGGACCAGGCACACCTGCTGCTGCGTTGGCCGGGCGAACTGCCCAGCGACATCGGCAAACGTCTGGCACTGCGTCCAGGTGGCGATGCGGCAATATTGCTGTACCAGGGCCTGCGGGGTAGACAGGCAGCATTGCTGCATGCGGACGCCACATAACTAGCCGTGTTTATGCAGCATTGTCGGGTAGCTGCGTCTCGCAGCTACCCGACAATGCTGCTTGGACAAGGCAACAAACCGGGCGCCGCCCGGAGCTCAAGGGCTCGATCGTATCGGGCTACGCCCGGTTTTGACTCTTAGAGTGCGGAAAGAATTAAACGTTACAGATCGCGCAGAGATTTCGTCGATCCTTCAAGGCGCGAAGAGTGAGCATATCGGGCATATGTGAGCGATAAG
>CAYONM010000164.1:0-8591 GCA_964405325.1 uncultured candidatus Brocadiaceae bacterium | reverse complement strand
GGGCGGCAAAAGATCAAGTGAGACGCTACCTTTATTTATTGACGGGCCCTTACATGCCCGACTGCCGTTCCATCTCCGCATCGATGGCGGCATCCAGACGTTCCAGGGCCTCCTTGGTCTTCAGCTCGGCGGCGATGTTGGAACGCCGGGCGCTGCTGCGGGCCGCGACTTTGACCTGGTCGGCGATCATATCCATGGCTTCAGGATCGATGATCATCCAGACGTACATGTCTTTGGACTCGGGATGCTGCCAGAATTCCATCTGCTTGGTGCCTTGCAGCAACTGATCGGTGATCTGGCGGCTGGTGTCCTCGGCCATTTCGGTGGCCATGGTCTGATATTCAGGGCCTTTTTCGCCGGCGTAGATTTCGCCGCCTTCCTGGAAGTAGCGGACGTAGGCAGCCTGGACCTTGGTCGAAATGATCCGCGCCAGTTCCAGACGGCCTTCCATGCGCGCCTTCTTGAAGGTCTCATTCATACCACCCAGACTCGGCCGGGAGATACCAACGGCGCCAAATTGATCGTCGTAGGAAGGGTCGGCCACCCAGACCGGGACCTTGGTACCGTCGATCTGATGACCACGGGATTCTGTCGGGCTGGCAGCCGCACGATCACCACAGGCGACCAGGGTGCACAGCAGGGCGATGGCGCAGAGGCCTGAAAAAACGATGCGCATAATGTCTTCCTTGCACAAAGGGTGAGTGTGAAGCGGACGTTATTCGGCCGCCGGCAAGCCGAACAGGCTGCGTTCCACCGCCTGGGCTAGCGCTGGGCTCAATTTCTCGATCAAACGATTGCGGGCAATGCTGGCATCAGTGCCAGCTGCACGGCTGCTGACCCGGATGCCGTCCAGGCGCTGACCACCGGAACGACGGATCAGGGCACCGCTGATACTGCCATCAACACGCAATTGCTGGCCAAAACGGCGGGTCTGTTCCTCGAATTGCAGCTGCAGCTGCACCGCAGCCTGCTCGACCTGCGGCACGACCGGCACGCCGCGGCTGGCCAGGGCACTGATCAGATCGGGCACCTGATTGAGGTCCAAGCCCTGCACCTGCACCACCAGGCTGGTGGCGCGCATGGCTGCAGCTAAGCGCTCTTCCACCGCGGCCAGGTCCACCTGGCTGTCAGCGACCGGCCGATTTGAATCCACCGCGCGCAGCAGATCGACCAATTCAGTGCGTTCGACCAGCAGCGGCACCACCTGTCGACCGTAGATCAGATCGTCCACCGGCTCTTTAGCGGCGGGCCAGGCCTCCACCTTGGTCGCCAGACGCTGGTCCACGTCGGCCAGTTGCACGCGCAGATCCTCGGCCCACGGAGCCAATTCCAGTTCGGCCATCACATAGGTCTCGCCATCCACATGCTGATGCTCACGAATGGGCGTCAGGCCCGGTACATCGTCAAAGGAGACCTGCTGTTTGACGGTTTCATCGACCGATCGCCGCAATTGCCCAGAGACGCTGTCGTGCGTGCGTTGCTCCTCGATGCGGGTGCGCTCGTCGCGCACCGAGTCGATGCTGACCCGCAACTGCGCCAGCACCTCGGCCCGGGCCGCAGCCAGGGCGGCGTCGCGATCGGGGCCGGAGCCGACCCCGCGCAGCACCCCGGGAATCCGCGGCGTCGTGCGGACCCAGATCGGCAATTGGTCGGCCGGTGGCCGCGAATGGGTGGCTTGACCCGAACGACTGCCGCCACAGGCGCACAGCAACAGCGCCACAACCACCAGAACAGGCGTGCATTTCATGAGATGGCTCCCGCGCAGGGCTCAGCGATATTTGCTCTCGGTGACGTCCTTCTTGATCTTCTTGTTGCCGATCCAGACCTGCTCGCCGGTCTCGGCGTGGGTCAGGATCAAGTCGACGCTGTAGAACTTGATCTTGCGACGACCTTCCTGGTCGTCCTGGACCTTGATGGAACCGACGATCAGGTAGTCGGAACCGGTCTCTTGGAAGCCCTCTTTTCGCGATTTTTCAGAAGCGCGCACGTCCTGCATGGCCTGCTCGTCGCGGATCTGGCCAGCCTCGGCGTTGCTCATCACCACTCGCACGCGACCGCTGTTGATGAAAGCGCGGCGCAGGTCGTTGGTGAAGATCTCGGTGTCGATCACATCGCCGTTGGAGCGGACCACGACCCGGCCGATCTTGACCACCGGTTTGCGGCCCTCCCGGGCGGAGAAGTTGTCGATCCAGGGCCGGGACAGGGAGTCGGCAATCATCTCCTCAGCCACCAGACGGCTGTCGGTGTCGTTCCATTTGCCGGACAGGTCGATGATCTCATCCGAATCAACCCGTTCAACACGGGTGCCGCCACAACCGATCACGGTCAGGGCGAACAGAGCCAGAGAGCAGGCGAGTAGCAGGTGACGCATGAGGGACTCCTTTGATATCGGGAGGGTTCAGGGTGAAGCGATCAGGGCGACGGGCACCACCACCAAGCGACCAGCCGGTACCTGGACCGTGGCCACCGGCGTCGCACCAGCCGCGGACGGCAGCTGCACGGTGTGCTCGCCAGCCGGCACCGCATGCAGGGTCGCGCTGATATGATTGGGCAATAAAAACCAGGAACGCAAGTCTGCGATCTCGGTGGCGGTCATCGCTGCCGATCCCACCAGGGAGGCGAACACGCCCGCCAGCTTGCCTTGCTCGCGTTCCATGGCCTCGGCTCCAGCGTGCACCGCCGCCTGCTTGGCCACCACCCGGACCAGGGTCTTGGTGGCCAGACGGGGCTGCTGGTCCTTGAGGGTGGCTCGCGCCAGGGCGTCGATGTCAGCCACCACCTGGGTGGCCAGGGTGCTGGGTCCGACTCGAACCGGCACGGAAGCAGCAATGGGCTGATCGGGACGATACACCGGCAGCGAGAAACCGATCACCTTGTTGGCAGTCCCCATGGCCTCGATGGTCTTCGGCCCGACCAGCAGCGGCGGCCAGAAATTGATGACCTCGCTGCCTGGCCCCTTGGCGGCCACCTGCAGAGGACCCAGGGTGATCTGGCTCACGGTCAGGCCCAGCTCGCGATCTCGGTCAGATAGCGAGAAAAGGCCGCCATACACCCCCGCGCCAGTGCGAATACGGATATCCAGGGATTCCTGCCGGGTCACCAGATCGCGATGTACCAGCACCAGCACCAGGCCTTCGCCGGGTGCCATCGGCGCTTCACCGGCGTACAAGCGCCGGGCACTGGTCAGCAGATCCATGATCGCCGGGGCTTCGGTCTGCACCTCATAGCGGATGCGCTCATCCTGGCTGAGCACCTGCCGCTGCTGGCGATAGGCCTGCTCACAGCGGCTGGCCATGGCATCGGCAAATTGCTGGTCGCCTTCGGTCCGCGTCGGCGCGGCCAGGATCGAAGCGATGGCATACAGATGCAGAAAGGGTGCCGAGCCGACCCGGGCATCCACCATCCAGGTGTGCTCGTAGTCCCACTGGATACGGGGGAGCTGATCCAGAACCGCGCGACGGACAAAACCGATGGCACGGTCATAAACCGGTGCCGGATTCTGTGCGTCGAGCGTGGGCATGCCGGTCACCGGCAGGCCGCCCAGCAATGCCGGCGTGTGCAGCTGCACCAGCCCCTCGGCCTGCTGGGCGGTGACCAAGGCCGACAGACTGCGGAAATAATCCACCAACAAGTGCTCATAGCCCTGACCATCGTAGCTTTTCAGGGTCTCATTGACCGCCGCCGAGCCGACTATCCCGGAAATGCGTTTGGCACGATGCTCATCCACCAGCTCGGCCGCCGTATCCAAGAGACCTTCGCTTTCGGAGTAATCGCCACCCAACTGGGCCAGACGAGCCCGCTGCATAGCCCACAACAGGCCATGCTTGTCACCGAGATGCTGTTCGTCGCAGTCGTAGAAGTCGTCCACTTGCGCCTGGGCAGCCACCAGATCGCCGTGCTGGACATGGTCGATCAAACCACGCCGGTGCTGGTCACCAGCTCGGGTAAAACAGCCGCTCAACGCCACCAGAGCGATGAGTAGATAATGATGCGATTGCCTTGGCCGCGCCAGAAACATAGTAGGAAACCCAGTTTGCAAGATCAGCGCTCATAATGCGCTTCCCCCCCGAGCCACAAGCATGGAGTCGTGATGGCAGTCTTCCGCATCACCCATCAAAGCCAGACCCTCGGCAAGGAAAGCGACCTGCTGGTTCTGGCTCCGGACAATCAACAGCGCCCCATGCGCGTGGTCTACCAATTGCACGACTACGGTCAGCAATACAGCTCCTGGCTCCGGCATAGCTGCATCGAGCGCTATGCCTTCGAGCAGGATCTGATGGTCGTCCTACCAGAAGGCGGCAAGGGCTATTACACCGACGCCGTCTGTGGGCATTTCAATTACGAGAGTCATCTCCTGGAAACCATCAGCTTCGTCGATCAGCACTTCAATACCGTCAATCATCGCGCTGGTCGCGGCATTGGCGGCATGGGCATGGGTGGCTACGGCGCATTGAAACTGGGACTGAAGCATCGCGAGCAGTTTTCCGTGATCGCTGTGCATTCCGCCCAGATCGACATCGCCGGCCTGCTGGCCCAGAACAACGCACTGACGGGTATTTTTGGCGACACCCTCGCCCCCGATGACGACCTCAGCGTCCACTTGAAACAGAAGAGCCGTATGCCACGGCTGTACTTGGACTGCGGCAACAAGGACGCCTTCGCCGAAGAAAACCGCGTCTTCCACGAATGGCTCAAGGAACGCGACATCAAACACCGCTACGCCGAGTTCCCCGGCACCCACAGCTGGGCCTACTGGGAAGGCCACCTGCCCGAGGCCCTGGCCTTCCAGGCGCAGCACCTGAAGATCCGGCGGTAAAACGACCAAGTCGCGACGAAGGAGCGAGGGGGCGAACCCCCCTTTGAAAGCCCCGTCAAATCCCCGACTTGCCCAATAAGTCGACAACTTGATTGACCAGATTGGCCAGGGGATGTGCCTCCATACGCGCGGCGGCGGCATCGAATTCTTCGGCCAGATAACCCGCCGGCTCATCCCGGTGCAAGACATGGCGAATATCCGTCAGCAGACGCTGCAGATCGTCGATCACCGCCTGATCGATGGCCTCGGGGTCCTGCAGCTCCTCGTGCAGACGGTCCAGCAGCTGATGCAGCTCATTTCGGGACATGGGTGCCTCCTTGCTCCATTATGGTACCAGCAGACCCAGGCCACGTCAGGCCCGAACCTCGTCCAGGGCGCGACTGCCGATATCCAGGTGTCCAGCGAAACGACCGTCCAAGGCATAGCCATCGGTCAACCGCTCGATGGCGGCGGCGCGATCCGCACCATCGGCCAAGGCCCGGTAGTCGCTCACCAGCGTCGACAGCAGATCCGGTGGAACATGCGCCGTCTCCAGCAGCCAGGCATCCACCAGACCAGCCGTAGCGGCGGCATGCTGGGGGGAGCACAGCTCGCGCGCTTCCCAAATCACCGCCTGCCGTCCCAGACGCCCCTGCAGCAAATACGGTAAACCACCATCGCGCTCCACCGTTTGTAGGCGCTGCAGTTCTCCCGGCGCCAAACCGTGATCCTGGCGGGTCAGCATACTCATCACCCGGCCATGGACCACGCACCACAAACCTGGCATCGCGGCCGCTCGAGCGCAGAGCCGAGCAATTTCCCGGGCGCTGCATTCCAGGCTGATCACCGCAGCATCCGCACCCGCATCACCCAAGGCGGCCAGGCAGGCGCTGTTGACCACATTGCAAAAGTGGTCGACCACCACCGGCAACCCAGCCTGACTCGCCGCCGCCAACACCCCGATCTGACCAGCCAATACCGCCCAACCGAGACCGGCTAGATGCGGACTCACCGCTCGCGTCACTGGATGCCGCAAAAGCCGCTGGGAGGCTGGGATGTCAGCATAAGCCTGCAAATCCGGACAGCGCTCGCGCCACAGATCCAGGCAGGGATCGTCCAGTACCACGCCATCGGCACCGCTGTCCAGAGCCGCACGGGCTGCGACTGCTGATGCAACCACGACCCACAGCGCCGTTGGTCGCGCCGCCACCGGCTGCACGGCCGGTGCCTGCCAGGCAATGCCCGGCAGCGGCTGCGCATCCAAAGCCGCCACTGCTTCGCGCCGCAAGCGTTTCAGACCCGAAAGCGGCAGGAACACCGGCTCCGGCATGTCCACCTGCAAGTCCTGCAGACGATACGGCGTCCCCCCCAAGGCCCCCAGCACAGCCTGCACCTGTTCGCTGCTCAGGGGCCGCCGCGTCGCCGCAGCCGCTTCCGGGCCACAGATCTCAACCGCCCGACCATCACGACAACGCAGTTGCCAGCGGACCGGCTCACCGGGATGCACGATAAACCGGCCCTGCAGAGCCAAGCCGCCACCACGATGCGCCGCCAGACGAACCTGAGCCATGGCCTTGTCCGCCGCCTGGGCCTGCGTCTGGTCGGCATTGCGAAAACAGGGGATGTCCCGGCCCAACCCCGGTCCACGCAACGCCAAGCGCGCCCGACACCGCCACAAGCCGTCACCAGCCGCTTCCACCGCGGTCACCAGAAAGCCATCGTTGAAACGCCCCTGACTGAACTGGAAGCCTTCGCCGACCTGCGGCGGCCGCGAGCCCGACACCAGCACCCACCCCTGCTTGCGCGAGCCCCCCTGAAGATGGCAATCCGCCTGCCTGGCATCGCCACCCATAAGGATGCGCATATTATTGGAATAATCCCCACGCAACGCAGCATCGGAATGGCCACGGGTGAACACTCCGCTCAATTGCCGCCGCACCCAGTTCCAATCCATCATATCACCGGTTGACCAGGCATCTACCGCCCGGCGATACACCCGGCTGACCGTATAGACATAGTCCGGTCCCTTCAGCCGCCCCTCTATTTTCAGGCTGGCGACGCCGGCATCGGCCAGGGCCGCCACCAGTTGAATTGCTGCCAGATCCTTCAGGCTGATCAGACTGTCAGTATTGCCTTCGCTGGTATAATCGTAGCGGCAATTCTGGGCACAGGTGCCACGATTCGCGCTGCGACAGCCAGCAAAATTCGACATCAAGCACTGCCCGGAATAGGCATAACACATAGCGCCATGCACGAAATGCTCGGTCTCCACCCCGAGTTCCGCGGCCGCCCGGGTACAGGCACGGACTTCCACCAGAGACAATTCCCGCGCCAGCACCACCCGCTGCGCACCCCACTGCGCCAAGACTCTGATCTGCTCTGGGCTGTGCACCGTCATCTGCGTCGAGGCATGCAACGGCAAATCCGGTAATTCCTGCCGCAACACGCGCCAGAGACCGAGATCCTGCACCAACACCGCATCCACCGCCGCGATATGCGCTGCCTGCGCCAGCGTCAGAGCCTTGCCGAACTCGTCATCGTGGATCAGGGTATTCAGCGTCAGATAGGCCTTCAGACCATGGTCGTGCAGATAATCCAGCTGGGCCGGCAGATCCGCCATCCGAAAATTCTCGGCGCGACCACGGGCATTAAAGTGGCGCAGGCCGAAATACACCGCATGCGCCCCGCCAGCAACCGCAGCCTCCAGGCAAGCCGGCGCCCCGGCTGGCGCCAGCACCTCAGGCCCCGACACTGCTCACCCCCGCGTCCACCGCGATCACCTGGCCGGTAATGCCATCGGAAAAGGGCGACAGCAACCAGCAAACCGCCCGACCAACCTCACTGGCCTGCACGTTGCGCCGCAGGGGCGCCCGCTCCGCCGCCGCCTGGTACCGGGCCTTGAAACCCGGCACCGCACTGGCCGCGGCGGTCCGCACCGAACCGGCCGACACCGCATTCACGTGGATCTGCCGCTGGCCCAGTTCCCACGCAAGATAGCGCACCGATGCCTCCAAGGCTGCCTTGGCGACCCCCATCAAATTATAGCCAGGCATCATGTAACGAGAGCCCTGGTAGGTCAGAGTGCAGATCTTGCTGCCATCGCTGAGCAGATCTTCGGCCGCCTGCACCACCTGCGCCAGCGAGCGCGCCGACACCGCCAGGGCCTGCTGATAATCCTCGTCGGCCACATCTAGAACCCGCTGCCCCAGCCGGGCATGGGCCATGGCATGCAGCACCCCATCCAACCGACCGTATCGCTCGCGGATCTGCGCCAGACAACTGGCGACCGTCTCCGGCCGGGTCACATCCAACTGGCAGCACAGCGCGTCCGGCTGCACCTCCGCCAGCACCTGCGCCACGCCACGCCACCGCCGCTCGTCCTGCCAGGTGGCAATCAGCTGGGCCCCCGCCGCCGCACAGGCCCGCGCCGCGGCCGCGGCCAAGGAGCGCGCATTGCTGATACCGGTCACCAGGACCACCCGTTGCTGAAGCATGCCAGGATGCTGGAGATGACCCCGGAGAAGGCAAGTCAGGTGGATGCGAGGACGGACACCGGCCTGGCTGCACGAATTCTCAATGCCGTCAGCGGGCGACGGCGCCAGGAGCGATCGGATTCGGACACCGTTCTCGGTCACCAAGCGAGTGCCGCCGAAAAATGCTCGGGTAGCGGGCGAACCGCGACGGAGGAGCGTGCGACCGGAACCCGACTGGCGGGTGCGACGGATGCCGCGAGGGGGCAGCGCCCCCTCTGATAAAAGCCGTCATCGATTATCGAGAATGCGCTGGGTGAGACCAC
>CAYONM010000163.1:0-8626 GCA_964405325.1 uncultured candidatus Brocadiaceae bacterium | reverse complement strand
CAAAACCGGGCGCCGACCGATACGATCGAGCCCGTGGGCTCCGGGCGGCGCCCGGCTTGTAAGCCGAGGGGCTTGCCCCTCGATGTAAGAGCCGAAAACCGGGCGCCGACCGCTACCATCGAAGCCATGGATTCCGGGCGCCCGGTTTGTCATTCCAGCAAAAACGGGCAAGGCGGCCAGCAACGGAGTCCGAGTCTGGCTCCACCAGACTGGCGCTTTACCGTCGACGAGGCATACGTTCGCCCGTCACACTCTCCTTATTCATGGTTGTGTGCCTGGACACCGTTCATAGGTTGCCCGACCAAATCGCGCCCGGGCCCCTTCCCCCGCGGAGGGCGGTCCTCTTTTTGGAGCCATATTCAATTATGCAGATCGACATCGCCGACGTTGGAACCCTGCGCAAGCAGCTCACCGTCACCTACAGCGCCGACGAGTTTCGCAGCCGTCAAAGCGAATTGCTCGAACGTTACTCCAGCCAGGTCAACCTGAAGGGGTTCCGCAACGGCAAGGTGCCCAAGGCGGTGCTGAAGAAGCGTTTCGGCCAGCAGGTCGAAGCCGAAGTCATGGAGCAGATGCTCAACAAGGCGGTGCAACAAGGCTTGCAGGATCACAAGCTGCATCCTGTCGGTCCTTCCGAAGATTCGAAGCCTGAAACCGAGAACGGCCTGCGCTACGTTACCAGCTTCGACATCCGCCCGGAGATCGAACTGCCCGAGCCCGCCAGCCTGACGGTGGTGCGTGGAGACCTGAGTCCCAGTGACGAGGAAGTGCAGGAGGAGATCGAATCCATCCTGCGCCGCGCCGGCCAGACGCGCCCCCTCACCGACGAGGAAACCCTGATCCAGGATGACCAGGTCACTGTGTCCGGAAAAATCACCTCCGGTGATGACACCATTCGCGAGATTCACGACCTCAACCACGTTCTGGGTGCCTACCCCCTGTTCGGCAAACCTGCCGAACAGGTCCTGGCCCTCACCGCCGACAAAAAAGCCGGCCTCGAGCTGGAATTCGACAGCACCCTGCCCGATACCTTCCGGCCGGAAGAATGGGCCGGTAAAGAAGCCCATATCCAGATCACCATCCAGCAGGCCAGCCGTCTGGCACCGGCCGAATTGAACAAGGACCTGTTCGAACGTTTCGGCGTCGAGGATGAGGCTGGTTTCCGCGAGCGCGTGATCGAAAACCTGCGTAGCCGCAAAGAAAACACCCAGCATCGCGCGCAGACTGAAGAACTCACCGAACAGTTGATCAATCAGACCAGCTTCGAGCTGCCCGAGCGTCTGCTGAGCGACATGATCGAAAGCCACCTGCAGCAGGCGGTGCAACGCGCCAAGCAGCAGGACGAAAACGCTGACGAGGAAGCCGTCCGCAAGGACGAAGAGCCCCAGGCCAAAGACCGGGCCGAGCGCTTCCTGCGTCGCAATTTCATCATGGAAGTGATTGCCGAGCGCTACGAAATAGAAGCCTCGCGCGAGGATCTGCAGCAACAAATCATGATGGCTGCTTATCAGAGTGGTCAGCGCCCGGAGGAAATCATCAAATACCTGCAGGATAGCGGTCAGATCCACCAAGTGGCTGCCGAAATCCGTGAAGCCAAAGCCCTGGAGCACTTCCTGAGCCTGGTCATTGGTGACGAAGCGACCGACAGCGAGATCAAGACCGAGGCATCAACTGCAGAAGCGTAAATCGGAGACGGAGAGAGAACCGACATGGATTTTGGTCAGCAACTGACTGTGGATGAACGTCCCCTGCTGCCGGCCATCCGTGCCTGCACAGCCGAAACCAAGGAGCTGATCAGCGCGCTGGCCAGCAGCGAGACCGCGGCAACGCGCGCCGCAGTGATCTTCGCCCTGGCCCAGCAACAGGCCCTCTCCCAGGCCAAGGACCAGCTGCTATCGCTGCTGGACGACGACAGCGTGGCCGCCCGTGCCGCCAGCTGGGCTTTGGGCCAGATTGATGCCGAAAGCGAGCTGCTGCACGTGGCCACCAGTGGTCGCCTGGATGCGCGAGAAAATGCCTATCGTGCTTTGGCGCACCGCGCAGCCACCGGCCTGGCCAGCGCCACCTTGGCCGACGGTCTGCTGACCTGCATCGACAGTGAACTGGAACGGGTTGCTGGAGGCCGCACCGGCTTGGCCGAAAAAGCCTGCGTGGCGCTGGCCGTCCTCGGCGATGCCCGCTGCGATGCACAAGTTGAGCGAGTGCTGAATGCCGATCGTTTCTGCGATCGCTTCGAACTGCAACGTATTCGGAAAATCATGGCTGATCAGGGCGTGGACAACGAAACCCGCGACGAACTGTCCACCGATTGGCCGATTCTGTTTGACGAGGAACTGGCCGACCTGTCCAGTGAAGCGGACGCGACCGCTGAAGAATCCGTCAATCCGACCGATTCCGTCGAAACCGAAACCGAAACCGAAGCTGAGGACGAGCTCGCTGAGCCGGACGAGGACATGCCGGCCGTCAGCGGCGATCGCATCGACTGGACTGGCTTCGTCGATTCCGATGAGGCCGCCGCGCTGGACGAGCAATCCAGCACCATCATCAGCCAGCTCGGGCCAGTCTTGGAACAGCTCGCTGAGCGCGCCCTGGGTAAGACCCTGCTGGCCTGCGAAGCGCAGGAAGTCGCGGTGCTGCTATTGCAGGTGTTACCGCAAGCCTTGCCACCGCAGTATGTGCAAGTTGCCCTGGCACCGCAGGGACTGACGGCGATCAAAGCCGTACTGTCCTACCAGGAGCGATTGCAGCCCGACAGTACCGCCGATGTTGCCGAAGGCCTGGAACTGGTACGCGAACAGATCAAGGCGCAGATGCGCGCGAGCGGCAATCTCAACAGCACCATCTACGACGATCCGGACGCCAGCCCGCTCGCCTGAACCGAAGCCGCCATGAGCACCGGCGAAACCACAAAACGACAGCGCAAAAAGGGCCTTCGCACCAGACAGGAACGCCTGGAGCGCGCGACCACCCTACTGCTGCCGATGGCAGAGAATGCCAACCTCCGGCATCCGCTGACCATTCTGGTGGCAGTGGTGCCGGCGGCCTGCATCGCGGAGCTGTTTCGATTCCTGGCTCCCCTGGACGAACAGCTGCTGACCGATGCCGCCCTGCTGAGCCTGACCCAGCAACTGGGACTCCATATTCCCATCCTGATGCCGGCAAGCGTACTCGTGGGCTGCCTGGGTCTGCAGCTCCTCAGCAAGCGGAAATGGATCTGGCCCCGCCTGGACACCCTCGGGGTACTCCTGGCCTGGGCCGCGGTCTGGAGCGTCGTCCGTCTGGTGCTTGGCATCACCACCGGCGTGGTCAGCGCCGATGCCATTGCCACCGTGGATCCGACGCAGCAGCTACTGGACAATCGCCCCGACCGCGAACTCTCGCTGCTGAACATCATGGGCCTGGCCATGAGCGGCGCCCTGCACGAAGAAGTCCTGTTCCGCGCCCTGGGCATTGGCGGCATGGCCTGGTTGCTGCGCGCCTGTGGCCTGCGCTGGCTGTGGGCTCAGCTCCTGATGCTGGCGCCCAGTGCCCTGCTATTCGCCCTGGCACACACGGCGGTGATCAATCACGCTGAATTCGCGCCGGCCTTCAACTGGCCCTTGTTGATCCAGCACAGCGTTGCCGGCCTGCTGTACGGCGTGATCTTCATCCGCCAGGGCCTGGGCGTCGCCGTCTGGAGCCACTGCCTGTACAACTGTCTCCTGGGCGCCGGCTTGACCGAATGGTGAGCCATTGACCAGCGCGGGCTCTCATACCACCATCACCACTAAAAAGACCAAGGTGGGCGAAGCTGGCGAATTTTCAAACAGGCTCTGAGTCAGAGGCCCTCGGCGCATCCTGCTTCCAAGTTGACTGTCCCCAGAAACTGCTCCGCCACCCGTTTGGCCTGACTCGCGACATCGGGAATGCCAACGCCGTCGAAACCAGAACCCACCAGATAGCAATTGCCGAGACGCGCCAGGTGCTCCTGGACCCGCTGCATACGAGCCGCCAGCCCCAGGGTGGGCTGGGCCATGCTGCGCTCCCAACGTCGCACCGTAGTGAACACCGGCTTGCCGGTGATGCCAAGCCATTTATCCAGGTCCAGGAGCACGCGCTGGGTCATCTCGTCATCACTGGCCTGCAATTGCCACGGCTGCAGCGCCCCCCCGACAAAAGCACGCAGCAGCACCCGGTCCTCTGGGACCCGATCCAGATATTTCTGCGACGAGAAGGTGCAGGCGATGACATTGCGTCGCTCCACCGCTGGCACCACGAAACCAGCCGCCGATGGCAAATGTGCCAATTGATGCCGCTCAAAGGCCAGGTTCACCGTCGCCACCGAGCCGTATTGGACGCCATCCAGCTCCGTCGCCAGGGTCGGGTCCAGATCACGGAACATGTCGGCCGCCGCCCAAGCTGGTGTGCAGCAGAAGACCGCATCGAAGCGTTTGGTCAGTTCGTCCCCCAGCTGGACCCGATAAACACCCTCTTTGCCCTCATCGCGTTTGATGGCACTGACGGCGGTATGCAGCAGAAGTTCCTGGTCGCTCAAGCTCGCAACCAGCCGATCGACCAAGGTCTGCAGGCCACCTTCCAGACTGAGAAACAGACCGTAGCGCGGGCCGCTGGCCTGCTCCTGCTCCGCATGGGCCTGAGCCTGCTTTTTCCGGTTGGCGCGCATGGCCAGGATCAGACTGCGATGGTCCCGTTCCATCTGCGCGAACTGGGGCATCGCCAGGTCCAGGCACAATTCTTCGGGATCGGCGGTGTAGATACCGGAGATCATCGGCTGCGCCAGCCGTTCCAGGGCTTCGTGACCGAGCCGACGCCGGACGAAATCCGCCAGACTCTCTTCGCCCAGATCGGGATTTCGTCGTGGCAGAATCAGATCCAGGCCCATACGCAACTTGCCCCACCAGGAGATGATCGGTGACAGGGCGAAGGGCAGGAAGCGGCTGGGTGCCATCAGGTACAGACCGTCCGGCACCGGCAACAAACGAGGCCCGCGAGCGATCAGGGCCGTCCGACAGGCCGGATTGGTGTCCTGAATCAGGTTGGTCAGACCGAGATCGTCGATCAGCTGCTTGCCGCCTGGCTTGATGCGGATGATGGAATCCGGGCCGTGTTCCAACAGGCAGCCATCCTGCTGGCTACTCTCGGTCACACCGCCCCAGCGATGCGAACGCTCGGCGACCGTAATCTGCACCGACCGACCCTGACGCTTGGCTGCTTGCTCCAAATAGAAGGCCGTGCTCAAGCCGCCAACACCACCACCGATAACCAGGACTCTCGTTTTCTCAGCCATACCAACCCTCGATTGAACTGTCCGTATGTATCAGGACGCAAGCATCATCGCAGCAGGCGCCAAACAAACCCGCGTAGCTCTGATCCGAGACCTCATAGGCCCCCAGGCGCTGCATGTGGGGCGTCTGCTGCTGACAATCCAGCAGGCTGAAGCCATGCCGGCGCAGCAGATGGATCAGAAACAGCACGCAGAGCTTGGCAGCATCATTGGCGCGATGGAACATGCTTTCACCACAGAAACAACCACCAATAACCAAGCCGTAGAGACCCCCCACCAGGCGGCCCTCGGCATCCCAGGCCTCGCAGGAATGCGCAACGCCCAGGCCATGCAACTGCCGATACAGCTGCTCCACATCCTCGCTGATCCAAGTATCACCGCGTTCGGCACAGGCTGCGATGACACTGGAAAAATCCCGATTCAAACTCAGTTGGTATGGTTTTTTGCGCCAGGTTTTGCGTAATGAACGCGGCAATTTGAACTGATCCCAGGTGATGATCGCACGGCGATGCGGTCGAAACCAGTCGATGCGACCGTAGCGGTGCTCGGCCATGGGGAAACAGCGGGAACGATAGGCCGCCAGCAACATGGCCGGACTGACCAGATTGCCGTAAACGTCACGAATCTCACGCCCAGGGCAGCGTTCCATGGGTGTATGATTCGTCATGCCTTCGCACTTGCCAACGGTCAATCTCGGCCGGCAAAGCGTTTCCATCAGCGGTGCGAGCCTCCCCCTTTAAGAGTGGACCCCTCCAGTAAAGCGCCGGTGCCAGAATTCCAAATAGTCCTGCAGCAAAGGATCCCCCTCCAGACGCGGGCCCCAACGACAACGTTCCGGGTCCTGGCAGGTCTCCACGCCCGGCTCGAAAGCACTGACCACGTACAAACGACCGGCATCGCGGACGATCTGTTCAGTCACCGCCCGCCACGACCGGGCATTCAACCAGGGGCGTAAACGACCATCGATGGAACTCGCACAGCAGATCAGACGCTGACATGAGGTGGCAACCAGCCAATCCCGCTGCAACAGCTGGCGGATCCGCTCCTCGCCCAGGCCAGCCAGTACCAAACAGTCCACCTCGCCGGGCTGCACGCCCTGCACACCGTCCGCATGACGCAGCTCGATCGCGTCTGGCAAACCCGCCTGGGCCACCAGATGGTCGCGTATTTCGACGCCGATCAGCCGCCAATCCGAATACTGCCGGTGCAGAAAAGCCAGCAATTGGCCATGGTCGAAGCCGATATCCGCCACGACCGGGCCGATGCAGTACGCCGCCACGGCTCGAAGCCGACGGGAGCGCATCAGGCCGTGGCCGAACCGTCTGACAAGGGCACGCCGAACAATTCCAGATGATGATGCACCAACTCGTACCCCAACTCCTTGGCGATACGTTGTTTCACCCGCTCCAGCTCCGGATCCGTGAACTCGATCACCTCACCGGTACGCGTATTGATCAAGTGGTGGTGGTGGGACTTGTTGACGATGCACTCGAAGGTCGCGGAACTCTTGCCAAAATCGCGCTTCACCGCGACGCCGATATCCACCAGCAGATTGATCGTGCGATAGATGGTGGCGGCACTGACATTGGCATCGACCTCGCGCACCATGCCAGCAAGATCCTCGACGGTGACATGTCGTTTGCAGCGGATAAACACCTCGACGATGCAATGTCGCTGGTTGGTCCATCGAACCCGACGTCGACGCGCCTCATCCCGAATGAATTTGAGGATCTCCGATTCAGATCGTCCCAAGACCGCTACGTTGTGCCCCACCCTGTGCTCCATCTCTGTGACCCAAAGACCAGAATAGTAGGAGGATCAGCCTAAGTGTTGCGAGCGGAAATCATTTTCTTTTCCATATACAAAATGATTATGATTATCAGTACACGCTATGCCTGTTCGGCATACAACCGGTCCGTGCTATTGCCGTCTGGTTCCCCACCCATGATGGGGTGCAAACCAAAGGAGTCCGCATGACCCGCCCCTTGCGTGTCGCTGTCACCGGCGCAGCCGGCCAAATCTGCTACAGCCTGTTACCCCGCATCGCGGCTGGTGAGATGTTCGGTCCCGAACAGCCCATCATTCTGCAATTGCTGGAAATCCCAGTCGAGAAAGCCCAGGCCGCCCTCCGTGGCGTCGCCATGGAACTGGACGACTGCGCTTTTCCCTTGCTGCAGGATCTGATCCTGAGCGACGATCCGAAGCAGGCCTTTACCGATGCCGACTGGTGTCTGCTGGTCGGCTCCAAGCCACGCGGCCCCGGTATGGAACGCGCCGATCTGCTGACAGATAACGGCAAGATCTTCATTCAGCAGGGGCAGGTCATCGACCAGCTGGCCGCCGACAACGCCCGTATCACCGTGGTCGGCAATCCCTGCAACAGCAACTGCATGATCGGTGCCAGCCAGTGCCGTCGCCTGGGCCCGGAGCGTTGGACCGCGATGACCCGTCTGGATCAGAATCGTGCCACCGCGCTGTTGGCGCAGAAGGCCGGCGTCCCGGTGAGTGCCATCGAACAGCTGATCATTTACGGCAACCATTCGCCAACCATGTTTCCAGACATCGGCAACGCCCGCGTCGCCGGCAAACCGGCCGAGGAGGTGGTCACCGATCAGACCTGGCTGCGCGACACTTTCATCCCCACCGTGGCCAAGCGAGGTGCAGCGATCATTGAAGCCCGCGGCCTGAGCAGCGCCGCCTCGGCCGCCAACGCCCTGATCGACCACGTCCGTGCCCTGAACACGCCTTCGGACAACCTGCACTCGATCGGCGTGCAATCAGACGGCAGCTACGGCTTCGAACCCGGCGTCTGGGCCTCGGTTCCGGTTCGCACCACCAGCCCTGGCAGCTACGAGGTCGTAAAAGACCTGCCCCTGAGCGATTTCGCCAAGGAACGCATTGGCAAAACCAATGCCGAACTGGTGGGTGAACGCGAGACCGTCGCCAGCTTGCTCTAACGGTTACAGCTGCCGCGCAAGCACAGCCGACGTGTGGTCACACGCCAGCTGTGCTGTTTTGAAGGCACGCAGTCCTCAATGAAGATATTGCCAGGCAGCATCCGTCGACACCGAGGCTTGAGCCGCAGCAGTGACGCGCATGACCCGGATCCCCTCCTCGCCGCTGGTGCGGGGTGCCTGACGGGATTGACAACAGTCCAGGAAATGCTCGATCTCGTCGCGCAAAGGCTCGCCCTGGGGTACCGCCACCGGCTCGCCAGGGACCTGATTGGGCTTGGGCTGGCCCTTGCTGTCCAGCTGAACCTGACCGTGGTAGAGGCGCAGTTTCTCCGGCCAGGCCTGGCCGTCGTCGAAGACAGCGGTGGCGGTCTCGCCGATCACAGTC
>CAYONM010000162.1:0-8629 GCA_964405325.1 uncultured candidatus Brocadiaceae bacterium | reverse complement strand
CCTCTGAGGGACGCATCAAGGCTGGCCGATGTCGTCGCGCATTTATGACAAGCGCGGTCGTGGCAACAGCATGGGGGTGATGGCAGCATAGGCCGGATAGGTGGCAAAGAGCTGCCGCAAATGCCGTTCCTCCAATCGGGCTTTGGCCACCACGATGGGCAACACCAGCGCTGCCGCCAGCCCCTGATACCACGTGCCATACCATACAGCGAGACCAGCGCAGTTCAGACACAACGCAGTATACATGGGATGCCGAACCCAAGCATAGGGGCCAGTGGTGATCAGCTGCGCATCCGAGCTCGGTTGCGGCCAGATGCTGAAGTTGCCCGGTCGGTTGTGCCACATGGTCCACAGGCCGAACCACAGGCCGAGGGCAACCAGCCCCAGACCCCACCACCAGCCCTGCGGCGGCCAAGCAACCGGTACGCAGGCCACCGTGGCACTCAACAGCTGCACGCTGGTAATCAGCCGCCCCCGATCAGCCATTCAATCGTGACTGTCGGCGATGCTGGGTCCGAGCATGCGCGGGTTCGGCATTGAAAATCGCATCGTTGCGCAACGGCGTTTCCGGCTGGGGATCCGCTCCGGTACGTTGATACAGCTCGTTGCGCTGCCGACGCAGGCGGTCGTTGTCGTCGCTCAGCCACTGGACCAGATCGTTGGCGTTGATGACCTCTTCTTCGAGACGGGCAATATCCTCGTGTAGGTAATAGATGAAGTTGAGGAAAGTCGGACTAACCCGTTCCAGCTCACGGGGGTCGATGCCGAGATCCTGCATGGTGCTGCACAGACTCTGCAGGAAGTCTTCGGATGGCAGTCCAGCGCTGGAGATTTGCCAGGGATCCATGATCAACCCTCGCTTGGAATCGGTAAGGTCGACAGACGACAGTGGCCTGGCGATGGCACAGCATGGTCGCTCGAAAGCGCCTGCGCAACCGGGAGCTGCCGCGCCCTCAACGTACCCGCTGCAAACGACAACCCAGATGGGGAAGTTCACACTCAATCAGCCGCACCTGGATGACGGTATCCAGCGACACGCCACCCAGGCGCATCTGCGCCTGGAAGCCCAGCTCCGGCAACAACACCGTGGCCTGCTTGCCGTCCTGGTGCACCACCACCGCCTCTCCCTGCCAATCCGGATGCTGCTGCAGCCAGACCAAGGTCCAATGCTGGTTGGTTAGACGCTCGCAGCGACGAATACGACGACTGGCCTCCTCCCCTTGCGCCAGACGCAGGGCCAACGCCTCTGCCGACAGGGGCTGCTCATGCCGGAACAGACTACGGATCTGCTGATGTACCAGCAGATCACCATAACGCCGCAGGGGTGAGGTGGCACGGGTATAGGCATCCAAGCCGAGCCCGGCATGAGCACCAGGATCCAGCCCTACCTTGCTGGGCTGCATACACAGCATGCGTGCAAACATGCCACTGAGCGCGTCGGCATGCCCCGCCAATTGCTTGGGCTCGCCCTGGCCAGCCCGGGGAATGGGCAGATCGCGCGAGGCGCACCACTTCACCACCCCGACCCCGGCTGCCAACATCGCTTCCATCACCAGCTCGCGGCTCCGGCATCGCTGCACCGGCTGAAGAGACACCTGGCCATCGAGCACCCGTAAACGGACCTCGGGCAGATCGATGCAGGCCAGGGCCCGGTCGAGGCGGGTACGCCGGAAGGGCTCCAACAGGCGCGCCAGCTCCGCCAAGGGCCTGTCCTGCATCCGCGCATCGGCCTCGGCATAACTGAGTCGCTGCACCCGCACCCAAGCCGGGGTGATGCGGGTCTCGACGATGTCCGCTCCAGCGAAACGCAGGCCAATGGCCAGACTGGGACTGCGCTCCTGTAGCCCCAAGCCCAGCTGGTGCACGCACTCCGGCGGCAGCATGGGAGCCTGGATTTCCGGCAGATAGACGCTGGCACCGCGTTGCCGGGCAGCGAGGTCGATGGCCGAGTCAGCCGGCACCAGGGCCGCGGCATCGGCCACATGCACCCACAGCCACTCGCCATCCACGGCGATGGCGTCATCCGGATCCTGATTGTCGGCCTCATCGATGGCCAAGGCGATCTGCTTGTCGAAATCCTGTCGCGTCTCCGTCGGCAAGGCAGGTAGCGGCAAGGCAACCGTCGCCAGATCCACTCCTTGTCGCGGCGGATAGGGATTCACTTGCTTGCTCCAGTACCCCAGACGCAGCAACAAGGCATGCGCCGCGGCAGGCTCCAAAGGAACGCCCAGCTCGCTCAACAGGCCACAGCGTTCGCTCTGCCCGCGAGCGTAATCGGCGACATGCTCCAGCTGCTCTCGGTCATCGTCCTGCCAGACGCCATCGGCAATCCGCTGCTTGAACGCCGCCTGGCGCTCGGCCTGCGCCGCACGGGCGGCGCGGCTGGCCTGCAACTCGGCCACTGCCGCCGCCGGCCGGGCCAGAATCAGTTCACCTTCCTGGATGAAATGCAAACCGTCCTGCAGCAACTGCCAGGCTGTCCATGCGGCAACCGCGCTATCGTCATCGCAGGCCAACTGGACAAATTCCTCAAACGCTACCGGCTCCTCGGCCAGCAGCTCATGCACCTCGGCCACTGCCACCGGCAGCGGTGTCAGCTCCAGGCTGGGGGTCGGCCCGGGATGCAGCACCACCAGATCCTTCTCACGCACGCGCACACTACGGCCATCGGCGGTGGTGATGCTGATCTTGTCAGCCCAGTGATCGATTCGTGCGGCTTTGCCTTTGTAAACAGCTAATGCACCAGTCTTCAAGCAACACACTCCAATTTCAGACACAACCGTTACGACCAGGAACGGGTGCCGCTCACCCACCACGCGTACCGCATTTGGCTCCTGAAGGCGCAGCATGATGAAGCATGCCACAAGAAAAACAAACCATGCCCGCCTGAGCCCGATTCCACTATCGGCACAGACCAGCACAAACCGGGCGCCGCTCGGAACCCAGAGGTTTAATCGTATCGGGTGCAGCCGCAGCGTGATGTCCCCGGACCTTTCCCGACCCAACCCCGTTGGGGTTGAAAAAGACGGAGGATCCGATCCTCAGGGTCGCCGCAGGCAACCCTGGGCTATTCGACGCAGCCCCGTTGGGGCAAAGAATCCCAAGGGGATTCCGTCAGTAAACGGCTTTCAATCCAACGCTTACGGTGCTCAACATCACGGCCATCGTTATCCTGACCAGCCAAGAACGCTCGGCGAACACAGCGAGAGATGCAATGCACCCACGGCGGATTCGACGGGTCAAACTGCTTTCAACGCGGCACGGGCATGATGATTCTCCTTCCGGCTGGTACTGAATCTCATGCTGTAAGTCCTGTGTCCAGATATAAGTGTGCATGGCCGCTTTCTTCTTTCTTGGCCGCTTTCTTACTAGGATCGCTGACGAGCTGGCTCTGTGGTCGTCAGTCCAGCTATACGCGTCAGTACGAATGCTGCTCTGTCTACGATGTCTGTCATTGCCTCCGACACAGGTCTCGGCACAACAGCGCGCGTGCATGACCTTCCCTTGATCACTACCATCGCTGCCGCCTTCACGGCAGCGTGGCTGATGGGTCTCTTGACCCAGCGCTTGGGCCTCTCGCCCATCGTTGGCTATCTGGTGGCGGGCGTGCTGATCGGGCCGCACACACCCGGTTTCGTGGCCGACCTCCATCTCGCGCACCAGTTGGCAGAGATTGGCGTCATCCTGCTGATGTTCGGCGTCGGTCTGCACTTTCACGTCAAGGATCTGCTCGCGGTCAAGGGGATCGCAATCCCCGGCGCGGCCGGGCAGATCCTGGTCGCCACCGTGCTGGGCATGCTGTCGTTTGCCGCTTTCGGCGTGCCGCTGTCGACTGGCGCCGTGATGGGGATGGCGATCGCCGTTGCCAGTACAGTGGTGCTGATGCGTCTGCTGATGGACGCCGATGTGCTGAACACCCCGCAGGGGCATGTCGCGGTTGGCTGGTTGCTGGTCGAGGACCTGTTCACGGTCATCGTGTTGGTGTTGATTCCGGTGTTGGGGCAGGGGGCCGTGGGCGAGGATGGATCTGGCCAGGGCCTGTGGGTTTCGTTGGGCATGGCCCTCTTCAAGCTCGCCGCCGCCGTTGCCTTGCTGGTGATTCTCGGCTGGCGGGCAATCCCTTGGGTGCTGGTACATGTGGCGCGGTTGCGCTCGCGCGAGTTGTTCACCCTCACCGTGCTAGTGTTCTCGATCGCGATCGCCTCGGCGACCTACATGTTCTTCGGTGCCTCGACCGCGCTTGGCGCATTCATCGCTGGCATGGTCGTGGCCCAATCGCCGGTGAGCCATCAGGCTGCTGCAGACGCCCTACCGTTACGCGATGCTTTCGCTGTGCTGTTCTTCGTCGCCGTCGGCATGCTGTTCGACCCGGCCTTCGTATTCCATCAGCCGCTGATGATTCTCGCTGCGTTGACGATCGTCCTGATCGCCAAGCCGCTGACGGCATTGGTCATCGTGGTGGTGCTTGGCCGTTCCAGTCGTACCGCGCTCACCGTGGCGCTGGCACTGGCGCAGATCGGCGAGTTCTCGTTCATCCTCTCCGAGGTCGCGCGCAGCCACGGCCTGATGCCGGAGGCCGGGCACAACGTTTTGGTCGCCACGGCGATTCTGTCGATCACCCTCAGCCCGCTGCTCTTCCGTGCCGTTGATCCGATCGAGGCCTGGCTGGCACGGCACCCGCGTTGGTGGCTGCTGCTCAACGCGCGGGCCGAGCAGCGGGCCCGTCGCGCGATTCACGACGTCCTTGTGGGTGTCGGACACGTGGTTGCGACCGGTGACCGGCGGCTTGCAGTGGTGGTCGGATTCGGACCGGTTGGGCGCGCGGTCGACACCGTGTTGCGCGAGGCGGGTCTGGCCACAGTGGTGGTGGACATGAACATGGATACGGTGTTGGAACTGACCGCCCAGGGGCAGGTGGCGATCTTCGGCGACGCCTCGCGCGAGGCTATTCTCGAACAGGCCGGAGTGCGGCGCGCAGCCTACCTGATCCTGGCCCTGCCGCATGGGGCTCCCAGCCTCGCCGTGGCCCTTGCGGCACGTAGTTGCAATCCGGAGCTGCGCATCCTGACCCGGGCCCACTACCTCGGTGAGCGTAGCGTGCTGGAGCGTGCTGGTGTGACAGCAGCGGTGTTTGAAGAGGGTGAGGCGGCGGTGGGGCTGGCGCGCCTGATTCTGGCCGATGTCGGCACCGGCCGCGATCGCATCGAACGTATCCTGCTTGACTTGCGCCTGCGCCTGGTGCGCGAGAACATCGCCGACCTACGTGCGCATCTGGTACGTAACGTTATGCTGCCGTGGACGCGTGTCCTGCGCCTGAGCACAGCCGCATCGCATGAGGAGGTGACCCGGCGTATCGCCCAGTGGCGCCACTCGCGCTGGCCGGTGACCGACGCCCAGCACGGTGAGGTGGTTGGCTACCTGAATGCGAGAGACCTAGCCGTCACCACCACCGGTGGCCGAGCCGTGGACGACTGGACGACGCTGATACGCCCAGTTCCAACGGTGCACCCCGAGGACGACATCGAGTCGACGATGGCCTTGTTTCAGCACGAGGGGCTTACCCTGGCCGTAGCAGTGCACGCCGGTATTCCCATCGGACTGGTTACCCTCGAAGACATTCTCGAACGGGTGGTGGATCGCATCGCCAAAGATCCGATCGCACGCGAGCCGGTGGTGCTGCTCGACGCCCTCGCTGCAGGTGGAGTGGTCGAAGCGCTTGCGGCGCGCACTCCTGGTGCGGCGATCGTCGAACTGGCGGGGGCGATCGCCAGTGATCGCATACCGGACGGGGTAGACGTTCCCGGCTTGGCGCAGGAGCGCGAATTAGAAATACCGACCGATCTCGGCGTCGGTGTCGCCATCCCGCACGCGCGTTGCCCCGGTTTGCGAGCGCCGATCCTGGTTTTGGGTCGTTCGCGCGACGGTATCGCCTTTTCGGACCCTCCGGCCGAACCGGTGCATCTGGTCGCGTTGCTGGTGACGCCGGCGGAACGCCCCGATGTCCAGGTGTCTTTGTTGGCCCACACGGCCCGCCTGGTCGGCGACCGCGATCGACGTACGCGCCTGGGCGCAGCAACGACGGCAAGCGCGATCATTGCGCTGGTCGAGGAATACCTGGCCGTAGATTGCGGCTGACTCCGCCCGTTGTCATGCGCGAAGCACCGGTCGACAAGGACTGTCTGTAGGCGCGTTGGCAGGGCTCCGAATTCAATTGAAGGGAATGCGGCGGTATTGCGGCCCGCGTGTCGGAGGCGACTCGGCGCGGGATCCATTGGGTGCAGAACCGCTGTGGGCTGTTTGTTGGCGAGGCGCGGGCAGCGGCAGGATAGCTTCGGTAGGTCGCGCTGCGCCGACACCCCAAGCGCCAAATCCCCATGATCTCTGGAGCCTTTGTCAGTTTCTCAAAACGCAGCGCCTCTGCGTGAGATCTATAAAAACAGCATGTTTGTTTACCATGTTGCCGTTGCTGATGGCAGAGACCTCCCTCGTTTGGCAGATAGAGGGCCTATGCATGCACATGCACAAGCTTAGCATGCGGACATGGCACGGGTCACCATGGCTGCTATCGCTCGACAGCTGGGGCTGAGCCAGAGCACGGTCAGCCGTGCCCTGTCGGGTCATCCTGCGATTCCCGCGGAGCGTCGTCGCCAGGTTCAAGCCTGCGCCGAGGAGCTGGGCTACCAGAGCGATCCCGGGCTCGCGGCATTGGCTCGCAGTCGTTGGCAGGTGGGTGCACCGGTATATCGCATCGCGCGCATCAGCGATCATCCCAGCAGCGAGATTCGCAGCTATCTCCGAGGCCATTTCAATCGCCGCCAGGTATCGCGTCAGGCGCTGCAACTGGGCCTGGAAATTACGGAGCACTGCTTGGATGCCGTCCAGGACTTGAACGCCTACGGACAGCATCTGGCGGATTGCGGTTTCCAGGGGTTGCTCTTCGGACCCTTGTTCCGGGTGCGCAGCCTCGATGAATTGACCTGGCCATGGCACCGTTTCGTGCCGGTGGCCTACGATTGCTGGCGCGATCGCTTGGCGCTGAACTATGTCCTCAAAGACGAGGTGGAGGCCCTGCACTTGTGCTGGCAGCATCTGGTCGCCAGCGGCTGCCGACGCATCGGCCTGGCGCTCCAACGTCGCGGACGTGGGCGCGAGGAGGAGGTGCTGGGTCGCTACATGGCGCTCCGTCGTCGCGGCGACCTGGCGGCTCTGAACTTCCGACCGGATGAGCGTCCGCAGCGCATCGTGCAATGGTTTCGTGATCACAATCCGGACGGCATCATCGCCAGCCACGACGGCGTCTATTGGGATCTGCTCGACGCCAGCCACGAGATTCCTGGCGAGACGCGCTTGGCCAGCATGCACGCCAGCGATGAGCGCGGGCACGTCGCCGGCACCTGTTGGCAGCGGCACGAGATGACAGTGGCTATCGCCCAACTGCACCAGCGTCTGATCGGCCGCGAGTACGGTCTGCCCGATCAGCCCACCGTGCTGCGCTTGAGCCCGCATTGGCGGCCTGGACGGTCTCTGCCTGAATGACAACAATGATGCTATTAACCACGCCGATACTCGCTCGGGCTCTGGCCGAGCACCCGTTTGAATTGCTTGCTGAAGGTGAAGGCATCGGGATAGCCCATGGCCTCTGCTACCGCCGCTACGCTCAAATTCTGATCCATCAATAAGCCGCAGGCCGCCTGGATGCGTTGTCGGGTCCGGTAGGCCTTCGGGCCCATGCCGTGGCTGCTGTGCACCAGTTGGCGCAGGCGTGCCGTGCTGATGCCTAGATCGGCGGCGATCTGGCGGATGCTGCGTGGCGACTGAATATCCTGGGCCAGCAGACGACTGACTTGCTGGGCCAGCGCGGCTTCGGGTTCGTGATGCTGTTCCCGCGCCGCTCGGAGCAGTTCGTACAGGCGTTGCCAGTGTTGGAAGTTGTCTGGTGTTTCTGCTGTTGGCTGCCGAAAAGCCTGGCACCAGTCGAGGATCCTGGGTAGCCAGGTCGCCAAGGGCAGATGGCAGCGGTGTTGGTTCGGTTGAATCAGGCCCCATTCCCGGGCGGCGTTCACCTGTGCATCGGAGAGCCGCAGAAACCATTCCAGATACGCTGATGGATCAGGACGCTCGATGCGATGCGGCGTGTGGGCGGGGCGGATGAAGACATCGCCCGGCTGTAGTGCGTAGCGGTTGCCCTGGGCATCGGTACACACGGCCTCGCCCTGGTGCCTCTACATCGGCACGCTCGGCCCGCACGATCCGTACATCCCACCGCAGCGTTTTCTGGATCTGTACGCCGACGTCGATATTCCCCTGCCGGACAATTTCGACGATCCCATGACCGACAAACCGGCCCTGTACCGACGCACCCGTTCACCCTTCGATCAGCTCAGCCGCGAGGAGCACCGGGAAAGCATTCGGCATTATCTGGCCTTCTGCAGTTATCAGGATCATCTCTTTGGCGAGGTGCTGGCGGAACTCGAGCGCAGCGGTCAGCCCATCGCCAGTGGCGGTTGACCACAAAAACGGCAATCGCACAGCAACACCCCCCCTTGCCCCTCGGGCGTTTCGGTCTTAAATTCCCCCCCCCCCCCCCCGGGTCTGCTGGCCACCCGCCCTTTTTTTTTTTTTTTCAATT
>CAYONM010000161.1:0-8664 GCA_964405325.1 uncultured candidatus Brocadiaceae bacterium | reverse complement strand
AGGATCGACAAAATCTCTGCGCGATCTGTAACGTTTATTTCTTTCCGCACCCTAATCGACCTGATCCACGCACTGCTGGTCACGCCTCCCGCAACTCCCCAACATGTTCCCGGAACCAGGCATAGGTCCCTGCCAGGCCCGCTTCCAGACTGATCCCCGCCTGCCAGCCCAGCCCCCTGAGGCGGCTGACATCCTGCAATTTCCGCGGCGTGCCATCGGGCTTGCTGGCGTCCCAGACGATTTCCCCGGTAAAACCAACCGTTTTGGCCACCAGTTCCGCCAGCTGCTTGATGGTGACATCGGTCCCGGTACCCACGTTCACGATTTCGGCGCCATCATAGTGGCGCAACAGGAAAACGCAGGCGTCGGCCAAGTCGTCCACGTGCAGGAATTCCCGCATCGGCGCGCCGCTGCCCCAGCAGCAGACCTCCGTGGCCGCCGATGCCACCGCTTCGTGGAAACGCCGGATCAGCGCCGGCAGCACATGGCTGTTGGCGGGATGGAAGTTGTCGCCGGGGCCGTACAGGTTGGTGGGCATGGCGCAAATGGCCGACCAGCCGTACTGCTTGCGGTAGGCCTGGCACAGTTTGATGCCGGCGATTTTGGCGATGGCGTACCACTCGTTGGTCGGCTCCAAGGGGCCGGTCAGCAGGTACTCCTCCTTGATCGGCTGCGGACAATCGCGCGGATAGATGCAGGAGCTGCCCAGAAACAGGAATTTCTCGACGCCGGCCCGATAACTGCCATCGATCAGGTTGTTCTGGATCAGCAGGTTCTGATGGATGAAATCGGCCGGGTAGGTGTCGTTGGCATGGATGCCCCCCACCTTGGCCGCAGCATCGATGACTTGCGTCGGTCGTTCGGCCTGCAAAAAAGCGTCCACCGCCGCCGGGTTCAGCAGGTCCAGCTCCTGCCGGGTCCGGGTCAGGATGTTGCGATAGCCCTGCTGCTGCAGCGCCCGTATAATGGCTGAGCCGACCAGGCCACGATGACCAGCCACGAAGATGCGCGCCGAAGAATCCATAACGGCTCCTGAGCCAGCGGATGATGCCGGCCAGCCCCGCCAAACCAAGGGCCAGACCTCGTTTGCTCCACTGCCGCACGCAGGCTAAGCTCCCTCTGCACCATGCAGCGAATCGCCGTCGAACAGTGTCCTCCGCATCAGATCCTGGCCCGTCCCGTGCATGGCGATGGCGGCGGCATCCTGTTGGCTGCCGGCACCCCTCTGGACGCAGCGCATCGCCAGCTGCTGGTTCGTCATGGCATTCGCGATGTGTTGGTGCAAGACGAAGGCACGCCACTGCCGGACATCAGCATCCCCGCCTACATGGACCGTTACAGCGATGATTTCGCCCCACGCCTGCATGCGGTGTTCGACCAAGCCATGGTCAACCGGAGCATGCAAGAGTTGTTCCTGAAAGCCCTGGCGCATGCCTCGCACTGTTTTCGCCGCTATCGGCTGGATACCGAGACCTGATGCACCCGGAGCAGATTCTGCAGCAGATCGAACAGCTGCACTCCCTACCAGCCTTGCCCATGGTCGTGCAGACGCTCACCCACGACATCCAGACCAGCACCAGCCGCATGGATCAGATCGCTCGGCTGCTGACGCACGATCAGGCCCTGACCGCCCGCATCCTGCGCCTGGCCAACAGCCCCTTCTACGCCACCCGCGAACCAGTGCGCTCGGTCAGCCACGCCCTGCCGCTCTTGGGTCTGCGTACCGTGGCCACACTGCTGATGAAAGTCGGCCTGTTCGATCAGGCCCAGGAAGCACGCGGCTTCTGGCTGCACGCGCTGGGGACCGCCTGCGCCGCTCGCGCCGTAGCCCGGGTCAGCGGCCTGGACCGCCTGGATGTGGCCTTCACCGTCGGCCTGCTGCATGACATCGGCAAGCTGGCCCTACGCCAAACCCTCCCCGAGCAGGCCGCGGCCGTTGCAGCAGTGGTGCAGGAACAGGGCTGCCTGATCCGCGAGGCCGAAACCGCCGTGTTGGGCCTGGATCACTGCCGCATCGGCCTGGTGGTGGCCAAGCGGTGGAGCCTGCCGCCCGAATGCGTTGCGGCCATCGGCCAGCATCATAGCGTGGCTGCGGCTGATGAACGCACCCGTCCCTGGGCGGCTTGCGCGCATGTGGCCGACATCCTCGCCCGCGCCATGCTCATCGGCAACGGCGGTGATCAGGGCATCCCGATTCTGGACCCCGCGGCAATGGACAGCCTGCGTCTGGACCGGAGTCGCTTCGACGACCTGTTCACCACCGCCGAAGAGGAACTGAGTCTGGCCGAAGTCTTCTTCAACATCCTCGATGATGGCAGTGGAGCCCCGCATGGTTAGTGCTTTGGTCGATGCCGTTCGCAGCGCTTTGGCAACGGTACAGGATCCCGACCTCCATCGCGATCTGGTCAGCTTGAACATGATCCGCGACCTGGATGTGCAGGACGGTTGCGCCAGCTTCCGGCTGGTCCTGACCACCAGCGCCTGCCCCATGAAGCAGCAACTCGAAGATCAGTGCCGCGAAGCCGCTCTGAGCGTCGATGGCATACAGCAGGTCGAGCTGACCATGGACGCCGAAAAGCCCAAGAATCTGCTGGGCGACAGCGTCTTGCCTGACGTCTCCCAAGTGATCGCCATCGCTTCGGGCAAGGGCGGCGTGGGCAAGAGCACCATTACCGTCAATTTGGCCGCCAGCTTGATGCAAGCCGGTGCCAGCGTGGCCATTCTCGACGCCGACATCTACGGCCCGTCCATTCCGCTGATGATGGGCTGCGACGAACAACCGCTGGTCGACGACAAGAAAATGCTGCCCCCCACCCGGCACGGCATTCCCATGATGAGCATGGGTTTTCTGGTGCCCGATCACCAGGCCATGATCTGGCGCGGCCCCATGCTGATGGGGGCGCTCAAGCAATTCCTGACGGACGTCAAATGGGGTGCATTGGACTATCTGCTGATCGACCTGCCGCCGGGCACAGGTGATGTGCCCATGACCCTGGCGCAAAACTGTCCCCTCACCGGTGCCGTGGTGGTCACCACACCACAGGCGGTGGCGCTGTTGGACGTCGGGCGCGGCATCAGCATGTTCCAGAAACTGGAGGTACCGCTGCTGGGCGTGGTAGAGAACATGTCCACCTTCGTCTGCCCCCAGTGCGGCCATGCCGAGGCCATCTTCGGCGAAGGCGGCGGCCACCAGATGGCCCTGGAAGAGAACGTCCCCTTCCTGGGTGCCATCCCGCTGGAGCCGGCCATCCGTAGCTGCGGCGACGCTGGCACGCCGATCACCATCGCGCATCCCGAGTCTGCCACCGCCCAGGCCTTCCAGCACGCGGCTGGCGAACTAGCCCGCCAGGCCAGCATCAGCCGCGCACAGCGCGAAGGCATGCAGGCCTAAGCCGCGTAGTACTCGCGGTACCAGGTCACCAGCCGCTTGACGCCGTCAGATATGCTGGTGTTCGGCCGGAAGCCGGTGACGGCCTCCAGCTCCGACACATCGGCCTGGGTGCGATAGACATCGCCGGGTTGCATGCCGACTTTTTTCAGATCGGCCTGGACGCCGCAGGCCTGCTGCAGGGCATTGACGAAATCCATCAGCTGCACCGGCTGATTGTTGCCGATATTGAACACCCGATACGGCGCCGAAGAACCCGCCGGATCCGGCTGCAGGCCCGACCAGGCTGAATCGGCCGTGGCGGGTTTGGCAGCGACCCGCACCACCCCTTCGACGATGTCGTCGATATAGGTGAAATCCCGGATCATGTCACCCTGGTTGTAGAGTTCGATGGTCTCGCCGGCCAGCATCTTACGTGTGAATTTCATCGGCGCCATATCCGGCCGCCCCCATGGGCCGTACACGGTGAAAAAGCGCAAGCCGGTACAGGGCAACTGATACAGCTTGGCATAGCTATGGGCCATGGCTTCGTTGGCCTTTTTGGTCGCCGCGTACAGGGAGACGGGATGGTCGCAGCCGTGATGCTCGGAGAACGGCACCGCTTCATTCAGGCCGTACACCGAACTGGTACTGGCATAGACCAGATGCTCCACTTGTTGTTGCCGACAGCCTTCCAGCACCGTCAAAAAACCAACCAGGTTGCTATCGCAGTAGGCGAAGGGATTCTCGATGGAATACCGCACCCCGGCCTGGGCGGCCAGATGGATGACCCGCGTCGGTTTCTCCTCGGCGAATAAGCGCGCCATGCCGCCGCGATCGGCCAGATCCAGTGGCACGAAGCGGAAACCGTCGTGCTGCCTTAAACGATCGAGCCGCGCCTGCTTCAGACACGGATCGTAGTAATCGTTCAGATTATCGAGGCCCAGAACCGTATCGCCGATGTCCAACAGCTTCTGAGCAACGTGGGAGCCGATAAAGCCGGCAGCGCCGGTGACCAGATAACGCATGGTGGATTCCTTGGCGGGAATCCTTGGCTGGCCGGCTGGCGGTCAACGTTTAGCCAAACACCAACTGCCGCAAAGCCTGCTTCCAACCCATATTCCGATAGCGTATCCGATAATACCAGAACAGCAGCGGCAGCGGCACCAGCCAGGCCACCACTACATTACGTGCAGCCAGCAGGCCCTGACCGCGCATCCGTTCTCGCAACACCACCTTGGCCCGATCGAGTCGCCGCTTCACGGTGGCGGCATCCACACCCAGATGACGACCGATGTGCCGCATGGTCTGACCGCGCAGGTAGTAATTGACGAGCAGGTCGCGTTCGTCGCGGGCCAGCTTGCTGAGGCATTCGTCCACCAGGGGCCGCAACTGTTCGAAGCGCTGATCCTGGCGACGCCTTTCTTCCATTTCCACCCAACGCTGTTCGCGGGCCAGGCGACGCTTGCGAGCCCGAAGGATCTCCAATGAACAGTTGGTGGCGCACATGGCCAACCAGCTTTCGACACAGGTGTCCACCTTGCCGGCGTGCCGGGCCAGGCGAATAAAGGTCTCTTGGGTGGCGTCTTCGGCATCGGCGCTCTCGCGCAGCACCCGCATACTGGTGCGGAAGACCAGCTCGCGGTGCCGTCCCATCAACTCACGAAACAAGTCCGTGTTGCCATTGTCGACGTAGTCCTGGAGCAGTTCGAGCGAGTTCATAGCCGCATACCTTGTGTTCATGATATCGGCGAGATTCGCAATTGCCATGCCAGCTCCCATCGTTGGCAGGATTCACGGCTTTTCGCTTCCGATGCCGACGCCACGGCGTGGCAATTCCTTCGGTCATCGAAAGCCGAAAAGACCTCCCCTCCAAACCTCCTGGCGCCAGTCCGCTCGGACCTTCGCGCCGTCTGCGTAGCCTGACGACAAGGCCAGCCACCTCAGGGATGCCGTAGCCAGCAAGCGACCCGACAGGCGGAGACGACCGGGCCGATAGCTGTGTGACACAAATCCGTTTAGGAGAGACCCAGGGCCACTCGCTGGGCCGCTTGGATGCTGCGGATGCCTACTTCGGCCGCGTCCAGCAGCTGATTCAGCTGCGCTCGATCGAACACGCCTTGCTCGCCAGTGCCCTGGACTTCAACCAGGCTGTGATCGCGCATCACCACGTTCATGTCGACCTCGGCCCGGCTGTCGTGCGCATAGTCCAGGTCGCAGATCACCACACCATCGACGATGCCAACCGAAACGGCAGCCAGCTGGCCGAACAAGTAGTGCTCAGGACCGCCGGTACCCTGCTGCCCGGCCAGCACGCGCAGCGCGTCCACCAGCGCCACCCAGCCGCCCGAGATGGCGGCGGTGCGGGTGCCGCCATCGGCCTGCAGGACATCGCAGTCAATGGTGATCTGGCAGGGGCCCAGGCGGTCCAAATTGACCGCTGCGCGCAAGCAACGACCGATCAGGCGCTGGATCTCGGTGGAGCGGCCGTCCTTCTTGCCCACCTCGCGGCGCTTGCGACCGCCACCAGTGCTGCCCGGCAACATGGCATACTCGCCAGTTACCCAGCCTTTGTCGGTGCCGCGCAAGAAAGGTGGCTGGTCCATTTCCAGACTGGCAGTGCAGATCACCTTGGTGTCGCCGAAACAGGCCAGGCAGCTACCAGCCGGGTGGGTAATGTAGTCACGGGTAAACGAAACGTCTCGCATGGGACTCCTTCGGGTGTGTACGAGCCTGTTTGAACATTCTACTCGAGCCCAGCGCCGAAAGTTTCGTTCCTGACAAGGCGGCGGAGGCGAAGGAGTGGCAGCGCCATTTCAAGTCTCCGCCAACGCCGCCAAGGGCGGAAAGACCAAGGTGGGCGAAGCGGGCAAATGTTCAGACAGGCTCTCAGAAAATAAGGGTGCGGAAAGAAATAAAGGTAGCAGATCGCGCCGTGATTGTCTCGATCCTTCACGGCGCGGAGCGTGCGCATATCAAAATTTATGAACGATGAGCAACGCAGAAGGGCAGTAAAAGATCAAACGAGATGTCAGGCTTCTTTTCTTGCGAGCCCTCATACGCCGGCCACAGCCTGGCGGGCACTGGCCAGGACCTCGTCACGATCGTCGGCCAGCAGAAGACGCATGATCGCTTTCTGCGCATGCATGCGGTTTTCCGCCTGATCAAAAATGATACTGCGGGGTGATTCAAAGGCCTCGTCGGTGATCTCTTCGCCACGATGCGCCGGTAGACAGTGCATGATCTTGACTCCGGGCTTGGCCGCGGCGATCAGGTCCTGGTTGATCTGATAGCCCTGGAAGGCGGCCAGGCGCTGAGCTTTTTCCGTCTCCTGGCCCATGCTGGTCCAAACATCCGAATACAGCACGTCGGCATCTTCGACCGCCCGCTTCGGTTCGTGGATCTGCCGCACCTGCTCACCCCAGTCACTGCCGAATTCATCAATCTCCGCTTGGCCGAAAGCGTATTGCTCTGGACAAGCCAAGACGAAACGGGCACCGGCCAAAATTGCACCGCGAGCCAGGGATCTGGCAACGTTATTGCCATCACCGATGAAGACCACGGTCAGGTCCTGCAGCCATTCGAAGTGCTCGAGCATGGTCAGAAAATCCGCCAATGCCTGGCAGGGATGGCTCTCATCGGACAGGCCGTTAATCACCGGAACGCCGGCGTGCTTGGCCAGCTGCACCACGTTGCTGTGCGCAAAGGTGCGAATCATGATGCCCTGCACGTAGCGGCTCAGCACCCGTGCCACGTCCTGGACCGGCTCGCGAGTGCCCAGGCCGACCTCGTCCTTGGCAATATACATGGCGCGACCGCCCAGTTCGGTCATGCCGACTTCGAAACTGACGCGGGTACGCAGGCTGGGCTTCTCGAACACCATGGCCAGAGTCTTGCCGGCCAGGGTGGTTTCGCTCAGCCCCGTGAGCCGTCGCTGTTTCAGCCAGGTGGCCAGGGTCAACAGGTCGACGAACTCGCGACGATCGATTTCTTTGAGACTCAGGAAATCCTTGCCCAACATGACGGACGCTCCTATCCGTTGCAGATTTCGGTACCAATACCCTCGCGGGTGAAGATCTCCAGCAGCAGACCGTGCGCGACCGCCGCATCGATGATGTGGATCTTGTGCACGCCGCGATCCAAAGCCGCCAGGCAACTTTCGACCTTGGGGATCATGCCACCTTGGATGGTGCCATCGGCAATGTAGCGCTGCACCAGCTCACGAGTCAGGGTGGAGATGCGGGTGGTCGGATCGGCGGGATCAGCCAGCACACCGGGAACGGTGCTGCAGAACACCAGCTTTTCGGCTCGCATCGCGGCGGCGATGGCCAGGGCGATGTCGTCAGCGTTGGTATTCAGCACTCGGCCATCGGTATCGATGCTCAGCGGTGGAATAACCGGGATCAGGCCACGGCTGGCATAACGCAGGATGCGCACGGCGTCGACTTCGCCCGGCGTGCCGACCAGGCCCAATTCCGGATCCAGCACCTGACCGCCGACAATCGGGTGCCGTTGCGGGGTGAGACCGATAGCAACGCCATCCAGCTCGATCAGGCGGTTGACCAAATGCCGGTTCAGGCGCTCTACCTCCTGCTCGACGATCTGCATGGTTGCCGGATCGGTGATGCGCCGACCACCATGGAAACGGGGCTCGATGCCGGCCTCGCTCATGGCCCGGTTGATGGAGGAACCGCCGCCGTGCACCAGAATGGGCCGCACCCCCACTTGCTCGAGCCAGACCAGATCGGTCAACAGGCTGTCGAGCACCTGCTCATCCTCGATGGGTGTGCCACCCAGTTTGATCACGACATGCTGCTCGTGGAACTGCTTCAGATAGGGCAGTGCCTCGATCAAGACCGCAGCTTTCATGGTGGCGTTCTGCAGATCCATCGCCTCCCTCGCAAAGGATCGAGGATGGTGGCCACCAGCTCAGGCCTGTCGAGGGGCAGCCCGTGAGTCACCAAAGCCGGACCCTGCAAGCCAGTCTTGGCGCTGCCCTGGCAGCGCCTAGTCTGCCGCCTGCACGGGAGTTGCCGTTCATGAGCAAGCTGCGCATCAGTAATGGGCCCTACTCGGGCCGCGAAATCACCCTGGAAGACGAACCGATCACCATCGGTCGCGATGCCGACGCCACGGTGCAGATCCTCGATCGCTCCGCCAGCCGGGTACATTCCGAGGTGTTTCCGGTCGGCGGCATGTACTTCGTCCGCGATCTCGACAGCAAGAACGGCACCCTGGTCAATGATCAACGTATCACCGACGAAGAGCTGCTGCGCGAAGGCGACATCATCAAAATC
>CAYONM010000160.1:0-8877 GCA_964405325.1 uncultured candidatus Brocadiaceae bacterium | reverse complement strand
CTTCGCGCCTTGAAGGATCGACAAAATCTCTGCGCGATCTGCTACCTTTATTTCATTCCGCACCCTAAGGGTCTCAAGGCGTACGTACAGACCGCACGCTTCTGACCTTTGCCGGAGAATACCACACAGGCAGGACCCGTGATGAGTGATCAACGTATGGAGCGGCTGGATCATTCATGGTGCTGCTGTTTTTTTTTGATTGTTCTGGTGGTATCATTGCGTCTATGTACCAGCCACGATCATTCATCGCCAAGCGACGATTTTCACCACGTCTGCCCATCCACCACCTTCGGCTCTTCCTGCTGCTGGTCTTCTGTACCCTGGGTACGGCAAGCGAGTGGCAGGCAATTTCGCCGCAGCTGATTGCTGGTGTCGAGGGCTACGATGACAGTCGGCCCGGCGCCAGGGGGGTAGCTGGGGTCGTGGTCGACCGACACACTGGTGCTGTATCGGTCGGCCTGAATGGGCCACCTTATGGTATTTGGACCAGCAATGATGCCGGTGACACCTGGAGTCGAATCGATGATGGCCACATTTTCGGCGGTTGGGTCCGGCCGGCGAGCATGTATATGGATCCGGATGCACCCGGTCGACTGGTGGTGTTCCGGGTTTGGCCGCCTGGTCCCGAAGGAGACCTCCTGTGTCAGAGTGGCTATACCACCGATGGTGGAAGCACCTGGTCGGTCTTCGACAACTCGAAGAAATTCCAACGTCTGGCTGGTTGGCGGCATGGCATGGCTGATTTTACTCAAGACCCGCCCGCGTTGATCGCTCAGAGCCGGATCCGGGCGGGGATACAGGTCAGCCGCGATGGGGGCGAAAGCTGGGACAAGTGCGGTATGAAGGGGATCGTTGTCGATTACTGTTATACTGAGGACTATCTCCTGGCGACCAGTACCAATGTCGACCGAACCACCCGGATGCGCTTCCGTGGCTATGGGATCATCGGTGATCAGGTGTTGATTGCCAAATACGATGGCGTTCATCGCAGCAGCGACGGCGGTGAGAATTGGACCAAGGTGTCTGAGGAGTTGGTCAACGGCATTACGCCGGTGGCCTGTGGTGGTCAGCTGTACTGGGCAGCTGAAAGCGGCGTATTGGTCAGCAGCGATGCCGGTGCCAGCTGGGAGCTCTTGGGGACGGCATTGCCGCAGGTCCGCCAGGGGCCGATGTTTGGAGCCAACAACGATGAATTGGTGGTGGTCTGCAACGATGGCGTCTACCGCAGCCAGGACGCCGGCGGTTCCTGGAATAAGATCAGCGATTTGCATCTGGTTGAGGATTCCTGGCGTGCCAAGCAATTGGATCTGGCCTTGCATCACGACTACGCCTACGATCCAACTCGACAGCTCCTCTACGTTGCCGGTTTCGCCGGTTCTGCCTACCGGAAGGAGGTGCGCTGATGCGCATGATTCTGATATTGCTTGGCATAATGGTTACCATGTTGCCAGCCAGCGAAGCGCCCACGCCGTGGGGAAACACCCTGCATCGCAACATGCGCTTGGATGTGAACAACCTGCCCAGCGAGATCGGACCTGACAATCTCTTGTGGGAAATCGAATTAAGTGGTGGCCGGGTGTTCAACCAGCCGACCGTGGTAAATGGACGGGTCTATCTGGCGATGGATACCAAGAGCCTGCCGGAGCGTGTGCGCAGTCGTGGAGGCGGCATGATCTGCGCCGACGTGGCGACCGGTGAATTGGTCTGGCAGGGAGAGGTCTCCACGAGTAGTGGTGGTTATGGCGTGGTGGATGCACCTTTGTTTCATGATGGTCGTATCTACCTGCGGGCCGAAACCGAGCTCGTCTGTCTGGATGCCGCCACTGGCGAACAAATCTGGAGTAACGGCGCCCATGTCATGCAATGGTTTCATTCTATGCACGATGCCTGCGGTACGGGCCTGATCGTTGGCGAGCAATGGTGGATACCCACCGGTTATGCCTCGGGTTCCGATGACCATGACTGGCACGCCAACGCCTTTGAACGGCCCTGGCACCCCAATGTCGTGGTGGTCGATATCAACACCGGCGAATTGCTGGCCCAGGATAACGTGGAAGTCGGCCCTTTTCAGCATGGCCAATGGTCATCGTTGTCTGCAGCCGAAATCAACGGTCAGCTGCAGGTTTTCTATGGCGACAGTTTCGGCTATCTGCATGCCTTCGCTGCGCCAGCTCCAGTGCCGTCGGAGTCGGGGAAACCAGGGACCTTGGAACGGGTCTGGTGGATGGATGCCAATCCCCACGACTATCGCTACGACGAAGAAGGCCGTCGACTGCCCTACATGAAATACGGTGGTGGCGGCCTCTTGGCCAGGATCGGTCCCTTGGAGATAGTCTCCGCGCCGGTGTATTTCGACGGCAAGCTGTATCTGACCCTGTGTCGGGATGTGCACTACAGCAACAAGGGCGAAGGCGAAGACAGGCACCGCTATATTGGTAACGGCGCCCTGGTCTGCGTTGATCCCACTGGCAGTGGCGATGTGACCGACTCGCATAAAGTATGGATTCAACGGGATCTCAATCGCACTTTCAGCACCCCGTCCATTTCCGATGAGGGCCTGCTGTATGTCTCCGACCACGCCGGTTGGCTGTCCTGTTTCGATGTCCACCAGGAGGGGGCGCTGCTCTGGCGCGGTGACATCCACAGCAACATGTGGAATTGGAGCCAAATACTGGCGGACGATAAGATCTACGTCTGCAACGAGCGGAAGGATTTTTTCGTCTTCGAAGCCGACCGCGACGGTGGCCAATTGTTCCATACGGAATTGGACCGCCCCAACAACCCACCCGTTGGCGCCATGGATGGCGTGTTGTTCGTGGCCTGCAGTACCTCGCTGCGGGCTTATGGGACGCGTTAAACTGCCTGCTTCGTGTCTTCGGTGTGCCAGGCCAAGCCTGGTTCTTCTAGCTGGATGAAAAAAGCCAGTCATGTGACTCGCCTGTTCGACATGTAGCTGCGATCAGTCGTGTGTCGGTAACTGATCACGGGGAAGCATGACCGGTCCTGTCTGAATGGTTCCAGACAGGGCGAACGAGGGGCCTCTCTCGAGACGGTGAAGGATTTAGGACTGCTGAGCAAGGATTCGGAACTCAGCGACCCCATCGTCCATCTGCGGCCCCAGGCCATTCCCGCGCACAAGGATCAGCAGTGGCATGAGGCCTCCTTCACACCTTTACGATCACGATCAACGCGTTATCAACGCGATATCAGCGCCGTGGTGGTGCAGGGCGATGAGGAAGGCAACTTCGACAGCGGTATCCGCACGTTGCGCCTGGAAACACTGCCATGAACGCTTTCGGAAAGGACATCATGTATCGACCACTTCTCACCACCGGCCTGCTGGGACTGTGCTGCCTGAGCGCTGGCACTATCCAGGCTGCCGAGCCGTACAGCTGGCAACGACAGCAGGCGACCGTGCTACCGAACGGGGATCTGCAATGGGCTCCCGAGCCCTATCGCTTCCAGCCGGGCGCATCCGTCCGCTATATCGATTATGACAATGGTAATGACAATAACAGTGGGGCATCCAAGCAACAGGCCTGGAAGCACCACCCCTGGGATCGGGATGCCGGCGCCAATGCCGCAGCCTGCAGCGGCCCCATCAGCTACGTGTTCAAGAACGGCGTGATCTATCGTGGACAGTTGTTTGCGGACGAGTCCGGCACGGCCGAGGATCCGATCCGCCTGCTGAGCGATCCCGATTGGGGCGAGGGACGGCCCTGGTTCTACGGTTCCGAGCGTCTGCCTGCGGCCTGGGTGCGGGCTACGAGCGTTGATCATCCCGAACGGCTACCGGATCCCGACCAGGTCTGGGCCATCGACCTCAAGGCCGCCGGCATCGACCTGCACAATGATGGGCCGGTTTTCACCCTGGTCGAACCACATCCGGCGAAAGGCGTGCGGACGAAGAAACAGGATCCGAGCTACCAGGGCCTGCACGCGGTGACGGCTGACGGTACCATCATGGCCATGCATCTGGCACGCACGCCGGACTGGCAGCCCATGGGCGAGAATTATGCCATGGATTATTGGCATGTGGTCGATGAGGAGGTGGAGAGGAAGACACCCAACGGCAAACGCATCGCCATCGGCTTCAAGGACTCCATATGGGCCGATGGCAGTCTGCCTGTGGATTATTTCACCGGCGGCTTCATCTGGATGCCCTATCGCAGTCTGATGGGTGGCCCGACCCCGCGCCGTATTCCGGATGAGGCCGGGAACAAGCGCGGCAAAGTCCCTTTTTTCGAGCCGGCCACTGGCTCTCTGATGCACGGCCATCCGCAATATGGTCACGGTAAGGGCGGATTGCCCTACATGATCGATAATCTGCCGCAGTTTCTCGATAGTCCGGGGGAATTTTATCTCGATACGACCAGCGGCATTTTGTTCCTGCAGACCGATGGCAGCGATCCGAACCGGATGCACCTGGAATACAGTACAGATCGCGGGACCATCGAGATCGTGGACCAATCGCATGTGGAGATCGGTGGGTTCGGTTTCGGCCTCGCCCATGGCGATGCCGTTTTCCTGCAGGGCGCCGTCGAATCGGTGACGGTGCATAACTGTGTGTTCAGGAACAGTCTCGACCGGGCGCTCGTGGCCCGTCAGGACAATCGAGCCGAGACCTTCAAACTGATGGACCGCATCACCGTCCGCGATTGCGATTTTCAGGACATCGGCAGCCAGTGCATCGATATCGAGGGCACCTGGCAGTGGAACGACCCGCCCTATCGCGGCATTCTCGATCAGGCGGATATCCTGCGCAACCGGGTCCAGCGCACGGGTATCCGGCATCGCGGCTCCATCTACTCCAACGTCGCCGCCATCACCCTGCAATGGGCTCAACGAGGTGAAGTGGCTGGCAATATCGTCCGAAGCAGTTTCGGCTCTGGCATTGTGGTCTTCGGCGGCAAGAACGGCAGCACCGGCAAGCCGGAAGCCAAGGATCACGACGTGCCGCTGATCCGTATCCTGGTGCATCACAACAAAACCGAAGACACCGCCCTGGGTGTGAACGATTACGGTGGCTTCGCTCTCTGGCAGGGCGGGTCCACCTACGCCTGGTCGAACAATATCGGCAATTCACCCGGTCACATGCCGGCCGGTCTGTGGAGCATTAGACGCCCGCTCAATCTGTCCTATCCGCTGTATCTGGATGGCGCCTTCAAACAGTACTGCTTCAACAACATCATCTGGGGTCGCAGCACCGACAAGGGCGATCCCTATTCCAATACCACGCCCGCCTACTGGATGGTGTTTGGTTTCCTGAATCAATTCACCAACAATACCATCTATCGTCAGGCCGAGGGCATGGGCGGTAGTTCCGGCAACCGCAACGATATCGTCTCCAATCTTTTCGTCGACATCAGCGAAACCTTCATCGTCAGCAACCGCATCGGCGATCCCTCCCTGGTCGGCGGCGGTGACGACAGCGCCGCCTCTGGCCTGCGCGGCATTCCCACCCTCGCCTTCGCCAGGAATCTGTTCCACGGCGATGCCAACGCCGGTTACCTGATGCGCGAGAAGGAGATGAAACAGTCCGGGTTGGACCAGGCCATCGATGCCGACACCATCGAAAAACTCTCGCAGCAGATGCAGGATTTTCCGATGCGCATCGGTGAACTCGGTCGCAAGGTCGAGCAGCCGCTGATCGTCGGTGCGCCGGAAGGCCCGATCACCGAATTGACCGAGGACGTGGATTTCCATCCGACTCCTGGGTCTCCCGCCATCGATGCCGGTGGCATCTATTTCGTGCCCTGGTCCCTGTATGGCACGGTCGGCGAATGGGGTTTCGCCGAGAATCGTGCCGCGCCTGACGTGGCAATCGATTATCACTGGTACATGGCCGAAGCGCATTACGACCGGCAGATGTACGAGCAGATCCCCAGCTTCGACTTGCGCATCGACGGCGCGACCGTGGATGATTATGTGCCCGGACCCAGCGAGGACTGGATCGATAGTGCCATGCGTTTCGACGGCAGGCGCGTTGCGCGTATGCCCGATGCGTCGATGCGGCAGGATCTGAAGATCAACATGGGCCTGCTCGATGCCGCCAGTAAACGTGACGTTCCCATTCCCCTGTCGCCGCCCTGGCAGGTGGATGAACCAAGCGGCGAGAAGAAGCGTGGCCAGCAATCGTATTCCAAGGATGATTGGTTGACCTATCCCGCCGAGCGTCGCAAGACCCTGATCATCACCACTCAGAACCTGCTGCTGGAGGCCATCGTCCAGAGCGACAAGGTACAGGGGGTGATCATCGGCAAGCACGATGGCCAGAGCGGGTATCAGTTGGCCATCGATGGCAGCGGCAAGGCGGTGTTCAGCATCGCAGCCGGTGGCAAAGAGAGCCGTGTGACCAGTGCCATGACCATCACCGACGGTGGCTGGCACCACGTGCTGGCGGAAGTGGACCGCGCCAGCGGCGCCATGCGCATCTACGTCGACGGCAAGCCTGCTGGTAAGGCTTTGGCTGCTCTGGCCGCGGATGTCAGCATCGATACCCGAGCCGATGTCCTGGCCGGTGCCGATGGTTTCACGGGCGCCATCGACTTCTTGCGCGTCTGCCGTGGCACGCTGGCGGATTCCCACACCGATATCGCCGAGCTCTACGAATGGCAGAGCAACGGCCCCTTCCGCTATGATTTCGCCGGCAAGTCGCCACAGGGCCGGCGCGATGTCGGTGCCCTGGAATTCCGTGACTGATCCGGACAAACAGGCGGTCTGAGCGGTGGCGTGGGCCCTCAGGGGGCGGCCGTAGTCTCGCCTCCGGTATTCCCCTGTGGCGTCAGGATCTGTTGCCGGGGCCTGATGCCACCGCTGTCGATCACAAGAATAGGCCCCTGAAAGCGGCCAGCTACATCAGCGGTCGCAGTGCCTACGCCGCCACGGATGCAGGTATCTGGATCATCGAAGGCGATGTCATCCGCTTCCGGGATCGTGAGACCGGTGCGGTCACGCGAGAGATCGCCGGGCCGACGCCGGGCAGGCAGTTGCGTTGGCTGAGTCATGATAACGGCCTGCTGGCAGTCTTGCAGGGCGAGCCCGATGCCATGGTTCGCAATATCTACGATGTCTGGGACAAGGCCAAGATCGGCAACCACATTGCCGTTTATGATGAGGCCAACGGCAGGCTCGTCTGGCAGGAGACGCTCGCAGCGCCCGTCGATGAACGGATGATCGGTTGTCGTGACGGCCGTCTCTATTATCTGGAGCATGGCCGGGCTCTCGTCTGTCGCGCCCTGAGTAATAGCAATACGGTCTATTGGCAGCAGGATGATGCGACGGTGATCGGTGCTATCGATACGGAAAAGTCGGCGAAGAAGCTTCGTGGCCTGTTCCAGTATGCGCGAGCCTTCATCATCACCGAGCGGGTGCTGGTGGTCGGTGGTGCCTGTTCACGGTGCCGGTGATCTGGAACGGTCACGTTCTGATTGGCGATGGTCTGGGTTTGGTGCATTGCCTGGAACTGCATAGTGGTCGTCGCCTGTGGCGATTGCAGGCGGCGCCGGCGCAGCGGCGTATGCTGTGGTACGGGCATCTGGTGAATACCTGGCCGATCACCGGTGCCATGAGCGTCGATGACAATGGTGTTGCCTATGTGCTGGCCGGTTATCAGCCGGAAAATGGCGTCCACGCGTATGCTGTCGATATCGCTACGGGCGAGCTGCGCTGGCAGCGACACGATCTGGGAAGCGGCTTCGAATATGGGGTCGACGGCACCATCGGCAATTATGGCGACACCTGCATCGCCGATGGTCGGCTCTGGATCGCGGCCAGCCTGATGGTGCCGCCTACGCTCGATCTCGATGACGGCAAGCTGACCCTCATTCCCAATAATCGGAAAACCAGTCTCAAGCGGCGTGGCATCACCGTCGCCGCACTTGCTGACGACTGGGTCATCACCGGTGGTCGCCGGCTGTCGACCACGCACGACCTCCTCATGACGGGGGACAAGGGCTGCGGCTGGAGCGTCTATCGCGCCGACAACACCTACGAACCTGAGACGATCGGCGGCATCGACGTGATCAAGAAGATCAAGCTGGCGCCTATTTGGGATGCGCAGCTGATGGTGACCGCCAGCCAGGACGAAGGCGGTATCCGTGCCTTTAGCCGCACGGATATGGAGGCCGCCTTCCAAACCGCCTTCGCCAGTCCGGCCACCTGCAAGCCCTGGGTCAAGCCGGTGCTCGATACCGCGCTGCCGGAGGTGGAGGCCCTTTGGGGCCCGACCGACAAGGACACCGTGATTGTCGGCATGGTGCTGGCCGCCGATGCCCTGCTCTGGTGTCGCGGCGAGCCGGATCAGGAAGGTCTCCTGATGGAACGCTGGTTCCTGGAGGCGCTGGATCGGAAGAGCGGGACCGTACGCTGGAGCGTGGCTCTGCCGGAGCAGCCCATCTACGATGGCATCACCATTGATCGCGATGGCCGCATTCTGGTTGTCATGCGGGATGGTTCGGTGGCCCTCTACCAGACGCTGTGAGCACTGATATCACGGACCGGCAGCACGACGATCAGGTGCTGTGGCAGGAATTGCAGGCATTCTGTCGTGAGCTGGCCATTACCCACAAATCCGACCGCCGTCTCTCTCATATTTCTCGCGCGTAGAACGCGGAAAATGCTTGATCAGCCTGTTGAATCGTTAATCCGGTTGGATACCTCTCGCCAAGGCGCCAAGGCCGCAAAGAACGAAGAATAACTTTGCGGTCCTGGCGCCTTGGCGGGGGAATGGCTGCCTTCAGGGCGGGAGCTGTGCCGCCAATTCGCGTGTTCCCGACGGCGGTTGCGTAGTGCCCTGAGCATGCTCCAGCTGCAAAAAGTACCCAGCTGCAAAAAAGTACCAGGCAATGGTTGCCGCAGCTATACCTTACTCGAAGC
>CAYONM010000159.1:0-8926 GCA_964405325.1 uncultured candidatus Brocadiaceae bacterium | reverse complement strand
GTTCGTCGCTGGCGATCCAGTCGCCCCGGAAACGGATCAGGCCCTGGGCCTGTTTGAGCTCGTCCGGCCGCAGCCATTGCTCCTGCCAGCGCTGGTAGCCGAGGGCGGTGCGGGCGCCAACATGCTCGCCGTCCAGGGCGATGATCTCCCGGGCCAGGGCCTGGTAGGGGCCCGAGTGACCAGTCTCTTGGTAGCGCAGGGCCAGGGCCCAGCGTTTGTCCACGGCGGTGGCGGGTAAATCGGCGCGCTCGCTGTCCAGGGCCTGACGGGCGCGGTCCACCGGCACCGGACCGAAAGTCAGTCGCAGCACCTGCCGTCGCGGGATGCGCACCTCGGCCCGCATGCCCGCAGCATGGCTGCGGAACTGCACGGTTTCCTCCGTCATGATCAGGACCTCGCCAACCAGGATGCGGCCATCGTCCAGATGCAGCTCGTCGGCAACGAGCGTTCCCAGCAGCAGGAGCGGCAGCAGGCAGCGCATGCATTCCGTTTGTACCGCGGGCCAAGCTATTTGAAACGAGGATTCTGGTTTGAGGACTGCGGTTGTGGGTCTGATGCTGCATGTGGCTGGCGCTGCGGCGTTCGGGCGTAGACTTCTGTCCATGTTCCACGCTACTGACGACTTGCGCATCGCCCAGCTGAAGCCCCTGATCCCGCCTGCCATCTTGATGGACGAGCTGCCCATCACCGAGCGTGCCTCGGAGGTGGTGTCCACTGCTCGCCAGGCGGCGCAGCGGATCCTTGCTGGTGAGGATCGGCGACTGCTGGTGGTGGTGGGGCCTTGCTCCATCCACGACCAGCAGGCTGCGATCGAGTACGCTGGGCGCTTGAGCGAGCTCAGCCACCGCTTGCAGGAGCAGCTGCAGGTGGTTATGCGGGTCTACTTTGAAAAACCACGCACCATCACTGGCTGGAAGGGCCTGATCAACGATCCGTTCATTGACGGTAGTTTCCAGATCAACAAGGGCCTGCGTATCGCCCGGCACCTGCTGCTCAGCTGTGCCGAGCTGGGCCTGCCCAGTGGCTGTGAATTTCTCGATACCATCACGCCGCAATATATTGCTGATCTGGTCAGCTGGGGCGCGATAGGTGCTCGCACCACCGAGAGTCAGGTGCATCGCGAATTGGCCTCCGGCATGAGCATGCCCATCGGCTTCAAGAATGGCACTGATGGCGATGTCCAAATCGCGATCGATGCGGTACGCGCTGCCGGCAAACCGCATCATTTCCTGTCGGTAACCAAACAGGGCCTGTCGGCTATCTTCTCGACCGCTGGCAATCCCGACTGCCATGTTATTTTGCGCGGCGGGGCCGCCGACACCAATTTCAGCACCGAAGCCATTGCCGAGGCAAGCCAGCGTCTGGCTGAGGTGGATCAGCGCAGCGTGGTGATGGTGGACTGCTCGCACGGCAATTCCCGTAAGGATCACGGTCAGCAGCCGGTGGTGGCACGCAGTCTGGCTCGTCATCTGCGCGAGGGTGGGCGTGAGCAGGTTTTTGGCGTGATGATCGAGAGTTTCCTGCAGGCCGGCCGGCAACATGCCGAGTCGGGACGAAAATTGGCCTACGGTCAGAGCATCACCGATGCCTGCATCGATTGGGATACTACCGAGCGGGTACTTGAGGGATTGGCAACCAGCCTGTCATGAGTGGTGCGCCGCTGCCGGAACGGATTCGTCCGCGTCGTCTGGACGAGGTGCTTGGTCAGGACCAGTTGTTGGGAGAAAACGGTGGGCTACGGCAATTACTGCGCAGCGGGCACCTGCCCAGCATCCTGTTCTGGGGACCGCCGGGCTGCGGCAAGACGACCATCGCTCGCCTGCTGGCGGCAGAGATGGGCATGCATTTTCAGCCATTTTCCGCGGTGCTCGGTGGTGTGCCGGAATTGCGGGCGCTGATCAAGGAAGCTGGTGCGCGCGGCAACCTGGGGCAGCGGACCCTGCTCTTCATCGACGAGATCCACCGTTTCAATAAAGCCCAGCAAGATGCCCTGCTGCCGCATGTGGAAGCGGGCACGGTGGTGCTGGTGGGCGCGACCACCGAAAATCCGAGCTTTTCCGTCAATCAGGCGCTGCTGTCGCGCTGCCGGGTGCTGCGCTTGCAGGCGTTGGCGGCAGACGACCTGCAACGGCTGGTGGATGCTGCCGCTGATCATGCCGAGGGCCTGCCCGGAGTGCGCGTCGACGCCGAAGCGCTGGAAGCGATGGGCCGTCTGGCCGCTGGTGATGCCCGGCGTTTTCTGTTGATGCTGGAGGAGGCTTGGGCCATCTGCCAGCCGGTGGGCATCGACCTGCCGGCGGTGGCACAGGTGGTGCAGGATGCGCGTCCGGGCCACGACCGTGCCGGCGATAGCCACTACGATGTCGCCTCGGCGTTTATCAAAAGCATGCGCGCCTCCGATGTGCAAGCGGCGTTGTTCTATCTGGCGCGGCAGGTGGAGGCCGGTGAAGATCCGCGTTTCATCGCTCGGCGAGTGGTGATTTTTGCCAGCGAGGACGTCGGCCTGGCCGATCCGCAGGCGCTGGTTCAGGCCACCGCTTGCCAGAGCGCGGTCGAGCGCATCGGCTTGCCCGAGGCCATCTATCCTCTGAGCCAAGCGGTGATCTATTGCGCTACGGCACCGAAATCCAATACCACCAAATCCTATTTCGCCGCGGCCGCGGCGGTCAAAGTACATCCTGGCGCCGAAGTCCCCTTGTTTCTGCGCAATGCGTCGACGTCATTATTGACGGAAATGGGGCATGGCGAAGGCTACGTGTACGACCATGACACCCCGGAGCATTTTGCCGGTCAGGCCTGCCTACCGGAAGTGCTGCGGGATCAGGAATTCTATGTGCCGGGGCCCTTCGGTTTCGAACGGGAAATCGACAAGCGCCTACGCTGGTGGGCGGCTCGGCGGAAATAACGCTTTTTCATCAGCGGGGGGGGCTTCCCCCGTCAGTCCGGCTCGGACCTCGCTTGCTGCGCGCATGATCGCCGGAAAACCGTCGTTCGGTGGGACGGATTCGCGCCCCGACCTCCCGCGAAAACCATACGGATTCGATCTTTGACGAAAGTCTTGGACATGAGCGGGCGGCCTTACTCCGCTTCGCTGATGCGATCCTTGTTGGCCTGTACCCGGGCCTGGTCGCGCTTGACGAAAGCAGCGGCATGTTCTGCCAGTGGCAGCTGGCCGGGTTCGGGCCGCTGTTCGCCGACAAAACAATCGAACAGGCGTCTGGACGGCTCATCCCAGCCGTTGAGTTGCAATAACCAGGCGCGGTACTGGGGCAGCGGCCGGGTGATCATGGTCTGGCCCTGGGCAATACGTTCACTGCCGCCCGTACCCTCCAGCTCCTGCAGGCGCACGGCTGCTGGTAGGTTGCCGTCCAGCAGGCGGTCGCGCAGTTGGTTGCTGCCGGCCAGGTCGGTGCTGCCGAGCAGCAGATCCAGCAGGATGCCGCGTAGGGTCGCGTCATCGACGGTTTTCTGCAAATGGGTGGGAATGCTGGACCAAGGCACAAAACGCAGGCCGGCGGCCTGGCAGGCGGCCGGCATCGGCCGCACGCGGGACTGATCGTTGAAGAGTTGTTGCGTCGCCGCCTGCTTGGCCGGGTCGATCAGGGCGGCGAAGCGCTCGACGCTGCGCAGGCCGCGCCAGTTGCTGGGAATGCAGTTGCTGGGTAGGACCAGCTGCTGCTCACTGAGGACCTGGACCTCGCCCAGATTAGCGGGTACCAGGGGTTGGCGGCCATCGGCGAGTCGCATCAACCAGGCGCGCTGACGGTAGGGCCGTAGGGGGGTGGGGCTGCGTTCGGCCAAGGTTGGAGCGGTATACTGCAGCAGCGGTGCCAGTCGTTGGTCGCTGCCGCCGCCGAGTTGCACCAAGCCGAACACCAAGACCAGAGCGGCCAGGCCCAGGGTCCAGCCCAGCAGGCGCATGCGGCCAGCGACCCGGCCCTCGTTGCTCAGCTGGGGTGTGGACAGACGGGCGCGGGCACCCTCGGAGCCACCGCCGGTGTGCGTGTCGGAGCTGGGTTCACGGCGATTCGATACCGTCGATGCAGCCTTGTCGGCAGCCCGTTGTAGACGCAACGAGACGTTCTTGCGCATCTTTTCGGCTTGTTCGGATGGTTGCCGCTTGTTGTTGCGGGTGCTCTGGCTGGCGCTCGTCTGTCGGTTGGCCGGGGCGGAGACCGGCTGCTGCCGGACGGCCATTGGCTCGGTGGCCGACACGGGTCGTTGCGCCGGCGGGCTGATGGTCTCGGTGCGATTGGGTGTACCGGGAGGCTTGGCCGGGCCCTTATCCTCGATGGCGCTGACGCTGCCATCGGTCTGCAGTTGGAAGCTCTGCCGGCACTGGCTGCAGCGCACCTTGCGCCCAACCAGCTTGTCGAGGCGTGGATAGGCCTTGCCGCAATGAGGGCAGGGAAAAGTGTTCGTGGCTTGACTCATGAGTGACGATCCAGCAGCGGGCATGCGGCAGCTATCCTGTGGAACAAGCGAGTGACAACAAGCCGGGTCCTGCGAAGGGCGGCGGGTTGCTGGAGAAGGGCGACGGGTTGCTGGAAGGGACGCGCAGTGCGATGGTCAGGAGTCTGGTTGTCGCTGGAGCGAAATCGAAAGCGCTGGTCTGGTGGCGCATGATGGTGTGTGAAGAGGGGGCTGGGCTGGCCTGGCCTGCTGGCAATGGCCTTGTTTGGGCCAGCTGACCTGGCCTCCAGCCGTCTCGACTGGCGATCGGACCCTGGAAGTGGTGCAAAAAAACCGGCCCCCGTCAGGGACGGGGGCCGGTGGTGGACTGTGGCGAGTTGCTCGAATCAGCGCCGCGCTGCGCGGGCCGTGGCAAAGCACTCATGGGCATTGATGTGGTCGTGAACGCCGTCTTCGACATCGGCGGTGGTGACCAGCCAGCCAGTGACCTTTTGGCCTTTGTACTGGATTTGCAGCGTATCGCGCAGGGTAAGGAAGTCGTGGCTCTCCTTCAGGGTGACCTTGCCGTTCCGACGTTTGATGTCGACGAACCAGACATCTTTGCGACCGCGAGCGACCACGATGCGGGCCGGGCTTTCAATGCCGAAGTTCTTGACGGGTTGGGCTTCAACATTCTGGAACACCGGCAGCCGCGTCTCATCTTCGCGCTTGACGATCGAACCGGGTAGCGGGTGGCCATCGCGCAGCAGGCGGATGATGGCGTCTTCGGTCGCACGGACTTGGATGCGCATGTAGGAAACTCCTCAACTATGGGACTTGGGAAGGAACGGGCGCGCACGACGAGAGAGCCATGTTCGCCAAGAAGAGCAACAGTATAGCGTCCTATGTCAAAATCGCAAGTTTTCGTAACTTATAAACTTTCACGACTCACTTGCGGAGGTCAAGATGGCAATTTCATTGTACGTGGACAGAGGGGGCTTCGGCCCCGCCGTTTTCGGCGATATCTTCGATGTTCCGAACGGCGTGCGTGGATCGGGAAATGCTGGAAGGATTCAACGCTGGGAGCAGGTGATACTGCTGCTCGAGAGTCGTACGGATGACCGGACGCCTGCCGCGTGTCGGCATCTGGCCAGCCCTGCTTGAAAGCCAGGGTGGCGATCTTGACTTTTCGACCCCTGGCCCATCCTTCCCAGCTCTTTTCGCAATGTCCGCAGTCCTGTGTGTACGGATGGTCCGTGCCGCGGGGAGTTCGAGCACCGATCGGTATGCGGATGGCCGATCCTTGCCCTGAGTCCCGCTGGAGCGCCACCTGGTTGCTCGCGGGCGTGAAAGAATAATTCACATGGCATACCAACGCGCAAAGCGCATTTTCGCGGTCGACGATCAGCTGATGGCGACCGAAATGGAGAGCGTCCTGGCCGGCGAACAGGCCGAGGAGCTGCTCAAGAACATCCAGAGCGAGGACGAGCTGTTCCGGGTCCGCTCCATCGTTTCTGGCATCATTGTCGATGAATTCGGCGACGAGATCGTGGTCGACATCGGTTATAAGAGTGAGGGCTATGTGCCCCGCAGTGAGTTCAAGGAAGATGCCGACATCCAGGTGGGTGGCACCATCCAGGTGATGATCATCGACATCGAGCCCGACGGCTCCGTCATCCTGTCCAAGCGCCAGGCCGATCTGGAGTTGGGCTGGCAAGAGGTGCTGGGCAACCACAACGAGGGCGACCGGGTCAAGGGCCGCGTGGTCCGCAAGATCAAGGGTGGTCTGCTGGTGGACATCGGCGTGCCAGTGTTCCTGCCTGCTTCCCAGGTGGACATCCGCCGCACCGCCGACGTCAACGACTACGTCGGCCAGGAGATCGAGGCCGAAATCATCAAGATCGACCCCGAGCGGAAGAACATCGTGGTCAGCCGTCGCCGGGTCATCGAGGACGTGCGCAAGCAGGTCCGCGAGGAGTTGGTGCGCGATCTGGAAGTTGGCGATCTGCGCCGCGGCGTGGTCAAGAATATCACCGACTTCGGTGCCTTCATCGATCTGGGTGGTGTCGACGGCTTGCTGCACATCACCGACATGAGCTGGGGCCGGGTGAATCACCCCTCCGAGATCGTTGCGCTCAATCAGGAGATCGAGGTTGTGGTCCTGGACTACGACGAAGAGCGCAATCGCATCAGCCTGGGTCTGAAGCAGAAGCAGCTCAACCCATGGGAGAACGTGCTCGACAAGTATCCCAAGGACTCGGTGCACGAGGGCGAAATCGTCAACCTGATGAACTACGGCGCCTTTGTGAAGCTGGAAGACGGTATCGAGGGTCTGGTCCACGTCTCCGAGATGAGCTGGAGCAAGGTGCCGACGCATCCGAACGAGCTGGTCAAGGTGGGCGATCGCGTCCAGGTGAAGATCCTGGAGGTCAACTTCGAGAAGCAGGAGATCTCCCTCGGCATAAAGCAGGCCGAGAAGAACCCCTGGGACAACATCACCGAGCGCTATCACACCGGCGTTCGAGTGAAGGGTCCGGTCATCTCCATCACCAACTACGGTGCCTTCGTCCAGCTGGAAGACGGCATCGAGGGTCTGCTGCATGTCAACGACATCAGTTGGACCAAGAAGCTGACCCACCCCAGCCCGGAGGTGAACAAGGGTGACGAGGTGGAGTGCATCGTGCTGACCGTCGACGAAGAGCGTCGGCGCATCGGCCTGGGCATGAAGCAGCTGCAGGACGACCCCTGGGAAGAGGAAATCCCCAACAAGCTGAAGATCGGCGACAACATCGAGGGCAAGGTCTCCAAGACCACCAACTTTGGCGTCTTTGTGGAGATCCTGGACGGCCTCGAGGGCCTGCTGCACGTCTCCGAATTGCCGGGCGACGTCGACAATCCCGAGAACGTGGTCAAGCCGGGTGACAGTATCGAAGTGCGTGTCCTGAATCTCGATATTCAGGAGCGCAAGATCGGTCTGTCCATGCGCTGAAGCGCTCGATCTGTACGCTTCGAGTAAAAAGGGGGAGGCCAAGGGCCTCCCCCTTTTTACGCTCGTTTATCCGCTGTGGAGGAGTTGTCCGCGATGCTCGAATGCCACTGCCATGTCCTTCCCGCCGTCGATGACGGAGCCCCCGATCTGGCCACCGGGCTCGCTATGATCGCGACCATGGTTGATGGTGGCATCCGGCAGCTGGTGGCGACGCCGCATCGGTTGCATCCGCAGTTCGAGTCCAGCGATGCGCAGGTGGTCGCGGCTTTCGCTCAGATCCAGGCCGCCACCGCTGAACGCTGGCCGGAGTTGCGTTTGCACCTGGGGGCCGAGAACCACTTCGCTGGCACCCTGCAGGACGATGATTTCATCGCTGCCATGCGGCCCTTGGGCGACAGTCGTTCGGTGCTGGTGGAACTGCCTGACCAGCTGCTTCCGCGCGGCGTCTGGAGCACCTTGTTCCGGCTGCATGTCCAGGGCTGGCGGCCGGTCCTGGCGCATGTCGAGCGCTGCCGGCCCCTGGGTTCGGGTGAATACGATCAGGAGCTCTTACGTTTTGTCCGTGCTGGTGGTCTGCTGCAAATCACCTTGGGCGCCCTGCTGCGCTGTCATGGTTGGCGCGTCTGGTGGCGTGCCCGGCGCCTGGTGCGGCGTTTCCCCGGCCACTGCGTACTGGTGTCCGATGCCCACGACCTGGGCGCCCGTCGGCCGCGTTGGCAGCAGTTGCCGTTGGCCTGGCGGCATTTGACGCGGCCGGATCTGGCGGGGCTGGTGGCCAATTGATGTGACCTTGGCTATCGCTGGTCGGCATCTCAAAGGTGGGCGTATCCCCGTCCACCACGCTGCCGGTGAGCGTTACCGTGGCGGTGGTGCCTACGAGGGTGGTGGCGCTCAGGCCATCTGCTGCCACCGGATCGCTCCCTCTGCTGTAGGGTGGAACGCGCCATATCAGATGTACCACAAACAGTACAATTGACTTTTGCGTATTGTACTCCCTGCGGTACAGTTCCATGGAGGTGTGAATGACAACCAGAGGCAACAAGCGGATTGTGTCCTATCAGACGGTCTCAGGCCAAGAGCCAGTAAGGAGATGGCTTAAGAGACTTACAAAGGAGGAACGCAGAGCCATTGGTGAAGATATAGACACGCTTCAGCGAGGCTGGCCTGTAGTGCAATGCCATTGCCTATTGGGGGGAGATTGATCACGACGTATTTGCCCCATTTGTTGACAGACAACGGCTGTACGTCATGAAAGAAGCCGCCGGCAGAACCAAGGATCTTGACGATATTGAAGCATTGCGCGGCTTGGCGGATAGTGATGGATAAGGCAAAGCTGGAGCAAGTCGTACGGGCTAGCAAATGGCCGCTACGCGACCGTCTGATCTGGCTAGAGCAGATGTGCCGTGTGGCCTATCGACTCGCACATAGCAAGGGCAATAAACGCCCCGCATGGGCAGACCAGGCATCGGCACGTTTAAGCTCCAAGAAGGGCTAAGGGCCCGTCAATAAATAAAGGTAGCGTCTCACTTGATCTTTTGCCGCCCT
>CAYONM010000158.1:0-8981 GCA_964405325.1 uncultured candidatus Brocadiaceae bacterium | reverse complement strand
GATGATCTATTTCTATGTTCCGGACGATGGCATCTGCGACCTCCATCCCGATCTGTACGCCGTCGACCTGATCGACCTGCGGGCAGAGGTGGACGAGGAGTTCTCCGACATCGCCACCGCCGCGGCCCGGGAACTGCCGGTATTCCGGGTGTTGAGCGTGGGCACCGATTCCAACATCGGCAAGATGACCACCGCCATCCAATTGGAGATGTACTGTCGCTGGCAAGCGCACATCCGCGCCCGCTTCGTAGCTACCGGTCAACATGGCATCCTGATCAAGGGCCGTGGCACCCGGCTGGACCGCGTGTTGGTCGACTTCACCGCTGGCGCAGCCGAGGCATTGATGCGCCGCGAAGCCGTTGACATGGACATGCTGCTGATCGAAGGCCAAGGCTCGCTGCTGCAGCCAGCCTTCTCCGGAGTCTGCTTGGGCCTGCTGCATGGCTGCTGCCCCGATGCCATGATACTCTGTCATAGCGTCGAGCGAACCCATCACCGGCACACTGATGTCCCGATTCCGGAGCTGCTCGAATACGCGCATCTCTACGAACACATGCTGCGCCCCCTGTATCCGCACGGCAAGGTGGTTGCGATCAGCCTGAAAACCTTTGGAATGAAAGAATCGGCGGCCCAAGCCCTGATCGCCCAAACCGCCGAGCAGACCGGTCTGCCAACTGCGGATACGGTCCGGGAGGGTAATGAAGGCTGCGCCCGTCTGAACGAAGCCCTCTTGCAACAGGCCCAAGCCTGCGGCAAGACCATCACGCCGGTGCCTGGCTGGTACCACGACCGTTACGATGACATCAAACCATTAGGAGCTCGAAGCTGATGCGCATGCTGTTCCTTGCCGCCCTGATCTGCTGCTACCAACTGTCCCTCTGGGCGCAGGAGGAAGTGGAAGCCCTGATGCAGGCGCTGCCGGCGGCGCCGCAGGTCGCCCCCGACGCCATCGACCCGAGCAAGGAGTCCTGGCAAGACTTCGCCCCCGGCATCCGCTTTCGGACCGGCGCCGTCCTGCTCCCGGCGACTGTGCTCTATGATCAGGGTCCAACCGATGGTCTGGAGGTATTGGCCTGCTTACCCGGTGGGAAGACGCACGAAGCCCTGCTGCAGCTGGATGTCGACAATGGTACCGCACTGAAAGCGGCCTTGATCGCGCTGCTGGACCTGCCCGGCGATGGCCTGCCGTCAGCCGAGGGCTCGGGGCAGCCACCCCGCGGTCATCCCTTGCAGGTCCGCCTGCGTTGGAAGCCCGAGCCTCTGCTGGAGCCCGACACCATCCTCGAAACCGACCTCAGTCGCCTGGTCCGTAATCGTCTGTTCGATCGCGGCTATCCCTGCCTGCCCTTCGTCTACACCGGCAGCCGCATCGAAAATATGCCGGTCAGCCTGCCCGGTGAAGAGGAACCACGCTGGCAGCAACGTTTCATGCTGGATGTCACCCGTTCGGTCATCACCAACTTCAATGAAGCCAACGCGCTGCTGGCCAGTCCCTACCCGCTGGCCGCCTGGGACCAGATTTTCGAGGTCAACACGGCCATCAGACCGCCGCCGGCGGATGGCCGGGCCGAGCTGATCATCAGCCGGGCTGAACTGCCACTGATCCTGGAGGCCACCGCCGACCACCGTCTGGCCCTGGACGGCATGCCCCTGTCGGACGAGGCCCTGCAAGCGCTGCTGGCCCGTCGCTACGCCCAGGCCGAACTGCAAGCGGTTGGCATCACCCCCCATGCCGATCTGGACCGAAGCGCCGACCTGATCCTGCAGGAGTACCTGCTGCAACAGGCCGCCATCGCCAAGCTCTGGCTGGTCCCCATCTTCTTACCCTGACGATCACTGCATCGCGCCCTTCGCGCCAGACCTGCTGCTTGCTCCTTGTGGGGAGCGCAGCCGTCTTTTACACTCCGCTGCAACTCGTGTGCGCCTGCCAACCACAGCTTACGGGGACCCCCTGTCATGATCACGCTTGAGGAATTGTTACGGACCATGGTCGAACGCGGCGGCTCGGACCTGCATATCGCTGCCGGTTCACCACCGCGGATCCGCATCGACGGTCGCCTGGCCGAGATCTCCGGCTGCGATGTGATGGGCCCCGAGGCCACCCAGCGGCTGCTGTACTCGGTGATGGACTCAGCCCAGATCGCTCGCTACGAGCAGGAATGGGAACTGGACATGAGCTTCGGCCTGGGCGGTGTTGGTCGCTTCCGAGCCAACATATTCTATCAGCGCGGCGCTTGTGGTGGCGTACTACGTATGATCCCCTACGAGGTGTTCAATTTCGATCAGCTCGGCCTGCCCAAAAGCTTCTGTGAAGACGTCTGCAATCTGCGCAAGGGCCTGGTCCTGGTCACCGGCGCCACCGGCTCGGGTAAATCAACCACCCTAGCCGCGATGATCGACTTCATCAATTCCTCCCGTCAGGAACACATCGTCACCATCGAAGACCCGATCGAATTCGTGCACCGCAACAAGAGCTGCCTGATCAACCAGCGCGAGGTGGGCTCCGACACCCGCGGCTTCAACGAGGCCCTGCGTCGGGTGCTGCGCCAAGACCCAGACGTGGTGCTGATCGGCGAAATGCGCGACAAAGAAACCATCGAGGCCGGTCTGACCCTGGCTGAAACGGGTCACCTGACCTTCGCCACTCTGCATACCTCCGACTGCGTCCAGACCATCAACCGCATCGTCGACGTCTTCCCGGCCTACCAGCAGCCGCAGATCCGCACCCAGCTGAGCTTCGTGCTGGAAGGCGTCTTCTGCCAGCAGCTGATCCCACAGCTGAACAGCCGCGGCCGCGTCCTGTGTGCCGAGCTGATGCGCTCCACCACGGCGATCCGCTCATTGATCCGAGAAGACAAGTGCCATCAGATCATCTCGCACATCCAGACCGGTGGCAAATACGGCATGCAGACCATGAATCAGGCGCTGTATACCACGTACAAGCGCAACATGATCTCCTGGGACGATGCTCTGGCCCGCACCCAGGATCCTGATGATCTGAAGCGGACCGCTCAACGCGAGGTAAGCTGATGGTCTCGTTGGCTCGTCTGACGCGCAAAAAGCTTGGTGAAATCCTGGTGGAGCAGGGACTGATCTCTGAGCAACAGGTCCAAGACGCGCTACGCCAACAACACCAGCAGGGCATCCTCTTTGGTGAAGCCCTGGTGGAACAGGGACTGATCACCGAAGACAAAATGGTCTCAGTACTGATCGACCAGTTCGGTATCCCCTACATCGATCCGACCAAGTACGCAATCTCCGACGACCTGCTGGAGATCTTCGACCCGGCAATGATGCGTCGTTTCCAGTTCGTACCGCTGGACATGGTCGGCTCGGTGCTGGTGGTGGCCATCGCGGGCCTCCTCTCCGAAGATCTGCTGCTGTCCATGGAGCAGGAGACCGGCTGCACCATCCACCTCTATTTGACCCGCATGAATTCCATCCGGAAGGTCTTGGACGACCGCGGCATCGGCTGAAGTCGGCCAGTTGGAGCTGATTAAGGAACACTCATGGCCAATGTGGCAGGATTCAACCGCAAGGTCGCCAGCCTGATGGAGTCGAACAGCCTGGTCGAGACTCCCGATCTGGTGGAGCTGCATAAACGTTCGAGCCAGGAGAACAAATCCCTGGCCGCCCTGCTGGTGAGCGAAGAGTTCATTGGCGAGACAGACCTGCTGGGCCTGATTGCCGAAGACTGCGGCCTGCCGCCCATCGACCTGGGCAAGATCACCGTCGACATGGACGAACTGACCGAGCTCAATCACGGTCACGAACTGATCAAAGAAGAAGACGCCAAACGTTTCGCCCTGCTACCGGTGGCGTTGCTGGGCCAACATCTGACCCTGGCGGTATCCAACCCCTACGACGTGTTGACCCTGGACGACATCAAACTCGCCACCAGTAAGAACATCCTGCCGGTGGTCAGCTCGGATCGCGCGATCCAAAACACCATCGAAAACGCCTACCACGGCAAACAAAAGGCGCTGGAGAGCTTCGTCGACCAGCTCGGTGATGACGACGACGAACTCTACGTCGAAGAAAAGCGCAGAGATGACGAGGGTGATGACGAGGGCGACCTGCTAGCCGAAGGCGGCGAGGGGTCACCAGCAGTCAAACTGGTGAACCGCATCATCCTGGAAGCGATTCAGAAGAAGGCCTCCGATATCCACATCGAGCCCTTCGAAAAACGAGTACGGATCCGTCTACGCATCGACGGCGTGCTCTCAGAGGTGATGAATCCACCCAAGAAGCTGGAAAAGGGTCTGGTCTCTCGCATCAAGATCATGACCGACACCATGAACATTGCCGAACACGGCAAACCCCAGGACGGGCGCTTCCAAGTCAAGGTCGCCGGCAGTGCCATCGACTTTCGTGTCAGCTCGCTGCCCTTGGTGCACGGCGAGAAGATCTGTATGCGCTTGCTGAACAAAGATAATCTGGCCGGCAGCCTGGAGAGCCTGGGCTTCGAGCCGGGGGTACTGGACATCCTCAAGCGCTCGATCGCCGCCCCCTATGGCATGTTTCTGGTGACCGGCCCCACTGGTTCGGGTAAGTCCACCACGCTGTACTCCGCTCTGCAGGCGGTGATGACCATTGAAGACAATGTCAACACCGTGGAGGACCCGGTCGAATACGAAGTCGAGGGTCTGAACCAGTGCCACGTCAATCCCAAGCGTGGCCTGACCTTTGCCAACGCCCTGCGTGCGCTCCTGCGCCAAGACCCCGACACCATCATGATCGGTGAGATTCGTGACCTGGAGACCATTGAGATCGCAATCAAAGCCGCCCTCACCGGCCACTTGGTGCTGTCCACCCTTCATACCAATGATGCCCCCAGTACCATCAACCGTATCATCGACATGGGGGTCGAACCGCTGATGGTCGCCAGCTCGGTCCTGGCGGTCTCGGCCCAGCGCCTGGCCCGTCGTCTGTGCAATGCCTGCAAGGCCAAGATGACGCCAGAAGAGATGCCACCGCGCGACCATCTGCTGCAAATCGGTTTCCGCGAAGGGGAACTGGAAGGGCTGGAGCTGTACAAAGCAGTGGGCTGTAGCCTCTGCAACAAGGGCTACAAGGGGCGTTTCGCCATGGTGGAATGCCTGGATATGACCAACGACATCCGTCAAATCATCATCAATGGTGGTTCGAATATCGACATCCGCAATGCTGGCATCAATAATGGCATGGTCACCCTCCGTCGCGCCGGTTTGATGAACGCATCACGCGGCATGACGTCCATCGACGAAGTGCTACGTGTCTCTGTGGTCGACGAAAACGAGGACTGAAGCACTCGAGTGCATTGACAGTCCGCTTGTCAGCCGGAGGAAGCTGGCCGCAGCGACAGCAAGAACGACAGCCAGCTTGCGATTTGAGGTCGTTTCGGTACATCTAGGTATTGACACCCGTCCGGTCTTCACATCCAACATCCTCAGCGAGGCGAATCCCATGCGACACCCCCTCATTACCCTGACCACTCTCGTGGTCGGCATACTCATCTTGACCGCGTGCGGTCAGGAACCCCGTTGGCAGGCCGCCAATCCCTCAGACGGAACAGCCGCAGGTGGCGACACCCAGGACACCCAGGAAGAGAAGATCGTTCTCTTCGCCAAGGCCGACCCTGGTCCGTTGGCCGTCGAGGATCCTGACCTGGCAACGCGTTTTCCGCGCGATATGACCAAATATATCCACAGTCTGACCGACTTCGTCGAAGCCCGCTACAGCGAGGTGCTACCCAGCTCCAGCTCCACCGAATGGAGCAAGCCGGTCGGTGCCCTGTCTGGTGCCAACGTCGGCGTCACCTGCCGGATCGAGTCCATCGAAGAAAAGCGCGTGGTTGGTGAAGACAAGATCCAGGCCCTGGTCACCATGGAAGCCTACAACGTCCGCGGCGAGAAGTTCTGGGAGAAGACCGCCAGCGGCAGGGTCCCCAAAACCAGCTCGCCGAAGCTGGCCACCCCCGGCGCTCAGCCGAACAGCCGTGCTGCCTGGGAAGCCGCCCGCAGGTGCGCCTACTCCTTGAGCAAATATCTCGGCTCGCTGAGCGCCAAGGACCGCCGCTGGACCCACGATTCCAAGGACATGGGGGAACTGCCGCTGATCGACATCGCCTTCGATTCGATCCCGCCGAATGCCGACATCCTGATCGATGGCATTTTCCGCGGCACCACCCCGGCTGTGGTTCCGGTGCCCGACAAGGAGGTCGAGGTCCAGATCCGCCGCCAAGGCTACCAGACCTGGAGCACCACGCTCCGCCCGGAAGTCGGCATGCCCATCAAACCGGCGCTGGAAGTGGTTCCGAACCTGTAAGATCAGCAGCTTTGTCGCAAAAAGGCGCTCGCTTGGCGAGCGCCTTTTTGCTTGGTTTGCCAGCTGCCGATCGATGGCATCCTACCAATACCGCTCACTGCCACCGATCTGATGAGGTCGAAAAGCAGGCGGGGGGCGATGAGCACGGCCGGTGTGCGGTACCAGGAGATCTGGTCTTCGCTCAGGGGCTGCTCGAGCCAGGTGTCGGGGCGCAGGCTGCGGGGTGCGGTATCGAAGCTCTGGGCCTGCAGGTTGACGGTCAGGGGCAGCTGCTGGCCGAGCATGCCCGAGGCCATTTCGGTGCGCAGCATGAGGCTCAGACCGGCGGCGGCGCTGGGGAGGTCAGCGATACGATGGGTGACCTTCTGCGGTAGCACGAAGAATTGCAGCTGCCGGTATTCCGACTGGCGGGAGATGGGGCTGAAGGCTTCGTAGAAGGCCCGCTCCTTGGTGCTGACCGTGTCGAAGGACAGTTGGTCGATGGGCGGGTGGGCGCCGATACCGCCGAGGAGCGCGTGGACGATGCCGTCATCGCGCTCCTGCAGACCGGCGAAGATCCAGGCCTTGTCGGCCTCGCTGAGCGGCGCCTCGCTCTCCAGGGTGGCGAGGTCGGGGAGTGCATCGCTGCCCTGTTCGCGCGCCTGCATTTCGCGCAGCAGCTCGACCAGACGGATACGCGCGTCGATGTGCGAGCGCCGGCGGCCGAGAATCTGCCAGCGCGGCGAGAGCAGGTTGGTGAACCAGTAGTCGCTGAGGAAGACGAAGAGTTGCTCCTGTTCGCCATCACCAAGCGGCAAGTGCTCCCAGGCGTGGCTCAGGTGCGGATCCTGGGCCAGGGCTTTTTCGCGTTCCTTGGCGCTGAGACCACGCTTGAGCAGGCCGGCATCGGTGGCCAGCAGCAGACTCTGCGCGTCGAGGCGCTGGCTGTGCGGGGCGTCGACGTCGGCCAGGGGCCGAGTGGCGTGCACGTAGACCAGCAGGTTGGTGCCCGATGCGAAGGCTGCATCCCAGCTCGCCAAGGCCAGGTCGTCAACGCCGGCCGCCTGCCAGGCTTGCCAGGTGGCATCGTCGATGCCCAGCCGGGCCAGCTCCTGGGCGAGGATGTCGGTGGCCGGTGCACCCCAGAAACCCGGCGACCAGGTGTCGAGCAGGCTGGCCAGCTGCCCCAGCTGCCGCTGGCAGGACTCACTGTCGTTCCAGCGCAGGTACATGCAGGAACGCGGAATGTAACGGGCGCTCATCGGCAGGATATCGGGCTGGGCGGCGGTGCTGACCTGGACCTGCGGCAGGGTAATGGGCTCGGGTGGATCCTGATCGTAGGTCTCTGCCTGCGGCGGCATGGCCTTCGGCAAGCTCACCGTCAATGAAGTCGACTTAGCTCTTGCAGTTTGGGAATATGTTCCCAAACTGCAAGAAATGTTCGATCGTGAAATCGCCACCCTGATTCGCCAGCGACTCGCCATGTATCCGGCGGTGGTGCTGGTTGGTCCGCGCCAGTGCGGCAAGACGACCCTGGCCCGCCAACAGGATGGATACTACTTTGATCTTGAGGTCGCCGGCGATCGGGCGCGACTTGATGCCGAATGGGCGCAGGTGGTCGGCGGTGATCGGCTGGTGATCTTGGATGAGGCCCAAGAGGATCCCGCCGTATTCAGCCGCCTGCGTTCGGCTATTGACGCCGACCGCGATCGGCGGGGGCGCTTCCTCCTGCTTGGCTCGGTGTCTCCGGCCCTGATGGCCGGGGTCGCTGAGAGCCTGGCCGGTCGCCTGGGGATGGTGCACATGGCGCCGCTTGTGTTGGCTGAGGTTGGCCCGGATCGCTTCGATGATCTCTGGCTCTACGGCGGCTTTCCCGATGGCGGCATCCGTGAGTCGGGTATGTTTCCCGTCTGGCAGCAGGATTACCTCGAAGCGCTTGCGACCCGCGATCTGCCACAGTGGGGTCTGACCGCCCCGCCTCGTCTGATTCAGCGTCTGATCGCCATGCTGGCTGCTGAGCACGCGCAGACCTTCAATGCTTCGAAACTCGGCGCCGCTCTGGGCATCGACCATAAGACGGTGCAGCATTACTGCGACCGGCTGGAAGGCGCCTTTCTGATCCGCCGGCTGCAACCGTGGGCGGCCAACATCCGCAAACGCCTGGTGCGGCGGCCAAAGGTCTTTTGGCGCGATAGCGGCCTGCTCCATGGCGTCCTGGAGGTCGAGAATCGGGAACAGCTCTACCGTCGACCGTGGTTGGGCGCCTCATGGGAAGGTTTTGTGATTGAGCAGACCCTGGCCTCCATGGGCCATACCGGCCTGCGGGCGAAACCGTATTTCTTCCGGACTTCAGACGGCTACGAACTCGACCTCGTACTTGATTGGGGCGATCGACTCTGGGCGATGGAATGCAAACTCACCAGCGATCCTGGCCGAGACATGGTCGAGCGACTGCACACGACTGCCGATCTGATCGGCGCCGAACGCCGTTTCCTGGTGTGCCGGATCGCACAGGGATTCAATGATGAACGTACACAGGTCTGCGACCTGGCGACCTGGCTGCAGATGCTGCGTTCGCAGGGAGACGGTCGGGGATAAGACTCCGATCCAGGCTGTGGTGGTGGTTCAAGCGTACAGCTCTGATGAACTGGGGTCAGCGCGCCGGTCCCCGGTCGGCATGATGGCGCCTCCACTGA
>CAYONM010000157.1:0-9042 GCA_964405325.1 uncultured candidatus Brocadiaceae bacterium | reverse complement strand
CCGCGCCTTTGTGAGAGACACCATGATGCGATGGCGGGATTGGGGAGGAGTAGCTACGTCAGGTACGATTTTCCGGTATGGTCTTTTCTGAATAGCCCTTACGGATACTTTTGACTGGCCCTGACCGCCGTCGCTGGCCGTCGCTGGCCAAAGACGACTACGGCTCTACAACGGTTCGCCATGAGTGATTGCTGTATCGATGTCCAGATCCTCCCGCACGCCGATGGCTTGGATATGCCCCACTACGCTAGCACGGGTGCGGCTGGCCTGGATGTGCGTGCTGCTTGTAGCGAGCCGATCAGCCTGGCTCCGGGTGAGCGTTGCCTGGTGCCCACCGGTTTGGCGCTGGCCATTCCTGCGGGCTTTGAGGTCCAGGTCCGACCGCGATCCGGTTTGGCACTGAAGCATGGTGTGACAGTGCTCAACAGTCCTGGCACGATCGATAGCGATTACCGGGGTGAATTGCAGGTGATCCTGATCAATCATGGCGCACAGCCCTTCCTCATTGCGCGGGGTGAGCGTATCGCCCAGCTGGTGGTCGCGCCCGTCAGCCGGGCTGAATTGCGGCCCATGGCCGATCTGGCCATGACCAGCCGAGGTCGTGGCGGTTTCGGTTCTACCGGTCGGGCCTGATGCTGCTTGCGGATTGTGGTAACAGCCGCCTGAAGGTGGCGTGCCTGTGCACGCCGGAGGTGGTGACCAGTCTGGCCTATGAAGATCCTGCTCTGGCTGAGCGTCTGGCCTCCTTCGACGAGTCGACGGCCTGCGTGTTGTCTGTCTCGCAGGCCGGGGCGGCGCGTTTTCGAGACGCGTGGGCTGGTTCCGCAGCGGAATTGGCCTTGCCAGCCTTGGGAGCCTATCCCGGCTGTGGCCTCGACCGTCAGTGTGCCGGTGTCGCTGCCTGTCACGAGTTGGAGACCGACATCGTGGTCGTTTGTCTGGGAACCGCCACGGTGGTTGATGCCTGGCAATGGCGACGACCTTGGCCGCGCTTTCTCGGCGGACAGTTGTCCCCAGGCCCCGATGCCATGCTGGCCGGTTTGTCACACCGAGCCCCGGCTTTACCGGCTGTGCCGTGGAGCGCGGATCCGTATCGCTCGATGTTGGGGCATGAGACCGCTGATTGCATGCTTGCCGGTGTCCAGACGGGTTTTCTCGGCATGCTCCAGGCACAGATCCGAGCGGTCCAGGCAGCGACTGGTATCGAAGCGGTGCTCATCAGCGGCGGTTACGCCACTTGCTGCCGTGACGGTGCGCTGGCGATACCGCATCGTCTGGTGCCGGATCTGGTGATCCGAGGTATGGCACTGCTGGCGGCGTCGAGCCCGCCGGCGGGAAGCGTTTGAGCTGGCCGCCGCCGTAGCGATACTGTCACGCATGCATTACCTGACCCGTCGTTTCCATTTCTCGGCCAGCCACCAGTTGTGCAGTGCGCAGTTGGATGATAAGGCCAATAAGCAGGTGTATGGCCTCTGTACCAACCTGCATGGCCATAATTATAGATTAGAGATCACTCTGCGTGGCGAGCCGGATCCGAAGACCGGTTTCTTCTGCAATGTGATGGATCTGTACCAGCTGGTGCAACGGGAGGTGGTCGATCCGTGCGAACACCATTTCCTGAACGATGTGCCGTTGTTCAAAGGGCATACGACGACCATGGAGAATCTCAGCCAGCTGATTTGGCAACGGATCGCTGGCGAGGTGGCGCAGTGGCCGGGCGTGGAATTATATGAGGTTCTGCTGGCCGAAACCGATGACAACGTGGTTCGTTTGCGTAAGGAGTGATGGCATGGTGATGCGACTGGAAATCGACTTTGATCATCCCTTGGGCGAGGAGGAGCGGCTTGATGCGCAGCTGGCCATCGCTGCCTTGGCCAAGAGCAAAAAGATGCATCATGTCCGTGGTGATTACGGGATTACCGTGCTTGGCGAGGCGATGAGCATCGAGCGTGTACGCGAGGCGCTGGCGGAGATGAACCTGAATCCTCGGCGTATCGAAAGTACGCTCGACGATGCGGAAAATGCCGAGGCCGACGATCTCGAGACGACCAGCGCCAAGGAACGGGTGCGCGCCATCGGTCGTTAGGAAGCTTCTCCGCTTAGGGTGCGGAAAGAAATAAACGTTACAGATCGCGCAGAGATTTTGTCGATCCTTCAAGGCGCGAAGAGCGAGCATATCGAGTATATGTAAGCGATAAGCAACGCAGAAGGGCGGCAAAAGATCAAGCGAAATGTAATGTTTATTTATTGACGGGCCCTTAGGGTGCGGAAAGAAATAAACGTTACAGATCGCGCAGAGATTTTGTCGATCCTTCAAGGCGCGAAGAGCGAGCATATCGAGTATATGTAAGCGATAAGCAACGCAGAAGGGCGGCAAAAGATCAAGTGAGACGCTACCTTTATTTATTGACGGGCCCTTACCGGCGGCGTCGGGTTCGGGTGCGGTATTCGTCGTCGGTAATGCTGGCGGCGAGCCGGTCCGAGGTGTAGCGGGCGAACAGCCGTGGGCTCTGCAGTGCCAGTTGCCAGCCGCCGATGCGATTCTGGCCGGTGCCGATCACGTCCTGGTACCAGAATTCCAGATCCTCTTGAATATCACGACGGGCGCTGTCGAAATGTGCAACGGCCGACCAGAGAGTCAGCCCATCGTGACAGCTGATCAGGTGGGCCTCGACGCCGATGGCGATGGGATCGTAGCTGTCGTAGTGATCGATGCGGCCGATCAGGAGTGCGTCGGCTCGGTAGCGTGTACGGAAAAGGCGCAGATTTTCGGTGTTCAGATTTCTCAATTTGCTATGTGGATTGCCAAAAAGCAGATCGCGTTGTTTGCGATCGATGCTTGCCACCTCATATTCCCCCAGTTCGCGGAGCGCTGTGGCCATGGCTTCGTCCATGATCGCAGCTTCCTTTCCCACCTCGTCGCCCAAATAGAACGGCACCACAACTACGCGTCGCGGTTCGGTAGCCATGGGAAGGGTGTGGAAGGGGTACTCGGTGGGGAGGCCAGAACTACCACGGCCTTGGCATGCACTCATGACAATAAGGATACCAAGTAGCAGTAGGCTGAAGCGGCGGTTGATGAAAAGCATGGTTGTGATCCTGCTCATGGCTGCTCGTCTGCTTCCATTGCCAGATCGGCCGGTTTGTGCAGGCGTGCTTCTTCGCGCAAGCGAGCCTGCAACTGGAAAAACTCCTGGGTTTGCGACGGATCCAGGCGGATCACCTCGGTGATCAGCTCGAAGAAGCGTTTTTCCGATTCCAGCCGGGCCAGATGGCATTCCACCAGACTCTGCCGGAGCTGCTCCTGGATGCGTAAGGCGGCTTGGCGTTCTTGCAGCGCCGTGATCCGTCGATCTTCGGCGCGGGCCAATCGTTCAGCCTTGGAGCTGAGATTCACAATCTGCTCCTGTTGGTCTTCGCGTTCGCGGCGCATGGAAATAATGGTCCGGGTTTTCTGGTCCAAGGCGTTTTGGGCCTGCGACAGCGTCAATTTGGTGCGATGCAGGCGTTCCAGGACGGTTTCGGTGCCGGTGATGGATCGCGGGCCGTCGGCATAGGCACCGCGCCCCTTGCCGCCTTGCATGGCCACCAGTCTGGCGCGCAGATCGGCCTGCAGGGCCCCGAGCTCTTCCTGCATGTCCTGCATGCGTTCTTGCAGGGCGGCATCGTCGGTGCCGCTCTTACGCGGTGTGCAAGCGACGACTGTCATCACCAGGACGAGCAGGGCCGGTAGGCCATGCGCCAATACGGTGGTTTGGTTCACGGTTCCACCTCCACCCGCTCGTCACTGGCGACCAGATCGCGCAGACTGGCTTTGAGGTAGTCCAGCTGTTGTGGCTGGCTGCTGCTCATCCGGAGTATGCGAATGACCAGCTCATACAATTGCCGCTCGGCTTCCAAGCGGGTGAGATTCGCGGCATCGAGGAACTCCTTGGTCTGATTCAAATCGACTTGGGATTTGGCCAATTGGCGGCGCAATGAGTTTTCGTCGGAGTCCTGGCTTTCCAGTACCGCCAATCTGGTGTTGGCGATATCCAGGCGTTTACGGAGTTGGTTGGTTTCGGTTTGGAGAACGTCCAGCCGACCGCTCAGCAGTTTGACCTTTGCGCGGGCTTGGTCGCGCTCCTCGGTGATACGTTCCAAGCGCTCGAGAATGGTCTCGTTACGGTCGGGACTGGCGCTGAGAATGGTTTCTGGTCGCGCATCCCCAGGTTCCAGGCTTTTTTCGATCTGCGCCAGGCGAGCCTGAAGAATCGAGCGGGTCTCGATCTCGGCTCGGAGTTTATCCTCGAATTCCTGTCGCTTGTCTGCTTGCTCTTGGATGAGGGTGGTGATGTGGTCGCGCAGTCGTTGCTGTTCCCGCAGCAGTTTGTCGACCTGTCCCTGCAGCGTGTCGCGTTCTTCGGATAATTCGCGAATGCGTTTCTGCATGTTCAGGCCCTTCTGCTCCACCTGGCTGCGGGCATCCTGCATCAGGGTGGTACGCAAGGCGGCCAGATCACTGCGTCGCTCCAGATCCTTGGCTTCCAGGGCGCGTTGGTGACGTGACTTCATTTCTTGCATGGCTTGTTCATGTTTGGTCTGTCTGGCAACCACGTCGCGATCGTGCTCGGCCATCAATTCACGTAGGCGACGTTGGAATTGTTCGCGCAGGCTGTCGAATTGCTCCTGCTCGGCCTGTGCTTCGGTTTGGATGCGCTCGATCTCACGCGTGACCGTCCGTTCCACCTGTTGGCCGGAGCCGTACAGGCCGAGATCGTCCACCGAACGGACTGGATCCCCGACCGAGAGCGGATTGTTCAGATCGAACAGGCCGCCGATCATGATCGCAAGACTCTGTTCGGGGCCCAGCACCTCGCGGGTTTTGAGCATGCATTTGATCACGCCGGGACGTTCTGGGTCGTAGACGCGGAAGAAGGTATTGGTGTCCACACCATGTCGGCTGCCGATCAGCAATTCGACCAGCAGCTGTCCTTCGGATTCGGTCAGACTACTGATTTGCCATTCGCCGTGTTTCGGGCGTTCGTTGGTGGGGGTCTTGACGGTTTCGTGATCGGCCACCGCCGGATCTGCGGGGGTCTCTCGTTTCCAGCAGGCCGAGAGCAGCAGGCAGACGACCAGAATTGCAACGCGAGGAACCATGGGGGACTGCCGACGCATCTGGCATGCCAGAGCTGCTGGCTCTGTCGGCAGGATGGTTCATCGGCTTGCCTGCGTCCCTGGCTGCTCCATGGTGCCGCCTGTAAACAGGAGCGCAGCATGTTCGAGGAATTGGGCCGCATTGCCGGAAAATCAGGCCAGGATATGGGCGCCTTTGCGCAGGAATTGCAAGGGCTGGCCACGGGAGGTGGGTTCAATCCTTTCAACCTGCTGGTGGGTGAACAGCGTTTGCATGCGGCGATCCTCGCGCCCTTGTCGCCGCAGCTGAAGCAAGCCATTGCGCAGTACCTGGTGGATGGGACCGGGCCCTTGCAGGCGACGGTCCAACAGATGCAGGAACAGGGGCTGAGCGCCTCGCAAGCAGCCGAGCGGGCGCGGGAGCTCTTCCAACATGCCCAGGGAGTCTGTGCGCTGGTGATCAGCCACGATCAGGGCTTGAGCGTCATTCCGCAGTTGGCCTTTCCGCAGATGGACGAGGCCTTCATGAATGCGCTGGCCGATGCTCTGGATGATCGATTTGCTGACAAATCGGCCGCCAAGCCCTTGCTGGGGCAGCTGTTGGCCAAGCTGGGAGGGCAGCCGCGTTTTCCCGAAACCTTTGCGACCTGCGATGAGCCCAGCGATGTACTCGGCTTTTGGCACGATCTGGCCGAGCGATTGGTGGCGGCTCTGGATGAAGGCATCATGCCGCAGAGGGGGCATCAGCAGCAGGACCTGGCGTATTGGTGCCAGATTGCCTTGGAGCAGCTCTATCGGGATCAGGAATGGGATGGCGACGAGTTGTTGTTGGCCGCTCGCTGTGCCTTGGTGGCCTGGGAATTGGATGCCGCGATCGGTCATATTCGACATCTGCTAACCGAATTTGAGCCCGAGGATGAGCAGGTCCTGCATCTGTTGCAACATCTGGCCCAGGTCGGTACCGGTCTGGGACGCTCTCGGGAGGTGGTCGCCTGCCTGGATCAGGTGTACGAGCATCTGGATGACCTCTTCGGCGGTCCCTGCTACGAGGTGGTGTTGGCTCGCTTCGGTTGTTTGGCTGCGGCGCAGGGGACTGCCGAGGAATTGATCGCCGCAGGCGAAGCCCTGGCCCTGGCCGACCGTAAGAGCTTCCGTCACGATCTGGGCCGTGAGCCTTTGTGGCGGGTTACCATGGATCAGCCTGGTGAGGTGATCGATACGCAGGAAGCGGCCGAGTTGGTGCAGCGGAGTCCGGCCTTCATCGCCAAGCGTCTGGAGCAAGGCACCATCCCGACCTATCTGGATGGCAAGGAGCTGCGTATCCCCCGTCAGGCCCTGCTGGCCTGGCAGGCGGTGATGACGCATTTCAAGCTGCTGGATTGAAATCGAGATTCCGGCTGAGTCATCCGGACACTATGGCATCCGCTTCATCCGCACGTGAGTCACACTGCGCAAGGGCGGCTCGGACCTGGCGACATCCGTCGTACATCCCCACGGCCTTGGTTGGGATTCGCTCGCTTTGCGAGCGTTTTTCGGCGGCGCTTTGCGGGATTGTCGGTGGGAGGTGCGCGCCGCAGGTCCTCGCGTTTGGATTCATTACAGTGGCGACTGAGGAGGGCTACCGTCGTCAGCACTGGGCGGCGGCGAAACGCTCCACTTCCTCCATGGCGATCTGGGCCCAGCGGACTGGCCTGGTTGGATCGTTCCGACAGGTACAGGTGTCCTTCATGATGAATTCCACGCAGCAGCCTGCAGTATCGGTCAGTGCCTGTTGGAACCAGGCGCGTAGTCCGGCTTCGTCGAAGCGTTCGGCCGCGAAGACCGTTGGATTGGGTTTGACGCTGGCAATGTAGTCGCGACCGATATTGCTGGCCGCGATATCCAGTTTTGCCCAGGGGCTGAGGGAGAGGCGACGCAGGTTCGGAATCTGTCGCAGAAGGTCGATCTTGTTATGCAGGGGTTCGCAACAACCGTAGCAGCCCAGGCCGAAGCGACGCAGCCATTGCTGGTCATAGGGTAGCGAGAATTCCTCGTGCTGGGCCGGGGAGACTTCGGAAAAGATCTGCGCAGTGGCTTGGCCCCAGAGATGCTCGGTGCGCACCGGCCCATCCAGCTGGCCAGGTTCGGGCAGCTGGTCGCTAAAGCCTTGGCCGCCAGAACCGACAAAATGCCCGCCAGCGTTCAGCCACAGCGCCTCCTGTTGTTCGAATTGCTCCAACATGCCCAGGTAGCCATCGGTGATCCGTTGCAGGGTCTCGTGCAGCCACTCGGGTTCGTCCATCATGTCGAAATAGAGTTCCTCGATGCCACGCCACTGGGCGAAGAGATCGAAGGGCGAGAACCAGGGCACGAAATAGCCCCGGGATTCCACCGGCAGGATATCGCCGAATACGTCCTGCAAGGCCTCGCGTTCCAAGCGGCTGGCCTCCCAGTCGATGGTTACCTGCGGCGTGCGGAGTTTTTCCGCGTCGCTCAGCTCCACGATCACCGGATCGAAATGTGCGGCGCCGAAGTCGTGTTCGACCCGCGTTTCTTTCACCTCCAGGCCCCAGCCGCTGTCGTGGATCTGCAGCGGCAGGAAATAGCGATCGAGAATTGCCCAGTCGCTGTGCAATTGCTCGGCTTGAAACAGGAACCAGCGCAACTCGTTCTCATGTCGACGGGCCTGCTCATCCTGGCAGTGCAGCTGATCTGGTGGACAGATCTCACGCCACATGGGGGACTCCACATCAATGATCACCCGTGGTCGTCCCGGTCGCAGGGCATTGTGATCGCGCCAGGCTTGTTTGCGCTCTTGTTGGATGGGCTTGGCCGCATGTGCGGCATAGCGTTCGGCGAGTTCGCGAAGGATCTGGCGGTCGTGGCTGCTGTAGCTCATGGCGCTCCTCGTTTCTGGTGCCACCAGCATACGGCGGCATGCTGGGAGCGTGCAATGCAGCGATCGGAGTTGCCGGCTGCAGGCATCGGAGACGGACAATGGGCACCACGGGCACGTGTCATTATGGCTATCACCTGCACGTACAGGCCGGGCATCGTTGCCAGCAGCACGAACACCTGGCGACTGAGATCGTCTGCGTGCTGGGCGGTTCCGGCGAGCTGCATCAGGACGATCAGGTGGTGGCATACCAGGCCGGCGAGTGTTTTGTTTATCAGCCGCCGGGTCGGCACTGGATCGACAATCAGGTGGATGGCGAGCAGGTCTGTCTCTGTGTCGGTGGTTGCGGTGCTGAGCGCTTATTGCCCGGCATCCGGCCGATAAATGACGCGATGCATGCACTGGCGCGGCGAATCGGCAGCTTGCTGGCCGACCCGGAGGCTCCCCTGCGACGGGAGCGACTGGATTGCCTGGCCGGCAGCTTGGTTTTAGAGTTGCGCGCCGCCGGTATGCAGCGAGATCATGATCAGGATCCGGCGGCCATGGCCCGAGCCCTGATCGACGCGCATTTCTCCGAGCACATCTCCATCAGCAACCTAGCCAGGCGGGTTTTCGTGTCGCCGGATTATCTCCGACAATTGTTTCGCGCTGCCTTTGCCACCAGTCCGCAGAAATATCTGATAGACCGCCGGATCGCGCATGCCAGCGACCTGTTGCAGCGTAGCGACCTTAGCATCGGCGAAGTGGCGGCCGCCTGTGGCATCGACAATCCGTATTATTTTTCGCGTCTGTTCAGGCGGGTGATGGGCTGTACCCCCAGTGCCTATCGCACTGCTAACGCCGGTGACGCCGCCGATACGCCGCCGATGCGCTGCCGGTGATCGACTAGAAGCTGAGCCCGCAAAAACTTCGAGTAGAGAAAGCTGTTTTTTGCGGGCTCAACTTCGGGGTCCGAGGGGCCTGCCCCTCGATGTAAGAGCCGAAAACCGGGCGCCGACCGATACGATCGAGCCCGTGGGTTCCGGGCGGCGCCCGGTTTGTAAGCTGAG
>CAYONM010000156.1:3716-9070 GCA_964405325.1 uncultured candidatus Brocadiaceae bacterium | reverse complement strand
TTGCCGCGGCAAACATCAGCACCGGCCTGATCTGCTTCCCACGCGTGCAATACCCCGCCCTGGTGCTGGATTTCGCCAATCAGGAAAACTGTCTGGTCTACGCCCGCTGCGCCAATGCCGCTACGGCCGATGACCTGCGCAACCAGGCCCGCTCGGCAGGCATCCTGAACATCAACCTGTTTATCGACCAGGGAGATGACAACTCACTCGGCTTGGCCAAACGGCTCGCCGATCTGATGATTGTGGAAAACTGCACCGATGCTGATGCCAGCGATACCACTCTGCTGCAGACGTGGCACGACCTGCTCGGCCCACGCCGTGGCGTGCTGTTGGCCGGCGGCCCCGGTGCCAATGCCGATTTGGCCGCCGCTTGGCCGGGTAAGAGTCGTGCCACGGTCACCGTTGGCAGCAATACCTGGCAATGCCTTACCGCCACACCACCGTCCGGTTCGGATCAATGGCAACAACGTTACCATGCAGCCGACAACACCCAGGTTTCCAAAGACGAGGCCCTGCAAGCTCCCTTCCTGACCAAGTGGTACAGCCTACCCATGCACGACAGCTTCTGGGGTTTCACCATGCTGTCCGCCGGGGGCGTCAATTACTCCATTCGCGAACGCCGCGCTGAGCCAAACAAGGACGCCCAGGGCAGCATCACTGCCCGCTCCAATGCCTCTGGAATCGAGTTATGGACACGTATTCTCGATGCTGGATTCAACACCTCGGCGCTCGACTTCAAAGATCGAATGATCAGTCCCAGTTATATCAGTGGTCGCAGCATGTCCGCCGCATTGGCGGACGGCATCTGGTTGATCGATGGCGATACCATCCGTTTCTTCGACCGCGAAAGCGGAGAGGAATTACGCAGCATAGCCGGTCCCACCAAGGGTCAGCAAATGCATTGGCTCGGTTATGCCAATGGCACGCTGGCGGTTCTCCAAGGCGCGCCCGATGCCATCCGGCAACGCCTCTACGAGGTCATCGATGAAAATCCCTCCGCTAATGTTCTGGCCGTCTATGATGCGGCTACTGGCGATCTGCTGTGGCAGGAAACCCTGCCCGGTCCGGTGGACCACCGCGAAATCGGCATCCAGGATGGCAGCCTGATCTATCATGCACAAAAACAGGCCGTGGTCTGTCGCGATCTGCTGAATCAAAGCAGCATCCATTGGCAACAGACCGACGCCAGCATTCTGGACGATCTCGCTGGCACCAAAAGCAACCTTAAGGGTCTGATTCTCAACCAGCGTTCACTGGTCATCACGCCGCAGGCGGTTGTGATCGGCGCTGGATGGACCACCGGTCTCAGTTTCTTGGCACGTGATACCGGTGATCTGCTGTGGCGCTACAGCCCACCCGTTGGCCGCGTGGTACGCGCGATTGCCGATGGCGATTACTGGATCGAAAAATCCGAGACCCGTCATCTGCTGACCGGCGAAGTGGTCAGCGATGGACCGGTCCTGGTCTCTGACAGTTGCGGCCCGGCCACCGCCACGCCGCGTTTCATGATCGGCGGCTTCGGTGCCGTTGCGACCCGTGACATCAATGAACAAGTTCGCACCTCCGATGTCAAGTCACCCTGTGATGTCGGTCTGATTATCGCCGATGGCACCGCCATGAGCGCCGCCAGCACTTGCGTCTGCAATTTGGAAATACGTGGTTATCGAGCCTTCACCACGGCCGACGGCTTTCAGCCGCATCAAGCTCCAACCGGTAACCCGGTGACCATCGTCGACATCAGTGCAGTCACCAACGTCAGCCAAGATGCACACGACTGGCCCACCACACGGCACGACATGAAACGCAGCAGCGGCACCGGCGTCAGCATAGGCACTCAAGCGGTGGAACTCTGGCGTTGGAATCCGGCGAATCCCCGCAGCTATAGCTTCAGCCCCGAAAAGACCGGCCGTCGCGGTCACAGCCGACACGAGGCAGAATACCAAGGCACGCCAGCGGTGGTGGTCGGCGCGTATACGCTGTTTGGTGACGCCAACGGCACCGTCCGCTGCATTCAAACCGATGATGGCAGCGAGCGCTGGAGCATGACCACTGATGCCCGCCTATTCTGCCCGCCCACCATCTGGCAAGGCCACGTTCTGATCGGTGATGGACTGGGCGTGCTGCACTGTGTGGAATTGATAAGCGGTCGCGTCCTGTGGCGACTACAAGCAGCTCCGGCCATACGACGCATGCCCTGGTATGGGCATCTGGTCAACACCTGGCCCATCGTTGGTACCCCCAGCGTAGATGACAACGGCGTTGCCTATGTCAGCGCCGGCTACCAACCGGAAAACGGCGTTCACCTGTATGCCATCGACATCGCTAGCGGCACCATCATCTGGCAGAAACACGACCTGGGTACCGGTTCCGAGCACGGCGTCTACGGCACTATTGGCAACTATGGTGACAGCTGCATCGCCGATGGCCGTTTATGGCTGGCGGCATCGCTGATGGTGCCCCCCTCTTTCGATCTGAGCGATGGCAGCCTGACCCTGATCCCCAACAACGAACGCTGGACCAAGCTGAAACGACGCGGCGGCATGATCGGTGCACTGGCCGACAACTTCATCATCACTGGCGGCCGTCGCGTCTGTACCACCTACGACTGCTGGACCTCGGACGACAAAGGCGGTGGTTGGAGCGTGTACGTTGCCGACAACGCCTACCTCGCCGACACCTCTGGCGGCATCGACATGAATGAACGGATCTACCTGATGCCCGTCTGGGACGATCAAATGATGGTCACCGCTGCTGACGATTGCTCCGATGTGCATATGTGGCAACGCAGCGACATGGAGTCCGCATTTACGGACGCCTTCGCAGCTGCGCCCACTGGTAACAGCAAGGAGCAACCGATCCGTTCCACGACCATCGTCGAGCCAACACCCTTGTGGGGACCAGAAGAAATATACCTGATCGCCATGGCTCTGTGCGACGACGCCCTGGTGGTATGCCGAGGCAGTGCTTTCCAACGGGAATTCCAAAATTGGACCCTGGAAGCGCGCAGCCGTAGCGACGGCAGTGTGATCTGGTCGGTCAATCTGCCGGAACAACCGGTTTTTGATGGCCTGAGCATCGACCGCAAGGGTCGCGCTCTGGTGGCGTTACGGGACGGATCAGTTGTCTGCTACGGTCCGGAAGCACTCAAGCCCGAGCCCAATCCCAATCCGAACAACCCGCCAACGGCTGATCTTTCCGGAAGCGTCCCCGTCTCCGGCACCGAACCATTGACCGTGCAATTCGACAGCAGCGCTTCCAACGACAGCGATGGCAGCATCGTCACCTACGCCTGGGATTTCGGTGACGGCAGCAGCAGCACCGCTGCCTCCCCCAGTCATCAATATCACAGCAATGGCACCTATACCGCTACGCTGACCATCACCGACGATGATGGCGACACCAACAGCGACAGCATAGACATCAGCGTTTCCCCGCTGCTGAGCATGCAGGCAATCGCCAAATCTCATGCCGAAATCATGCTAAACTGGACCCTTACCACCGATCTGGACTGGCTGCTGCTGCAGCGCAAAGGTCCCGAACCTCATATCATCATGATCCGTTTCCTGTCGGAAAACAGTAGCAGTTATCGCGACCTCGACTTGGATCCGCAAACCGACTACCGTTATGATCTCTTGGCGGGACTGGAATAAACCGGGAGCGAAGCTCACACCAGCTCTTCTTTCCCTTAATAAAGTCATTTCCAGTGTGAGCTTCTGTCCGCAAATCATCTGACCAAAGGAGTCCACCGTGCATCGGTACCTGTCCTATCACCTACAATCCCTGATCAGCCTGTTGCTGCTGCTGGCCCTGACGATCACCGTGGCCAGCCAGGAGCGGCCCAATGTGGTCATCGTTTTTACCGACGATGTCGGCTTTGGTGACTATGGCTGCTATAATCCCGACGGCCGCATCCCCACCCCCAGTGTCGATCAGCTGGCCAACGAAGGAATCCTTTTTACCCATGCACATTCCCCGGCAGCACTGTGCGCTCCGAGTCGCTATGCCATGCTGACCGGTAATTATCCTTGGCGCGGTCGTTCGCCCGGCGGCACCTGGACCTTCCACACCCCATCGCAGATCCTGCCAGATCAAAAGACCGTGGCCAATATGCTGCAGGAAGTCGGCTACCGCACCGCGATGTTCGGCAAGGCGGGCATCGGCGGCGGACTGCATGCCAGCAAAGAGGACGGCACCGCTGATTTCACCAAAGCCATGGTGGAAGGTCCGCGCAGCTGGGGCTTTGATTATTCCTATATCCTGCCCCTCGGTCATCAGGCGCCACCGCGAGTCTTTCTGGAAAATGAATTGCCAGAAGTCGGCATCGACAACATAAAAAAAATTGGCAAACGCGATCGTGATTTCGAGGAAGAAAATTGGGACTACGCTCAGGTCCCCCACCGCCTGCTGAATGCCGCCGAACGCTTTCTCGATACCGTCGAACAGAGTAGCCGCAATGCCGACCAACGGGTACCTTTTCTGATGCACATGTGCACCGACGGCACCCACGGTCCCTGCGTGCCGCCGGACCAGATCCACGGCCGGCCCGTCAAGGGCGTCAGCGGGATCAGTGAACTACCCGACATGGTCATTGAAACCGACGCCATCGTCGGCGCCCTGGTCAACTCGCTGAAACGACGCGGCATGTACGAAAACACCCTGATTTGCGTCACCTCGGACAACGGCGGCAAGCCCAGCTGGCAGCACAAGGGCCACGATGCCGTCGGCGGCCTACGTGGCATGAAATCAACCATCTACGAAGGTGGCACCCGCGTGCCATTCGTGATCAGCTGGCCCGCCGGCATCGGTCAGCCCGGGGTTGTAGTCGACCATACGGTTTGTATTTTCGATCTGATCCCCACGGTACTGCAATTGGCCGGTGCCAAGATTCCGGACACCCAATGCCTGGATGCAGTCAGTCTGGTAGACATTCTGAGCCAAGCCAAAGGCCGTACTCCGGCACCACGCCGCTATTTACTCGCCGATGGCGTTTTCGGCGGCAATCCCTTCGAAGACGGCGGCAACCCCGGCGGCCCTCTCTATGCCGCCCGTCGTCAGGTCAATCATGCCGCGCCCTACATCCACACCCCGAAAGAAAAGCAGGCCATCGAAGATCGCCTGGCATCGGCCACCGGCAGCATGAAGCTGACGCGCGCCATGTACGACCACAAATGGAAACTGGTCTTCGATGTCCCCGGCAACGGTAGCCCCGTCATGCTTTTCAACCTCAACCAGGATCCCACTGAGTCCAACAATTTGATCGACGATCCCAGTCAGGCCAAGCGGGTAGCCGCCATGGAAGCGACCTATCGGGAAATCCTGGCGTCCAAGCGAAGCACGCCGGCATGGTGATATGA
>CAYONM010000156.1:0-3616 GCA_964405325.1 uncultured candidatus Brocadiaceae bacterium | reverse complement strand
AATCGCCCTCAGCCGGACGCCGGCCCCTCGTTCCTGCGTCGCGATTGGCTCGCAAATGCGGCCGTAGCGACGCTGGCTTACTGGAACTTCGGTGTCACATCCTTGCCCTGATGGATGGCATGCTGCCGACTTGTGCCGAAGGGTGGATAGGGCTCCACTCGCACCTGGATCAAATCCTTGCGCTGCTTCTGCCGGTAGGTGTCGAAATAAGGGGCTTGGACGTCGAAATAATTCATCAGTAATTGGACTTCCTGGTCCGTCAGGCGCTTGCGATGTTCGGGATCTTCCACCAGCTTGATGGCAAAGGGGTGCCGGATCGCACCGAATTGCAGCGGCTTCGTGACGCGGCCGCCGGTTTCGTCACTGCGGATGATGATGTAATCGAACATCGCATCCCACCAGGGATGCTTGTGTGATCTGGGCAGCTTGACCTTGCGCCGATCCACCGCACCGGTAACCGACCAATGAACGTCTGGAGTCTGATCCGAAGCTTTCAGGCCATACAAGGCCCGGTAGCCCTGCATGAAGCCAAACTGATCGCGTTTGTCCGTCAGATCCAGCCAGCCCTGGTCCGGTTTGCCAGCGTGGCATTCAACACATTTCTTACTTAGGATCGGCTGGATCATGGTCTCGTAGTCAATCAGGGTGGTATCACCCCAAGGTGGCGGCACCGGCCGTTGCGGCTGGCCGAGCTTGTCGTACTTGCTCATGCTGGCGACCACTTCGCTTTTGGTTTCGTGGCAGCCAACGCAACCACGCACCTCGCCGGGCTGAAACTCGACGTGGGTACGCATGCGTTGCACCGCGCGATAATCCTTGTCCAAGGCCTGAAAATACAGATCGGCATCAGACGGAACTTCAAACACCGCCGAGCCATCAGCGTTCACCGGAACCGTCCCCACGGTGCGCACCGCTCCGCCGGTACCAAAAGCGAAGCATTCCGCTGCATTGGCCAAGGGATGGTATTGTACGCCCCTGCCTTCAATGCCTTTGATCCAATGGATCATCTGCAGAATGCGGATATGTTTCACCGTCCCTTTTTCAATGCCCGGCAGATCAGCATAGACATTTTCCACATATAAGGTTGCTGCGGTCTTGGAATCGTCGGTCCGATTGGGCAGCACGGGCGGCTTTTCCCGTGGTGCTATCGCTGCGGCCGCCACCACCTCGTAGATCTTATCACGCTGCAGCAATTCCTTGTTGCCCCAGACGTCAAGGTAATACAGCTGGAAGTTATTGCTCTGCGGCTGGTTATAGCTGGCACTGGCAATGAAACTCTTGCTGCTGAGCGGCCACGGTTTGCAGTAATAACCGCCAACGTAGGGCACGCCACCCTCTTCCACTGGTGCCAGCTGGCCCCAGCCGTACAATACGGGGCTGGCATAGGGTGTCAGGTTCTTCAGACTGTCAGGATTGTTGATGCCATGACTCGGATCACCCAACACCAACGCGCCCTCAGCATAATTGTAATGACCACCACCAGCGGATATCAGCAGGTTGCTGTTAGGTACCGCACGGGTATCACGCAGAGCCTGTACCGTGATCTTGGCTGGAATATGCACCTTGTGAAAACCATCGGCGCCGGAGCCGTCGGGGTACATCACCCAGAGCGAGAAGATCTCGTTGACGCCGCGCTCCTGATAATCCCAGCGCATGTAGACCACGCGGCCATCATTGAGCACATGCGGATAGGCATCGTCGTCCTTGCAGTAGGACAGGCGCTCAACGCGGCTGCGACTATCCCAAGTCCGAAAAATATTGGTATGCAGGCCACCAAAAGCACCGGACGAACCATCCCCGCCGATGCTTGCCAAACCACTGCTACCGTTGCACATGATCGCAACTTCACCGCGAGTCGAGCCAAACACGACCTCGCCATCAGGCAGATAAGCAGGATCCACATCATCGAAGGGTCCATCGGTGACGGGGGTCAGGTTCTGACCGTCGAGATCGATCTCGTACAGCTTCTGGATTTTTTTCTTGCCCTCTTTCCAGGAGAACACGATCCGGTCGGCATCGTACCACAGATCCAGATCATGACCAAAGCCACCTCCCAGCTTGTCCGCCACCAAGGTCCGGGTCTCGGCATCGGGTTCCAGACCGCTTTGCACAAAGATGTCGCCACCATTGGGGAATTGTCCGCCGGAATGCACGCCGGGCTGCAGATGCGCACCGACGTTGAATCGCTTGATGTAAACCATGCTGTCAAAGTTGATGTCCGGACCCTGCAAGACCACCAAACGGACACTACGCCGCCAATCGAGATAGGTCTGATGCAGGCTGAGGGGGTCGGCTGACGCCGCCTTCTTGAGCGCCGCCAAGCGCTGCTGCATCGGCGCCAAATCGACCCGGTGGCCCTGGTCCTGGACCCAGGTGGCACGGGCGGTGGCGCGATGGCTGACATCGTCGGCCAGGCTGATCAGATCTGCCGGACGCCGATGCAAGCCCAGGGTGACCGCTTGTCGGACATGATCGAAATCCAGATGCGCGGCCACCGGCACATCCAGATAGGCCTGAGCCCAATCGGGCTTGGGCTTGTCATCGTACTCCCAATGCGGCCCGCGCTTCTTGAAGTCGTTTTCATTACAGATGGTGATGGAAATCGTCCAATCAGCCAGAGCGCGCACGAAAGGATCCTTGTCGGCCAGGAAGGGCGCCGCCAGGGCTGTCACGTCGTGTGGTATTTCATCCGGGCGGCGACCACCATTGCCGGACATGTTGTGCAGGTTGATCAGGCCCTCGCTGTGTACCTGCAGTAGGAACTCGATCGCAGCTAAGCGCGCCATGGGTTTTTGCTGCGTGGCGAATTGCTGCATCACCGCGCTGACCGATTCGATCAGCGCCTTGTCCTGGGGCTTTTTGGCCCCGAAGCGTTTCTTGTTCAGCGTGCTTCTCTTGGCGCCGTAACCGGCGGCGGCCCGCACCGCCATGGCGGCACCGGCCATCTCCATGGTGGCCGCATCGCTTGCGTAGTTTTTCAGCAGGCGCTCGACCATCTGCGCCGGATCCAGCTTCTGGAACTCGCCGACCACTGCATCCAAGGCATCGCTGGTGACCACCATACCCCTGTTTGGCGAATCCTGCCAGTACTCGTCCAAGGCCTGAATGTGCTCGGCGGGAATGGTACTGAGCTCAGCCAGCTGCTGCACGTGGGGACTGGTTTCCTGGGCCGACAGCACAGCGGCAGCGAACAGCGGCAGAGCCAGCAAACAGAGCGGTTTCAACATGGAACCTTCCTTTCAGCGAGGACGACACGTAAGCATAGTTTAGTGAACACCAGGATTCGCGTGAACGCCAGATCCATACGTGCATCGCTCGCTGATATAAGCCCGTCGATCAACCGACGAGCGCTCATGTGGGATAAGGCGACATTTCAGCTTTGATACCGGTACCTGTGTCCCTTTCCGGCCAGTCTGCCTCGATCCTCCATACCATCTGAAGCTATCTGCCATCTATGCAGAAAGATGCCGTCGCTATACTCGAAGCAACCACGTTTGAAGATTGATATGGCCTCGTCCGGTGACCGTTTTCTACACGATCTTCTGGCACAGATGACGCTTCCATCAGAGGGGGCGCTGCCCCCTCGCGACGTCCGTCGCACCCGCCAGCCGGGCTC
>CAYONM010000155.1:0-9166 GCA_964405325.1 uncultured candidatus Brocadiaceae bacterium | reverse complement strand
TCACTCTTCGCGCCTTGAAGGATCGACAAAATCTCTGCGCGATCTGTAACGTTTCTTTCTTTCCGCACCCTAACCGTTTCGCGCTAACCCGGATCCCTCATCACATCCTGCGGCAAAGACCGCAAAGAAAGCACGACCATCACGGCACTTCCCTCGGTCGGCGGATCCTCATATAATACCGCTATGCTCCGGTCCGCCTCGGTCGCGAAGCGCCGTGCTGACCGCACTTATCGACTTTTCGCGACCAATGTGATGAGGGATCCGGGCTCGGCCACGGGGCAGGCGGCAGCTTGCATTCCCCGAGGCGGGCTAGGCTTCTGCGCATGCGAAGAATGGGACTGATGGCGGTGTGTCTGGCCACGGCCAGCCTGGCGGCCAGCGAAACGCCGCCGCGGCACTACTGGCAGCTTCAGCACGCCGCGCGCGATGATTACAGTTGGGCCTGGCGGCGACGTGGCCTGGGTGATTCTGGACATTTTGCCGATTTCAGTCGTGCCCTGATCGCACAGGAGACAGGTGGTTGGGCGGCGGCGGCCCGACTGCGCTTCCGTTTGGCTTCGGACTGCCTGCGTGGGCTGACGCCGGGTGACGTACCGCTGGCCAAAGGCGCGCAGGTGGTCGGTGAAGCGGAGCTGGGTTATGCGGGTAAGCGATTCTTCGCCGCTGCGGAACCACAGGTGGTGGCGTATGGCGATGCCGATCACCTGCAACAGGTCGACCCTCGCCGGATCTGGCGTGACGGTGAGCGCTCTGCTGATGCCAGCAGTGTGGAAATGGCCCCGCGGCTGAGTTTTGGCGTTCGGGGACTGGGACATGCTGTGGTACTCAGCAACCGGCCTTTTCAATCGGGTGAAGGGATTTTTGGTGGCATCACCATCGGCAGTGCCTGGCGCGCCTGGCCGCATGTGGTGCTGCTGCCGGTCGAAAGCTGGCAACTCGGTCCACTTCGGCTGCATTATGAGCTGACCACCGGCATCTTGGATGATGACCGGGCCGGCGTGCAAAACCCTTTCTTGAGCGGGGCGCGTATTGCCGGCAGTTGGGGGCCTGTGCGTTTGTCTGCCACCTGGTCGGAAGTCAGCGGTGGCGATGGCGAGGAGCAGGGGCAGTTCTATGTCGCGGATATTTCCAGTCCGAGCGACAGCCAAGTCAACAATGCCGTGGTTTCGATTGCCGGTGCTTGGCAGATAGCGCAGCGTTTTGAGTTGCGAGGTGAGTATGGGGTTGATGACAATTATCCGGCTTGGGCGTGGGACGATACCAAGTTGCATTTCAGCACCTTGGGCATCCACCGTTGGCATCCCGATACCGCGGCCTGGACCCTGACTGCCGATGCCATCGACCTTACGGGTGAGGGCGACTGGCGGGCGGCGGTGGAGTGGTATCGCAGCGAAAGTTATTTTTATGATCACAGCAAGTATGACAGTTGGTACTACGATGGCACTGCCATTGGCCATCAAGACGGTGGCAACAGCAACAGTCTGCGTTTTTTGTTGCAGCATCGGTGGGCTGAGGCCCGGGAGTGCAGCGTGGTCGCCTTGTGGCGCCGATACGGCTGGCGTAATTCCGAGAGTGACAATCTCAATGTCACCCGGCCCGGCGCGCCGGGCAGTACCAATTTTGCCATCAGACCCTGGGATCAGTATGGTCTACACGGCAACTGGCGGCAGCCCTGGGGCTGGGGTGAACTCCGCCTGGAGGCGTCCGTCTTCTATGAGACCAATCGGGAATTCATCGATGGTAACGATGGCTTTGCCGGGCACCTGGGCGCAGGTTACGGCTTGAACTGGTAATCAGTCACCCAGTTCCTGAGCGCGTACCATGGCGGCGTAGTGGCCACCAGCGATCATCAGTTCCTGGTGATTGCCACTCTCGATGATACGGCCCCGGCCATCACCGTCGTGTTTACCGCCGAGTACATAGATGCGATCGGCATGCTGGATGGTGGCCAGGCGGTGGGCGACAATGACCGTCGTGCGATTCTGCATCAGCTCTGCCAGAGCGGCCTGCACTTTGCCTTCGGATTGAGAATCCAAGGCGCTGGTCGGCTCGTCCATCAGTAGGAGCGGAGCATTGCGCAGCAGGGCACGAGCGATGGAGATGCGCTGGCGTTGGCCGCCGGACAGGCGACCACCATCGTCGCCGACCGGACTGTCGTAGCCCCGGCCTCCCTCGAGGGCCAGAATATCGTCGTGGACGTTGGCTCGGTGGGCGGCGGCAAAGACCTCATCGTCTGAAGCATCGGGGCGACCGTAACGGATATTCTCCATGACCGTGCCGTCGAACAAAAAGGGGTGTTGCTGAACGATCGCACAGTGGTGCACCAGACTGGCGCGAGTTGCGTGGCGAACGTCCTGATCATCCCAGAGGATGGCACCCTGGCTGACATCATACATGCGCGGCAGGAGATCCAGCAGGGTGCTCTTGCCGCCACCAGATGGGCCCACCAGGGCAATGGTCTGGCCGACGGGGATGTCGATGGAGATGTCCCGCAGGACATCTTCTTGGTCTGCAGCATAACGGAAGCTGACGTGATGTAGGCGTATCGCCTGCTGCGGTGCCGGGTAGGGCTGCGCATCAACGGTGTCTTGTAAGCTGGGCTGGCGATCCAGGACGGCATATATGCGTTCCACTCCCGGGAGATCGGTCTGAATATGTCCCCATAGACGCTGCAGTTCACGCATGGCACCAGCTAGGCGGCCCAGGCCACCAAAGAGGACCAACAAGGCGGCAGGTTCTGCCCAGCCTCCCTGGAACAACCAGCCACCGAGAAACAAGGCACCAGCAATGAGTACGAAGATGAAACCCATGGCGGTGGCTTCGCTCCCGGCCTTGGTGGAGGCCACTTTCATATTGCTGGCATAGAGACGATCGTTGGTGGCAGCGAAGCGGACTTTTTCGTGTTCGGCAGAACCCATGGTCTTGATTACTCGAATGCCGGACACGATTTGTTCAAAAATACCGAGGTTTTTCGACAGATCCTGACGCGCGCGCTGTCCACGGCGTCGGGCGCGAGCGAGCATGCAAACCAGGACGAATGAGAGCGGTATCATGACTGTCAACAACAGCGTACCGAGTCGCCAGTCGATCCAGGCGATGGCGCCGATAATGGCGACGATCTCCAGGGGGCGTTGCACTGCTTTGCCGTACAGTCGGCTTTGTAGCACAAACATGGAATTCAGATCATGCATCATGCGGGTCATCAAATCACCCCGGCTGGCTTGCACATGGAAGCCCAGGTCCAGTTCAAGCAAATGACCAAGGAACTGTTGGCGCAGATCGCGCATGCAGGCGTTGGCCAAACGTTGGCCGCTGATAACGGACAGATAGCTGCAGCCGGCCATCAGCGGTGCCAGGATCAAGAGGTGTCCGGCAAGACGATGCATCTCATCGACTGCTGCCTGCACGGTCGCACTGTCGCCGCTGTGCGCCTGGACCGTGCTCCAGCTGCGAAACAGTGCATCCATCACCAACAGCAAGAATCCAAACAGGCCGGCGCTGCCTGCGGCACTTAGGAGTGTCAGGACGATCAGCCAGCGATAGGGCCAGGCTTGGCGTAAAATACGGGTGAGGGCGGTGGTCGTGCGCAGCGGCGAGACCTCATTGCGGTTCATGGCATCCTTTCTCCACGCAGGGTGGCCGTGCAGCGCTGTGGGCAAGGTGAGGTCTGCGTCCGGTGGTGGTGTGTCGTTCCATTTCTGCCTCTTCCTACTCGGTGAAGCGGCAGCATCTGCTTGCATCGCGTCTGCCAGGCATAACCCCGAAGGCGAAAGCGAGCTTCCATGTCCCCCCAGCACATCGTGATCACCCGTTTCAATGTGCGCGATCCGGGCTTCGCCAGCGACAAGAATCAGCAGGCCACCGGTGATGCTGCTTGGATGACGCATCGCATGCAGCTATTCGAGCAGGTCTGTCTGCCCTCGCTGCAAGGCCAGCGTCAGCAGGACTTTACCTGGCTGGTGCTCTTCGGTGATCATACTCTGTCAACAGATCGGGAGCGGATTGCGGCTTGGTCTTCGATGTGCCCCCAATTTCAGCCGCGTTTCTTGCCGGACAACAAGGTTCAGCCGGTGGTGTTGGCTGAGGTGTCGACCGAAACCTCTCAGTTGATCACGACTCGTATTGATAATGATGATGCGTTTCATCGTGACGCGCTGGCCGAAATCCGACGGCAAGCCAGTGGGCATCGGGAGCGGGAGCTGCTCAATTTTCGTTTTGGGCTTTCATATAACGGGCAGGAGGCGCGGCCGACGGCGCACCGTTTCAATCCATTTGTCAGCATGGTCGAAAATCGTCCAGTTGATGGTTTTTGTACGGTGTTCTGCGGTTTGCCACATGGTCGGATGCATGAGATCGCTCCCGTGCGGCAGATTGGTCGGCAACCATACCATCTGACTGTCATTCACCAGCGCAACGTCATCAACCGGCATCCTGGTGATCATCGGCAAATGGACTGGAGTAGGCCCAAGGAGTGGGCGAAATGGTTTAAAAAGCGTGTGCTGCAGCCAGCTCGTCGGTTGTGCTGGTCGCGGGATCTCACACGCTTATATCATGCTGAGGAAATACAGCGTGACTATAACGTGAATCTGAACCAGCTTGCCGCTTTGCTGGCGAGCTGATCCAACGAGCATCTGTACTATGCATGTGATTGCTGCTTGTGATGATCGATTCGTGCCGCATGCCGCCGCCTGTCTGCTCTCTATCGCTGAGAACGGTGGTGCTGATCTCCACTTGCGTCTGATCGATGATGGCATTAGTGCCGAAAATGCCACGAAGCTGGATGTGCTGTTTGCCCAGGTGGATTTCCACCGGATTCCGGCCGAGCAGGCGCTGACGCGGGACTTGCAGGGACGGGGCAACGTGTCCAAGGCAACCTATCTGCGTCTGTGCATCCCGGAACTCTTGCCGAAGAAGGTTGAGCGGGCCTTGTACATCGATGTCGATACCCTGGTGCTGGAAGATCTGCGCCCCTTGGCTGAGCAGGAATTCGCTGGTGCATGGACCATGGCGGTACGGGACATCGGCTATGAGGGCAAGTATCTCGATCATAAATGCGGTCTTGGTCTGCCGAAGGATGCGCCCTGTTTCAATGCCGGAGTCTTGTTGATCGATCTGGTTGCCTGGCGCCGGGAACAGGTGGGGGCGCGGGCCCGGCAATTTATTGGCGAGCATGCCAAGGCGGCTCGCATGATGGACCAGGACGGCTTGAATGTGATCTGTCATGGCCATTGGTCGGAGTTGTCACCATGCTGGAACATGATGCATCGTTTCTATCGGAAACCCTGTCGGCAGTATTTTGATTACGATCGTAAGGCTTGGCAAAAGATGTTGGCGCAGCCTGGCATCGTGCATTTCAGTTCCTGCCATAAACCCGACCACCTGCTAGGGCGACATCCTCTAGCGTCGCGGTACTGGAATTACCGCAATGCCAGTCCCTGGCCACTCCAGCGACTTGTTGGCGATACTTGGGGAAACCGTTGCCGATTGCTGGTGGATGCGTGCAAGCAGTGGTTTAGGCGGCCAGCCGATGCCTGAGTGTCATGATGTACGGCGATTTTTTGTTAACCGGCGGCTGACAGTCTTGCACGTGCATGGCGCGCATTGGCATTTTCGCGGCCTCGATCACCTGTGCGCGCGTTGGGGCCTCGAGCGCGAGCAGATTGAATATTCCATCAGCAAGCCACTCGTGCAGGCACTGGGGCGCCGTGACTGGACGCGAGTGTGCCGAGAACTTCGCAATGGCGCGAAATTATTCCGCTTGTGTTACAGTCGGGATCAGGTGATCGTTCTCAGTATTGCACCTTTTGACGTCAGACTGCCCTTGTTTCATCTGCTGGCGCGCAGACATCGTTTTTTTCTGCATTGCAGTTGGGCCGAGTGGGTGCGGGGGCCGTTTCCGAAGCGGCCGAAGTATTTTCAGATCCGTGCCTGGTTTCGGGCGTTTTTCCGATATCATTGTCACGGCGTGTTCGCGGTAAGTCGGCGCAATCTGCAGACACTTCGTCAGATGGCGGGTTTCCCGGTGCCCGGTTTGGTGGTGAATCATGCGATCACCAAGGATTTTCATCCGCAAGGGCGCGTCGATCGGCAGGCTGCCGCACCTCTGCGTTTGATATCGGTCGGGCGATTGGTGCCCAGCAAAGGGCTGAAGGAAACCTTCGAATTGATGGACCGGCTCGATCCGCAGCGTTTTCAGCTGACCATTGTTGGTTATGGCGAACTCGAGGACTATGTGGCGGTCGAATGTGCGCGGCGTGACAACTGCAGTTTTCATGGTCGCATTCATCGTCCACAGGACATGGCGGTCTGCTATCGCAAGCAGGATGTGCTGCTCTTGCCCTCCTTGCGTACCCGGAAATGGCAAGAGCTCTTTGGCATGGTCACCATCGAGGCGATGGCTTGTGGTGTGGTGCCGATCTGCACCGATCATGTTGGGTCGTGTGAAATTCTCAGTGGGCAATCGGCGCCCTGCGCTGGAGCGCAGACGGCGGGTTTCTTGACCAGCGAGGAAGATTTCATCACGAATGCGGCGCGTTGGTGCCAAGAACTGGCCGAGCATCGGGACCGCTGGCATGTCCTGAGCCAGGCCGCCATACAGACCGCTCAGCGCTATACAGATGCGGCTATCGGCCAGCGTTGGCAGCGAGGTCTGGAGGCCGGCTTACAGGACCGGTGATCGGGGCATCCGTATCACGCCTCCGGATATTCACGGAAGAAACGCTGCAAGCTCTCACGCCAATCTGGCATGTTGGGCCGGCCAGCCAGGCGCAGGACGCGTTTCTCCAAGCGGCTATTGGCTGGACGGGTTGCCGGGCGCGGAAAGGCATCGCTGCTACAGGCGGTGATCGCTCGGGGTAGGCCGCGCAGGCGGAATATTTCCTGGGCGAATTCGAACCACGTGGCTTCGCCGGAACAGCTGGCATGGATCACGCCGGGTAAGGGCTTATCGAGCAGGTGCTGGATCAGATCAGCCACGGCATCACAACTGGTCGGGTTGCCGATCTGGTCGTTCACCACGCGCAGCGGTGGTCCGTTCTCGGCACCCAAGGCCAGCATGCTATGCAGGAAGCTGGGGCCACCGGCGCCGTACAGCCACGCGATGCGCAGGATGCTGTGATCCGGACAATGCTGGCGAATGGCCTCCTCGCCGGCCCACTTGCTTTGACCATAGACGGTGCGCGGTGCGGCTGGATCCCATTCGTGGTAGGGCTGTTGGTTGGTCCCATCGAAAACATAATCCGTGCTGATCGCGATCAGGCGGCTGCCTTGGCGGTGGCAGGCAACGGCCAGGTTGGCGCTGGCCACGGCATTGGCGGCGAAGGCGGCGTCGGGTTCTGATTCACAGCGATCGACCGCGGTGAACGCCGCACAGTGGATGACGACGGTTGGTTGTTTGGTTGATACGAGCTGCTGGCAGGCGGCGGCATCGCGCAGATCGCAATCCGACAGATCGACGCCAATCGGATGCCGATCGGCGAGACGATGCATCAGGCAGCGTCCGAGCATGCCCTGGCTGCCAGTGATCATGCAGCACATCAGAACAGATCCTCCTGGCTGAGTTGGGCCAGCTGTGGCCAACGTGTGTCGCGTTCGGACAAGATCGGCTGTTGGCCGGCTAGGGGCCAGGGGATGTTCAGGGTCGGATCATTCCAGGCCAAGCCGCCTTCGGCTTCGGGGGCGTAGCAGACGGAGCATTTGTAGCAGAATTCCGTGCCTTCTTCCAGGGCCAGGAAGCCATGGGCAAAGCCACGGGGGACGAAGAGCTGGTGTTTATTGCTGGCGCTCAATTCTGCGTGGACCCACTGGCCGAAGTGTGGACTGTTTTGGCGCAGGTCCACTGCGACATCAAAAGCCCGGCCGGCCACCACCCGGACCAGCTTGTCCTGTGCCGCCGCGCCACGTTGAAAGTGCAGGCCACGCAACACGCCGGCGTCGGAGCGGCTGTGATTCTCTTGGACCCAGGTGCAGGTAATGCCTAGTTCCATAAAGCGCTGTTGATTGAATGTCTCCATGAAAAAGCCGCGCGTATCGCCCAAGACCCGAGGCTCCAGGATTTTGACTGCTGGAATAGCGGTGTTGATCAACTGCATGGGCCTGCCTCCAGGAGTCGGCGGAGATAGGTGGCATAGCTGCTGTTGCCCATGCGGTCGACCGCTGTGCTCAATCGAGTCTGGTCGATCCAGCCGTTTTGCAGGGCGATTTCTTCCAGGCAGGCCACGGGTAGGCCTTGTCGTTCCTGAATGGCCTGAACGAAATTGCCAGCTTCCAGCAGGCTCTGATGGGTACCGGTATCCAGCCAGGCGATGCCGCGACCCATTTTTTCCACGCGCAGGCGTCCGCATTCCAGATACCGGCGATTCAGATCGGTGATCTCGTACTCGCCACGGGGCGACGGCTGCAGTTCCGCTGCCAGTTCGCAAACATCGGCAGCGTAAAAATAGAGACCGGGCACAGCGTACGGACTCTTGGGATGGGTCGGTTTCTCTTCCAGGGACAGGGCGCGGCCATCGTCGGTGAATTCGATCACTCCGTAGCGTTGTGGATCGGCAACGGGGTAAGCGAAAATAGTGCCACCGTGCTGCCTCCGGCTGGCTTGGCGGGTGAGTTCAGTCATTCCCTGGCCGTAAAAGAGATTGTCGCCCAGGATCAGGCAGGCCGGTCCGCCAGCAAGGAACTCGCGCCCGATGACAAAGGCTTGGGCCAAGCCGTTCGGTACCGCCTGCTCCGCATAAGCGAGTCGCATGCCCAGCTGGCCGCCATCGCCCAGCAGCTGACGGAAGCGCGGAAGATCCTGCGGGGTACTGATCACCAGAACCTCACGGAGGCCGGCCAGCATCAACGTGCTGAGCGGGTAATAGATCATCGGCTTGTCGTACACCGGCAGCAGTTGCTTGCTGATCACTTGGGTGCAGGGGTGCAGGCGGCTGCCGGCACCGCCGGCGAGGATGATGGCTTTCATGGATAGGATCCTGTGGCTTTGCGGGTACAGGTGATGATTCGGTGGTTAGGGCCCGTCAATAAATAAAGGTAGCGTCTCACTTGATCTTTTGCCGCCCTTCTGCGTTGCTTATCGCTTACATATACTCGATATGCTCGCTCTTCGCGCCTTGAAGGATCGACAAAATCTCTGCGCGATCTGCTACCTTTATTTCTTTCCGCACCCTTA
>CAYONM010000154.1:0-9175 GCA_964405325.1 uncultured candidatus Brocadiaceae bacterium | reverse complement strand
GAGCGACAGGAAATCCACCAGACGCAGGGGACCACGCTGCTCGATGCGGCCGGCCAGTGATCCGCGATCCGCGAGCTGCATGAACAGCCAGGTATAGCCGTCGTCGGTGGTGCCGACGTCGTAGACCTGAATGACATTGGTATGGCTGATCCGACCGGCTGCGGCAGCCCGTCGTAGGAAGGCTTCGCGGATGTCGCTGATCACCGCCGGAAGCCGGACGATCTTGACCGCCACCTCCATGTCCATGGTGGTGTGGCGGCCACGAAAGACATGCGCATTGCTGCTGCAGCCGATGTGTCCGATGAGTTCCACACTCCCCAGATTGCGGCCGATCAGGGGGAGGGGATCGAAATGCGGCCCGTCGATCATCACCGGGCGATAGGCATGCGCATTTCGTGGTGCGAACCGATCCGAAGCGTGCGCAGACGTGGTCGGCACAGGAGGTGGTTCGTCGATACGTGGCGATCTGGCCGCGTGAGCGCGCATGCGGATCTGAACACGACCAAGATCTATCTGCGCCTGGTGCCGGGGCACCTGCGCGATGACTATGAGGCGGCGATGCCGGAGCTGGTGGATGCTGGTCCTGTTCGTAAGGACCAGGCGGTGGATTGACGCATGCAACCAGCCTCGCTATGGTGCAAGCAATGACTACCCCACGGGCCTTCGGGACCTGGGGTTGCGAGGCCAGCCCCAGGGCTGGCTTTCGCTGTTTTCTGATACAAGGGCTTGGCCATGCGCACTGCCGTCTACGTCGACGGTTTCAATCTCTACTATGGAGCCCTGCGCCGATGCCCGGCTGGCCGCTGGCTCGACATCAAAGCTCTTGCCCAGCGCATGCTTCGGCCAGAGCACCAGATCGAAAAGATCGTCTACTGTACCGCTCGCGTGCGCGGTCGCCCAAACGATCCGAGCCAGCCGATGCGGCAACAATTCTATCTGCGTGCACTCGAGACGATTCCATGCCTCGTGATTTATGGACGCTACGTGGAGCGGCGCAAAATGATGCCCGTATCGGCGGAATGCCGACTCACGGATGAACAGGGCCGTCCGGCACGTTTCGCCGAGGTGATCGCGACCGAGGAAAAGGGCTCGGATGTCAATTTGGCAACCCATCTCCTGGTCGATGGTTTCCAGGATTGCTACGATGCAGCCGTTGTCGTCTCGGCCGATACGGACCTGGCAGAACCGTTGCGGGTGGTGCGATCTGTCCTCAAGAAGACCATGATCGTGCTCTCGCCCTACACGCATCTCAGTTCGCATTTGGCGAAGTACGCCGATGCCTGGAAGCCGATCACCGAAGCTCATGTGCTGGCAAGTCAGTTCCCCGATGTTCTGAACGATGCGAAGGGCAGCTTTCACCGGCCGCCGCAGTGGCGGTGACTGCCATTGCTCTGGAACTGTGCCTGACGAGATCGGTGATGAGAGCACCTCACCGCCCTTAGCTTGCCCAAAAGCTCAGCAGATCATGCTGCAGGACTCAGAAAGGAGTCCTGTCCGATGCTCGATCTGCTCAAACAGCTGGCCTATGCCTCCCGTGACGACCTGATCGCCATCATCCAGTATCAGCACGTCGAGAACGAGGTGATGCGCTCCAAATTCGATGGGCGTGTGCCGGTGGTCCAGGAGGACCGCTGGAAACTCCAGCGCTTCGCCAAGGCTGGAAGGAATTCATCGACTGGCGTCTGGCGCGCTAGCGCTGTCGAGGCGGCCCGACCTCCAGGTTGCCGCACGGCCTTGGTTCAGGCCACCGTGGCCCAGCGGCTGACAGGCTCGCTGGTCGAGCCATTTCAACGGCAGACGCAGATCCATGGATACGACCTGGATGCCTGGCGTGAGCGCATGAGACAGCCTGGTTTGTTCCAGTCGGGAGCTGTCGGGGCGCCGTCGGCCCGAGCGGCATATGCTCAAGAAGTAGGCAAGAAATGGATTGCCGACAAGACTTCGTAGCTGTGCTGGTCGTCATCCAGCAGGATCACGTGCCAGCGCGACGCGATGCGTTGGCTGACGAGTGGCTCCAGGTCCAGCTCGGTGCCAGGCATGGGCTACTCGGGCTGACAGGCGATGACCGGTACCGAGCCCAGCTGGCCACCCGGGGTACGGACCCGGTAGCGGCCGCCATGAGGCTCTGGCGCCAGCAGGGTCAGGACCGTGCCCGGTGCCAGCTCGGTCAGGGGGCGACCGGCGCTGTCCAACAGGGCGGTGGCTTGGGCGGTGGCGACAAAATGCCGGCTGGCGTCGTGCCAGGCGGCGATCAGGCCAGGTAGAATACTGAGCGCCGCAATCAGACCGATACTGACGGCCGGAATACGGGCACGTGTCCCCAGCAGACCAGCAGCAAGACCACCACCGGCGATGAGTGCGGCCAGCAGTGCGAACCAGCTTTGGCCTAGGGCTGCGATTGGCCCCAGTTCGGCGCTCCAGGATACGGGGACCTCAGTCTCCAGTACCGCCAAGGCTTGGATTGGCTGGTGTGCGGCTGGAGCGCGCCGATGCGCTTCCAGCAGCCACACCACTGCCGGACCACGCTGGCCTGCCGCGGCAGCGGCCAAGCCCAGGTTGCACCAGGCGGCCCAGTGGTCGCTGCTTGTGGCGGCCTGACGCAGGGCGGGGATGGCCTCAGCCGGGCGGCCCTGGTTCCAGGCGGTGTAGGCCGCATCAATGGGTTCGGCGGCGGCGAGGCCAAGCAACACAGCCAACAGTAGCAGGGCACGGATCATGCCAGCACCTCCTCGGCCAGTCGTTTGGCTTCCTGGTCCAGGCTGCTGCCGCCGAAGCGTGCCTGTTCTACCGCGGTCAGCAGGTGGTCGATCTGACGAGTCTGCTCGGCAGGGACCTGGTGTCGCAGTCTCGCCAGGGCGCTATTGGCGGCCGGGAGATCGTCCGCTTGGAGGGCTCGACGGGCCTGCTCGCGGTAATCCACCTGTTTCGGTCCGCGGGTTGCCAGGCGTTGCATCAGGGCGATGCCGCCGCCGAGGGTCAGGCCGATCAGACCGAACAGGAGTACCGTGTTCGGCGCCACCGGGCTGGGGCTTTCGCCATGCAAGGGCCCCGGCAGTTGCGGGCCCACCGGTTGTGGTCGTTCGTGATCCTGATCGGTGCTGGGTCGGGTGCCCACCACTTCGGTGTGGCGTTGCCGGCCGGGGAGGACTTCCAGCTGCAACGGGCTACTGGTGGCTGTCTGGTAGCTGCGGCTGCTGGCATCGAACCAGCTTAGCGTCAGCGGTTCGATGCGGTAGCTGCCGGTTTCAGCCGGAACCAGATCCCAGGCGAAATGCCGTTCGCTATCGCTGTTCGGTTGGTCGCTGTCGTGCTCGTAGACCTGTACGCCAGGTATGCTTGGTTTCGGGAGATCGGTCATCAGATCCAGCTGCCGGCCCTGGATGGTGACCAGCAGCCGAGTGCCTTCGCCGGCGGCAATGCGATTGCGTTCCAGCTCGGCGGTGATGGTGGCCTTGCCGACCAGGCCACTGAACTCTGCTGGTCGGCCGGCGCTTGGCAGGGCTTCGACGATCAGCTGGGCCGGTTTCACTGCTGTGACGCCGGTCTGTTGGAAGCGCTGGCGGAAGAAGTCGCGTTCCTGATAGCCGTAGCTCTGTTGTCCCGACACCGGATAGCTGCCAGGTTGGCTCATGGTGAAGCGCCAGCTCAGGGTCGCCAGCAGCCAGGCGGTGCCATCGCCGGTATGGAAAGCAATGGTCTCGTCCTGGCGTTCGCCGAGTTCGATAGCGTTTTCTGGCAGGCTGACTCCAATACTATTGATATTGAGTCGGTTGCGTTGATTCAGGTAGATCTGGTAGCGCATGGTGCAGGGCTCGCCAGGGACGATGCGCTCCGGCTCGAAGCTGACCTCGGCGATGCAGTCGCCACGCAGGTCCTGTCGGACCTGAAAGGTCTGTACGGTCAGCGGTTCGGACTGCAGTTGAGTGCCGTCATCGCTCTGGAAGACGAAGGCGCCGAGTTCGTGCGGGCCCGGTTTCAGCGCGGTGAACACCAGACCGTAGCTGATGGTGTCGGTGCGCTTGCCATTCACGATCTGAGTGTTGCTGCTGCGTTGGCTGGTGCGCAATTCCAGCTGCCAATCTGGCGAATGGGGACGGTCAACAATATTGAGACTGCCCTGCACATCGACCAGATGCAGCTGGCCGGAGACCTGCTGTCCGACGGGCACTGGCTGCGGGATCTCCAGATGGATCTCGGTTGCGGCGAGCATCACTGGCAGGCTCAGCAGGAGCAGGCGCATCACCAGGGCTTCTCCGTCTGCTTGCCGCGCCGGTCGCCCTGTTCCAGCAGCAGCTGGCGCAACAGCGCTTCACGTTCTTCTTCCGGCAGCTGATCCAGCCACTGCTGGGCCGCGGCCTGCTGCACTCGTTGCGCTTGCTGTTGTTGGTCTTGTTGCTGCTGTTGCTCCTGCTCTTGACCCTGCTCCTGCTCTTGACCCTGCTCCTGTTGCTGTTGCTGACCATCCTGCTGCTGGTCGTCCTGTTGCTGCTCCTGTTCCTGTTGGTCCTGCTGGTCCTGGGGCATTTGCTGATCCTGGCTGTCCGGGGGATCGATCACCAGGGTCAGGGTGGTGCTGGTCTGCGCCTGCCAACGATCGATCAGGCGGACCGTCACCTCCACTTCGCCTTCGTGCACCGGTGCTCCGGACAGGCGGCCGTCTGCTTCCAGCCGCAGGCCTTCTGGCAGCAGACCCTCACTGATCTCCCAGGTGTAGGGCCGGGTGCCGTCCGTGCCTTTCAGGCGACGATTGGCGGCGCGACCCTGGATCAGGTGGATGGGCTCGGCTTCATCGATGATCGGCGGAGGGTTGATGGGGAGTTCCAACTGGAAACGGCGCTCGCGGCCGTCTTCGGCGAGGATGGTCATAGGCAGCTGGCTGGTGCCCGCCTCGCCAGCGGTGCCGGAGACGCGGCCAAATTCATCCAACTGAAAATCCTCATTGCCGCCCTTCCAGCGGTAGAACTGCGCTGGACCGCGGACGGTGAGTTGATGCTCGTAGACGGCAAAAGCGGTGGCTGGTGGCATCTCGGCAGTGTCTGGGGCGAAGGAGTCGGACACGATCAACTCGTAGTCGCGACTGGCCTGGCGGTGGTTCCAGCTGGCGCTGACGGTGATGGGGTGCTGGCCTTCGGCCTCGGTGCGTCCGCTCAGACGTAGGCCCATGCCGCCGGCGATGGGTTCATACTGCAGGCCGTCGGGCAGGCCGGTAACGGTCCAACTGGGACCGGGCAGGCCCTTGGCGCGGAATTCCGCCTGGTATTCCTGGCCCAGGATGCATTCGGGCAGGTGTTCTGGCTCGATGGCGGCCTCGGGCCAGACCTGCAGCCGCACCGTGCCGCGAGCCGAGGCATCGGCCGCGTCTTTCACGATGACGATGGCTTCGGTGGGGCCGTCGGTGATCTCGGTCGGCTGGCCCGTAATGGCGCCATCGGTACCGATCAGCAGGCCAGATGGCAGGGGCTGATCAGGGTCCGGCTGGAAAGAGTAGGTGGGTCCCGCGCCGCCAGCGGCTTCCAGTTTAGCCTGATATGGTTCATCGATGAAGGCATGCGGCAGCTGGGTGGTGGTCAGGCGCAGGCGTTTGGCGGCGGCTTCTGCGCGTTTACGGGCCTCGTCCTGGCGGATGGCGTAGATCCGGCGCAGTTCGTCGCGGGTTTGGGTATAGGTCTTGTTCTGTGGTTCGATCTCCACCGCCTGGCCCGCCGCGGTCAGGGCACTTTCCAACTGGCCAGAGCGATAGCGCGCCTGGGCCAGGTTGTGGTAGGCCCGTGCCGCCAGGGTTGGTTGGGGGCTGCTGGTGGCTTGTTGGAAATGGGTGGCGGCCATGGCGGCATCGTCGGGCAGCAGGAGGCAGCCCAGGTTGTAGTGTCCGGCAGCGAAGTCGGGCTGTTCTACCAGGAGGGCTTCCAGCCGTTGCCGGGCTTCACCGGGCTGCTGGTCAGCCAGTTTGGCGGCCTGATCGAGCTGCTGCCAGGCATCGGCAGCGGGGAGTAGGCCCAGGCTGAGCAGTAGCAGGCTGATGCGCAGGGCGCTGGCTGGTGGGCGACTGGCGGTGGGCAGGAGCAGGGCCAGGAACAGGGCAGCAATGGCTGGCAGTAAGAACCAGAAATAGCGCTCCGAAGCCACGATGCGGCGGCGTTCCTCCCAGGGGGCCTGCTGCACGGTTTGCGCGATGGCATCGCGCAGTTGCTGCACATCGCTGTTGTCGGTGGCCGCCGAGACACTGATGGCGCCGGTGGCCAAGGCCAGCTGATTGAGGCTGGAGCGATCGGCTTCCATGACCTGCTCCTGGCCGTCGATGGTCACGGTGACTGGGCGTTCCGGATCGCCCAGGAACAGGCCGAAAATGGGGATGCCGGCCTTGGTGGCATCGGCGGCGGCCTGGTCGATGCTTTCGGTATCCGGATCGGAGCCATCGGAGAACACGACAATGGCCTGGCCGCGATCGCCGGAATGGTCCAGCCCCAGGGCCATGCGTACAGCGGCGCCGATGGCGGTGCCCTGGTAGCCCAGCTCGGCCGGGAACAGCTCGGGGCTGCATTCCTCCAGCATCTCCGCCACGGCCTGATGGTCACCGGTCAGCGGCGTGCGCAGGGTGGCGACAGCGGCAAAGGGGATCAAGGCGATGCGGTGTTCGGGGCTGTCGGTCATCAGGTCCAGGGCCTTGCGCCGGGCAGCGGCGATGCGGCTCGGGTATAGATCGGTGGCCAGCATGCTGCGGGAGCAGTCGAGCAGGAACAGCAGATCGGCGCCACGTTGCGAACGGGTGCCGGTGTCCACGCCCCAGCGCGGGCTGGCCAGGCAGACCAGCAGGAGGGCCAAGCCGGTGGCCAAGAGGCTGTCGCGCAGCAGGCGGCGGCCGTGGGCACGCTCGGCTTGCAAGCTTACCACCCCGTAGCCAAGTCCGGCCTGTTGCCGACGGATCCGGCGCAGCCACAGCCAGCGGCCGAGCCACAACAGGGCCACCAGCGGCAGCAATCCCAGTACCCAGAAATAGGCGAACGTCATACCGCGATCCTCACCCTAAGCCGGCCCGCGCCACTTGGGTTCCAGAACAAACAGCAGTCCCCACAGCAGACTGCCCAACACCAACGGCAGCAGGAAGCGATCGGAGTAATCTTCGCGGACGCGAACCTCCTGGCTGGTGGTCTCCAGCTGGTCGATATGGGCCAGCACCCGTTTCAGCTCGGCTGGATCGCCGGCGGCCAGAGCCTGGCCACCGGCCAGGCTGGCGATGTGGCGCAGACGGTCCATGTCGGGCAGCTCCTCGGCTCGTAGCCGCATTTCGCGAATGCGACCGGTGAAGGGGTCGGTCTTCTGTACCATGCCACCGGCATTGCCGACGCCGACGGCATAGATGCGGATATCCAGCTCGTGGGCATGGCGGGCGGCTTCCAGGGGATCGACCCAATTGCCCAGACGGCGGGTGTCCTGGCCGTCGGTGATCAGAATGATGGCGGTAGTATCGCGCTCGACTTCCTTCAGCCGCCGCAGGGCGACGCCCATGCCGAGACCGAAATTGGTGCCTTGGCCCACCAGGCTCAGGTCCTGCCGCCACAGCTGCCGTTGCTGGCTCTCCAGTTTGTCGATGAATTCGATCAGGGTGCTGTGGTCATAGGTCAGCGGGCAGGAGGTCAGGGCATTCTCAGCGAAGACCACCAGCCCCAGGCGATCGTTGGGCCGGCCGGCAAGAAAATCCTTGGCGGCGTTCATGACCGCCGCGAAGCGGTCTTGGCGTTCCCCGTCTTCACTGCGCATGTCCTCCAGCTGCATGGAGCCGGACAGGTCCAGTACCAGCATCAGGTTGCGGCCATCGGCCGAATGGATCTGCGTGGTGCGACCGAACTGTGGTCGTGCCACCGCGATGATCAGCAGGCTCAGGGCCAGCAGGCTACCGAAACGCCACCAGCTGGGCGAACGAGCCCGTCGGCAGGCAGCGGCCAGGCCAGTAGCGGCGAAGCGCGCCAGGGCGCGCCGCGGCTGCCACCACCACAGCAGCAGCGGGCCGAGCAGTAGCAGCAGGAACCAGGGTTCAGCAAAACGGAATCCGACGTTGTCCATGGGCGGGAGATGCTCAGAAGGGGTGCCGGCGCCTCAAGGGCCGTTCGGGTGGACCAGCAGGACGATCCGCCCCGGGTAATCTTACAACGGGGTCGTGCCATGCGGACCGGTGGCTTCCACCGTGCCGGCACGTTGCTGCCATTCGGCGGGCGAGTGGCCGTAGCGGCGGCGGAACAGCCGGGCCAAATAGGTGCTGGAGCCGAAGCCCGAGCGGCTGGCCACCTCCGCTATGCCAAGCCCGCCCTGGCGCAGTAGCTCGCGGGCGCGCAGCAGGCGGAAGCCGTTGAGCACCGCAATGTAGCTCTGGCCCTCGTAGCGCTTGGCCAGTACCGAGATGGTGCTGGGGTGCAGGCCGAACTGGCGGGCGATACCGGCGCGGCTGATGTTGTTGTGGCAGCGTTCCTGGAGGAGCAGCCTGATACGTCGCCACAAGGCCTCGGAGCGGTCCAGGGGGCTGGGGGCATCGCTACACAGATGCTCCCAGGCCAGCTGGACCAGAGCATGCACCGTCCCCAGCAGTACTGGGTCCGCCAGAGGCCGTGGGCCGCAGTCGCGCAGCGCTGCTACCAGATGCCGACCGGCCGCCGGCAGTCGACTGCTGGTACGATGCTGCCGGTCGGGGCCGTCGGGCCGCCTGACTTGGAACTGCCGGAAGTCCTTGTAGACGAAGCGGATGCAGGGCTCCTCGAAGATGATGCCGGCGCCGACGGCATCGGCACGCGAGCGCCGGCTGCGATCCCAGCATTGCGGCAGGCCGAGCAGGACCTGGCTGGGGTCGAGAACGTGCGGCTGGCTGCGACCACCATGGCCCCAGGCGATCTGCTGCTGGCCGTGCACCACCAGGTGGATGCGGGTGAAGGGCGAGACGCTGGCCTTGGCCGGGACCGGACCGGTCTCGCGAACCTGGTGCACCTGCTGCACCGGCCAGCGTGCCAGCAGGTCCTGCCAGAGCTGGCGGAAGAAGGTTTGATCGGAGGATTCGTCCACGTCGGCGAGTCTAGGGCTGTATGAGCGCCCTGACAACCTGGTTGGTGCTCCTGGCGTCTTGGCTGTCATCCTGGCCTAAGGGCCCGTCAATAAATAAAGGTAGCGTCTCACTTGATCTTTTGCCGCC
>CAYONM010000153.1:0-9234 GCA_964405325.1 uncultured candidatus Brocadiaceae bacterium | reverse complement strand
GAGGTGCCCATCATGGTGTCTCTCACAAAGGCGCGGAGAACACGGAGAAAGAGCCCAGAAAACAGCCTGTTTATCCGTGCCTCCGCGCCTCTGTGAGAGACAATCAGGTCCTATGGCTTGAACGAGTAGTGGTCCTGCTGGTAAGGAGGCCTCCTATTGCAGCAATGAGCGCCTGCCGACCTCAGAGCTTTGAGCGGCCCTGTGGCCTCCCCCAGAGCGAGCGCAAAGCTCGCAAAGCGTGGACCATGCCTCGTCACCACCTGGGTCAGCGTCACTGGATTGACCGGAGCTTGCTGCCGAAGTGCCGACGACAGGAGGGCCGAGCTTTGCGCAGCCCGATTGGCCTCACCAACCCCGGCACAGCCACGCCGCCATCTCCTCCAAGACCAGCTCGTGCTGGACCCCCCCTGCAGCCACTGCGCTTTTCGGCATGCCATACACGGCACAGCCCTGCTTGGCCTGAGCCACGGTACAGACACCTGCTTTGCTCAGGGCAGCAAGCCCGGCAGCACCATCGGCGCCCATGCCGGTCAGGATGATGGCAACGTGGTTCGGTCGCGCCCAGGGCACCAACGACTCAAACAAGGCGTCCACTGACGGCCGATGCCCAGAGACCGCAGCCCCATCGTCGACTTGGGTCGCCAATCGTCCTGCCAGACGCTGCAGGCGCAGATGCCGACCGCCCGCGGCGATCAGAGCCGTATTGCGCGGTAATGGTTCGCCATCGACCGCCTGTCGTACTTCCACGGCACAACCCAGGTTCAAACGGTCAGCGTAGCTGTTGGTGAAGGTGGCCGGCATGTGGATCACCACCAGGACCGGCGGACCAGACGCGGGCAATCCGGCCAGCAAACGCTCCACCGCTTCGGGGCCGCCGGCCGAAGCGCCGATCAGGATCAGCTCGATGTCGCGCGGCGGCGCCGCTTTCACACTCACAATCCGCTGCTGGCGTGCTGGCGTCCGCGCCGTTGTGAATCCTCGACCACGTGCCAACCCGAGCCCCAGATCGATCAACAGGGTCCGCCAACGAGCCCGCAATTCCGGCCCCAGCCCCTGCGGTCGACCGCGCGGCAAACAGGCAACGGCATCGCAGGCCTGACTCAGCTCACGCAAAGGCTCCACGTCCTCGTCCGGATGATGCAACAGCACCACCGGCGCCGGCCAACGGACACGCAATAAACGTGGAAACACCGGACCACCGCGCCGAAGCACCGTGACATCAAACACCATCAAACCCGGTTGTTGCCGACCAATGGCGGCCCACACCGCATGCGGCTCGGCACCCTCCAGGACCGGCGTCAACGCCCAGATCCGCAGCTGCCGGGCAAGTGCCTCCAAGCCGCCCGAGGCATCACCACAGAGCAACACCGGTGCCGCGATGTCCATGATTCAGCCGATCAGGACCGACACTCTGCCAGGCTGTTGCGGATCGGCACCAGCCGATCAATGTGCGTCCGCTGCATGATGTCGCGCACCTTCTCGGCAACGTGGATCAGATGGAAGGCCTTGCCGGCTCGCTGGGCCTCACGGGCCAAACTGACAAAGACACCAAAGGCCAAGGAGGGCAGACTGGCCAGGCTATCCAGATCGAGCACCACATGCTGCACCTCGGGGCCAAAGACCTTGGCGTGGAAATACTGACGCATGCCCAACCAATCGGTCTGATTGAGGCCTTCACGCAAGTGCACCACCCGAATGCCGGCCGTATCCTGTATCTGCAGCTCTTTCATTGTGCCTCTCCATCGCCTTCAGCACGCATCCGTCTGCCGATGGCTTTTTCGACCGCCGAAACGATCCGGTCCTCATCGAAGGGTTTGACCACGAAATCCGATACTCCGAGTTTCATCGCGCGCAGCATCGAGTCGCGCTGGTCGACGGCAGTGATCATGATCACCGGGACCTGCTTGTCTGCAGCACGAATACTGGCGAGCGCTTCGAGCCCATCCATTTCCGGCATGACGATATCGAGCGTGACCAAGTCGGGCTTGGTTGCCGTGAAGAGTTCGACCGCCTCCCTACCGTTACTGCCCTCGCCGATCACCTCGAAACCCAACGGCTCCAAGGCAGTTCGGATCAGACGCCGCATAAAGAGGGCGTCGTCTACGATCAAAACGGTACTCATGGAATAGACCTCCGCGTATGCCGATCGCCGTCCAGGCTGTCACTCAGATCGGTGTCGAACAATAAAAACACCACGCAATCCAGGGATTGCCCCATCAAGGCCAAGGGGACATCCAGCAGCAACACCTCGTCATCCACATCGTGCAGACTGGCCAAGGCGGTGCTGATAATGGCCCCCGCCAGATCACAGACCACTTCTGGTGTGGTGGTATGGACCGGATGCGCCATCAATTCGGCCAAGACGTTGGCCACGGTACTGCCCAGGATATTACCCAGCTCCTGCAGTAAACTGGTGACCAATTCATCATCGGTCGTGGCCCTGCGATCGATGATCGCCGATACGATCCCATCACGCGCCGCTGGACTCAACAACAGTAGAAAACGCAAAGCCGGCTGTTCCATCAGGGTCATTCCCACCGACCACAGTTGACGCTCCTCATCGCCACACAGACCGGCGATCTCCTGCAACGGCAAGCGCCGTACCCCCAGAAGCCCGGCCGAAAGACGCCGCGCCGAAAGCGCTGCCAGCTTGGCATCCGCTTGGTCGATCGCGTCTCGCAACAGACGTTCCAGAGTGGCGGTGCTCATGCTGATACTACCTCACCAGTCGTATTCGCAGCGAAAAATGCTCGCGAAGCGGGCAAGTCGCAACAGAGGAGCGAGGGGGTGCCCCCCCCGCTGAAAGATTTCCTCATGCCGATTCCTCCACCAGAAACGTCCCGAGACCAACCATATCGACTATCTGTCGTAAACGGGCATTACCACCGCTCAGTCGTAATTCGTGTCCTTCTGCACTCAGATAACGCGCGACGGTCACCAGAAAACCGAGCAGCTCCCCACTGCTGATCACGGCATTGCCGGCAAAGGCTATTTCGATGCCTGGCTGGTTGTTCCGCATGGCTGCGCGGACCCGAGCAACCAGGTCCTGGCTGCTGCGATAGTCCAGCTGACCCGCAGCCGGTATCACTGCTCTATTCGTCATTGTGCCATCTCCATCAGTGCCTGGAGCCGTCGAAACAATTCCGCACCTTCGAAGGGTTTGACCAGATAATCGTGAGCACCGGCGGCCATGACCTCGCGATAGAGCCAACCCTGATCCAGAGCACTGACCACCAGTATGCAACAGGCATACTCAGCAACCAGTTCACGGATCACCGCCAGCCCCTGGACCGACTCCTGCTTATCGATGGACAGATCCATGGTGATCAATCCCGGTCGATGCTGACGCGCCAGAACCAGAGCGGTTTCGGCATCACCCGCTTCCCAAACCGGTTTGCACAAACACGCCACCTGTTCGCGGATGATCACGCGCATGAAACGCGAATCGTCTACGATCAGAGCACCGACCGACATCAGATCACCTCGCTTCGGCTGCTGAAATCCTCGATATGCAGGCGCATGGTATCGAGATGAAAGATCACCTTGCGTCCGGCTGCACCACCAACATCACGCGACACCACCGCGATGTCGGCTTCGCGCAAAGCCATCCGTACCGCCTCGCTGTTGTTGCCACCAACGTCATGATTCTGATAATCCAGACTCTTGGAAAACATACGGGCACCACCTGCATACTTGGCCTTCAGACGCCCCCGGCTGGCACCGTGCCGTACCAGGCCATCGATCAGACAGGGCACCGCATGATCGGCGTATTTGCCTGGTAGATTGCCGGTCTGTCGCCCGGCCGAGTCGGGCAGCAGGATATGCGCCATGCCGGCGATGCCCACCTCGGCATCGTACAACACCAATCCGATGCAGCTGCCCAGTACCGATTCCAGACGATTGGGGGGTCGGGTCAGCGCCACCTGACCAATCAGCACCTTGATGATCTTCCCATTCGTCTCAGACATCGCCGAGCCCTTCCTGCAGGGCGTGCAGCGACGCGGGACTGGGTAGAAACACGAACAGGGCCTGCAGTTGCTCGCTTTCACAGGCGAAACGGGTGGTGAACAGCACCGCCTGATCGGCAACCTCGGCCGACTCCATCAATACCACCGACAGGATCGCACCAGCCAGATCCATGACGTACTGGGGAGCATTGGGGACACAACGACGCGCCAAATGGAAGGTGATGGAATTCATGAAGGAAGAGATCGTGATATTCGCCGTCTCTTCCAACATCGACCGCTCCAATTCACCGAAACCCTTGATGGGCATGTCCTTGGCCGGCGACCCCAGCAGCTGCACCAACTGCAAGGCCTCGGCGCGGCTGAACAGCAACACGGCATTACCGGAAATTTCGCCGGCAACCCGCGCCAGGAGTCCGACGGCCAATGCCTCACCGGATCCCATGCGTTCGGGAATGGTCTCGATCTGTGTCATGTCGACGCCGTTGACCTGGACATGCACGTTGCGTCCGAGGAAGGTGGTCAGCGAACTCGAAGCGGTCTCGGCACCACGATGGGCGACAATCTCCAACTCAGAAAGCATTTCATCGGAAAATGGCATCACGCTTTCCCTTCCTTGAGCACCGTCGCCTGTCGTTCGGATACTGATTCCCGACGACTTCGCGTCAGCACGCGATCGATACCGGTCACATCCAGAATCAGGGCGATACCCCCATCACCCAACACTGTGGCCCCGGCAATGCCCTGGACCTGGTCGAATTCCTCTGACAGAGCTTTGACCACGATTTCTTCGTCACCCAGGACCTGATCCACCAGAACTGCTAGGCTCTGGCGAACACCCTTGGTGATCACCGCCCGCATGGTGCCGGTCGATTGCCGCAGGGTGTCGGTGCCGATGGCCTGTTCCAGATCGATCAAGGCAATAACCCGTTCGCGGACGGTGATCATACGGCCACCGCCCTCGACCGAGGAGATCTCGCCTGGATGCACGTCGACGATTTCGCGGACCGATTCCAGCGGAAAGGCGTAACGAGTCTGACCAATGCGCACCAACAGGGCTTCGATCATCGCCAAGGTCAAGGGCAGGCGGATGGTGAAGGTGGTGCCTCGCCCCGGTTCGGATTCGATGCCGATGGTCCCCTTGAGCTCCTGAACCTTGCTCCGAACGATATCCATCCCGACACCACGACCGCTGATATTGGTCACCTTGGCAGCGGTGGAAAAACCTGGCTCGAAAATCAACTGCCCCGCTTCCGAATCCGACAACCGGGCTGCCGCATCGGCCGACAGCAGGCCTCCCGCCACCGCCTTGGCGCGAATCTTCTCCAAGTCCAATCCACGGCCGTCGTCAGCCACCCGGATGCAGATTTGTCCCCCTTCGTGGAAGGCTTCCAAATGCAAGGTGCCCTGTCCCTCCTTACCGGCGGCTTCTCGGTCGGCTGGTGATTCCAAGCCATGATCGACGCCATTGCGAATCAGATGCGTGAGTGGATCGGCCAGCTCGTCGATCAGTTTCTTGTCCAATTCCGTACTCTCGCCTGCCGTCACCAGACGCGCCTGGTGGTCGCGTTCCTTGCACAGATCCCGGATCAGTCGATGGAACCGCTGGAACAACGGCCCGATTGGGACCATGCGCGCCTGCATCACCGCATTCTGCAGCTGTCCGGTGTGGCGATGCAGTTCCTGCGCGCTCTCCCGCAGAGAAGCGCCCACATCCTGCGCCTGCGCCAGAAAACGAAGCGATTCGGTCAGACGACGTCGCCGATCCGTTGAAATCTGTGCGGTTGCCAAGGCACCTTCCAACACACGAAGATCCAAGGCCGTCAGATAGCGTGTCAGTTCCTCGGACTGCTGCGAGACCCGTGCCTTGGTGATAACCAATTCGCCAGCGATATTCATCATCTGATCAAGACGTGCGGTGTCGACACGCACGGTATCGCCCTGCGCAGGGAGCGCACGCACCGCACCGCCAGCGGTCGGCACACCGCGCGCGGCATCGCTCGCCGCTGGCCGGCACTGGATGGCCTGCACCAGGACCTGTTCCACCTGATCGTAATGCAGCATCTCCACCAACTCGTCCTGCTGCATGTTGCTGCTGATCAAAAGCTGCAGCGGCGGCGGGTTGTCCAGTCCCCGCTCCAGCTCATGCAGGTCTGGCTGGGCGGCATGCACCAGACACAGGTCGGCCAGTTGATGAAAAATCATGCCGTAGCGCAGATCCGCCATTGGGGTTTTCGGATGCAGCCGGATCTGGACCCGATAATTGCTCCGACCGCTCGCTACCGCCTGAGCCGCCGCCTGCACGGCTGCCGCTGGCGGCTCCCATTCGGACATGGCCGTTTCCGGGGTTGCGACGTGCGCCAGAGCCTGGGCCAGCGCCTGATCCAAGTCCTCGGCGTCTGGCGCGGCGGATTCCCCGGCTTCGAGACGATTCAGGCACAGACCAAGAAAATCCCGGGTCATGAACAACAAGCGAAAACCGACATCGTTGGGCTTGGTGCCCGCTTCCCGATGATCTGCCAACATGGTTTCGCAATTATGCGCAACCCGCGCCATTTCTGCCAGACCCATGGTCCCGCAGCTGCCCTTGAGCCGATGCATACACCGGAACAGGGCATGCAGGTTTTCGGTGGACTCCGGCGCCTGCTCATAGGCCAACAATTCGGCATCCAGCTGGTCCAGGTCCTCACGGGTCTCGTCAATGAACACGCTGCGGTGCTTGTCCATTTCCGGTTTGATACGCAACTCACCTTGCACCCGCGCCACCGGCTTGCCGGTTTCTCGGCCGAGCGTCACTGGTTCACGCTCAGATACAGCCGCCCCCAGCGGCCACGCCTGGCAGGGTGGCAGCGCACAATCGGCCAAAGCCGTGGCGATCGGCTCAATGCTGAAGCAGAGCACTGCCAGATCACAGCTGTAGCTGTGCAGCGGCCGCCAGGGCGAATCCTGACCGCCGATCACAGGCAGCACACATTGCACCTGGACTCGTTCAGCCACATCCCGGAGCAAAGCCGGCAGGTCCAGATATTTGCTGAAAACTTGTGCCACTGGCAGATACAAGGCATAAATCCGTTGCTCAGCAGCCTGCGCGACAATGACCTCGCAAAGGTCGATCTCGCACAAGCGTCCCTGCAGCCAATCCGGCAACTCTCCCAGATGCTCGACGGCTGAATCCTTTGCCCTGGCCGGTTGGGCCACTGCTGCCGGTGGCGGCGGAGCGCTGTCACCGAGCACCCTTTCCAGGGCATGCAGGGCCGGCGCCGTATCCACTTGACCGTGTTCGCCAGCGGCGATTTCCGCCAATAAACCGCTGACACAATCGAAGGCCTGGAACAAGGCATCGACGATGCTGTCACTGAAGGCCTTGCTGCCTTTCCGGATCTGATCCAACACCGTCTCCATGCGGTGAGTCACGTCGCAGACGTCGGACAGATTCAGAAAACCTGCAGCCCCCTTCATGCTATGCGCAGCCCGGAACATCTCATCAACCACGCTCTCGCCAGCGACTCCACCCTCAATCGCCAGCAGGCGTTCGTTCAACACCGCGATATACAGCCCGGCCTCGTCCATGAAGCCGGCTGTCATTTCCGGATCAAGCGCGCCATTACTCATGTCGTTTTCCGATAAATGGTAGGACGGATCAGGCGATAGGGCAGACTGCCACCGATGCTCTCGGAAGCACCCAGAAACATATGGCCACCGGGGCGCAAACGATGATCCATATGGCCAAAAACCACACCCTTACTGTCGTCGTCAAAATAGATCAGGACATTGCGCAAAAAAATAACATCATAACTGTCGCCATGACTGGCGTGCATCAGATTATGTGGCCGAAATTGCACCAGTCGTCGTATCTCCGGTTTGACAACATGAACATCACCCTGGGCGATGAAATACCGCCGGAGACACAGCGGTGTAAGCTTTTGCAGGGCGTATTCCCCGTAACGACCAGTGCGCGCCCGTTCCAGAACCTGGCTGTTCAGATCGGAGGCATCCACCTGCACCGTGATGCCCAGATGGTCCAGAGCGTCGTACAGACTGATGCCCAAGGAATAGGGTTCCTCACCACTGGAGCACGCCGCGCTCCAGACGCGGAAGCGCTTGGCGTGCGGCTGCGAGCGTCGCCACTGCGGCACGATCTCCTGCAGCAGATAATCCCAATGCTGCTTATGTCGGAAGAAAAACGTCTCGTTGGTGGTCAGAGCATCCAGACAGAACTGGATTTCGTCCTGATGCTGCGGATGTGAGAGATAATCGAAATAGGCCCGGTAACTGTTGAGATCCAAATCCATGAGCCGCCGCTTCAGGCGCCCCTGAACCAGCGCTTGTTTGCGATCGGACAGCGACACACCAGCGTGCCGATACATGAAATCCTGGAAGAGCCGCAACTCAGCCATGCTGAGTTGTGGCTCCTCGATCGGCTGCGACAAGCTCGCTTCAGGCATGGTACAGAGCACCGCCAGATTCCTTCGGGGGTTGGTCGCCGGATGGTGGTGATTTCGGTGCGGGCAGACCGGTCGCCGCCTGCTTGGGCAAGGACTTCACCGCCGGTGGTGGCGCAGCGTGATCCTGTTCAGTAGACAAGCGGAACCGCTCCACCAGTCCTTGCATACGTTGCGCCTGGGCACTGAGCTCTTCGGCGCTGGCGGCCATCTCCTCGGCAGAGGCGCTGTTCTCCTCGGTAATGGCACTGATGCTTTCGATAGACCGGGAAACCTGATTGGCGGTGTCCGCTTGCTCGCCAGTGCGACCGGCAATCTCCGCCAAGCCCTGAGCGCCCTGCTCGATACCACCGAGAATCTTCGCCAAGGCCGTGCCGACCTCGTCGGACAGACGCGAGCCATCCTCGACCCGCTTACCGCTTTCCTCGATCAATTGCGTAATCTCATCGGCCGCCTGACCGGCCCGCTCCGCCAGTTTACGCACCTCGTCAGCCACCACCGCAAAACCCAAACCATGCTCGCCAGCCGAAGCCGCTTCGATCGCAGCGTTGAGCGCCAACAGGTTGGTCTGATTGGCAATCTGTCCGATCACGCCGATAATCTTGGAAATCTGGTTGGCACTCTCGCTGATCAGACGCATTCCTTCCACCGACTGGTCCATGGTCGACGCGCCGGTTTGCGCTACGCCGGTGGTTTCACGAGCACCGGAATCGGCCGCGCGAGCGGTTTGGGCCACCGCGTCGATGGAACTGGTCAACTCTTGAATCGAAGCGCTGATCTGCTCGACCGCGGAAGCCTGATTCTGGGCTCCAGAGGAGATATTCTGG
>CAYONM010000152.1:0-9247 GCA_964405325.1 uncultured candidatus Brocadiaceae bacterium | reverse complement strand
CAGGACCAAAAATCGTCTGCGCCTGGCTCGACCTGAGTTTATAGAGGTGCCCTTAAGTTAGCCAGGGCTTGGCAAATAATCAGCCAACCACCCGCGCCAAACGCTGCGTACTGAACAAGGCCACCCCTAAAAACGCCAACGAGAGCAAGGCCGCCGGCGCAATGACCGGATCATCACCGGGCAACCAGGTCTGCAGCGAGCCGCCGATATTGGATGCCAGCAACATGCCGGTGGCGTTGGCCGCCCCCACCAGCGCCAGGCTGGTGGGGCGTCGACGAACCGGCGCCACCGCCATGCCAACGGTAAAGCCACCGATCTGATAGGCGGTAAAGGCCGCGCCAAATATGCAGAACAGACCCCGGAAGGCCCAATCGGAGGAGGCCAGACACATGCCGGCCATCACCACCGACAGGCCCAGCAAGGCGCTGCGTACCAAGGCAAGGCCACCGAAACGATCGCCCAAGCGGGCGCCCAGCAGATTGCCCACAATGGCACCAACCATCTGCGCCTGCAGCAGACGACCAGCGTATTGCTCACCAACCCCTAAACTCGCCTGAGCATGCAAGGCCATAAAGGGCACGGTGATCTGGATCATCAAACCACTGACGCTCATCAGGATCAACCAGCGCAACACCGGATAGTCCCGCAGCAGCCCGGGAATGCTGGCGAGGTTGCCGCGCAGGCTGCGCTTACCAGCACGCAAACGCGAATCGTCGGCGTCTTCGCGTTGCAGACAGAACACCACATAGCTGCCAGTCAGAGCGATGAAGGTGCACAAGTGCAACATCGCGTAGCCATCGGCACCCGGATGCGTGCTGAGCACCCGCTCCACCACCTCACCAGCAACGATACCGAGCAGGGCACCGATCAGGAAACGGATCGCCAGGGAGGAGGCGCGCTTGTCCGGCGGCAAAATGCGCGCGGTCAATTCCATCCAGGCCGGTCCGCTGACCCCACCCGCCAGACCCGAAAACAAGGGCAGCAGGCCGACGAAATACGCCACCCCTATCGGATAATCATTGGCGAACAACCACAAGGCCAAGGCACCAAATAAAAATGGCAGACGCTGGAACACCCCGGTGATCCGCAAAAAGGGGAGCATCCGGCTGCGGCCTTCGGCAATGTGGGCCGTGAACAGCGAAGGGACATTGAAACCCAACAGCATCAGGACCGGCGAGATGCCGATCAGATACTCCGGAGCGCCCAAGCTCTTCAGCATGGTCGGCAACACCGTCTCCATAGCCAGGAAGGCAATACCACCAACGAACAAGCCCCCCTCCAGGGCATGTGCCAGGTAGTTACGCCAGGAGAATTCCTGATGGCCTCGGCCAGCCTCGGGCTGCCAGGCCGGCAGGGGACGGGATGCAACTGTCATGAACCGCGCAAGCTAACAGCGATGACAGGCAGCGCGAGTGTCCAATCTGATCACACCGGTATCCGGAACGTCCCCATCGCGCCGCAGAATGGGTTCTGATAGGAATCGCCAACGCGATTCCGACAACCGGGCGCCGCCCGGAACCCACGGGCTCGATCGTATCGGGCTACGCCCAGTTTTTGGCTCTTACATCGAGGGGCAAGCCCCTCGGACCCCGAAGCTGAGGCTCATCTCGATGAGCGTCCTTTTTGAAGGCAGATCTATTCGGTATCACTACAGCTTGCCCAGCCGGTCGGCCGCATCCTTGAACTGGAAGTCGATTTCCACCAAGTGTCGGTAGTCGGCCTTGGCCTGATCGGCTTTGCCCGCTTGTTCAAGCAGGCGTGCTCGATTGTACAGCACGTCCTTAGCCTCGGCGTCGTGATCGTCGTCGGTGGCGGCCAGGTAGGACGAGAACTGGTCGATAGCCAAATCGTTCAGACCCTTCTTCACGAAAGCCATGCCCAAGTAGCGATGTGCCTGTCGCTTGAAACGGGCATCACCAACAGCCTTTTGCAACTCGGTGGCGGCACCGTCAATGTCATCGCTGTGGAAGAGACGTACGCCCAGATGATAACGATGGCAACCCTCGGTGGGCTGCCGCTCGATCCGCTTGCGATATTCGGCGATCTCCAGTTCCATCAGTGCCTTGCGGGCATCGGATTCGTCGCCGCCATCCCGCTTCGCTGCTTCCACGGCCTGCTTGGCCAGAGCAATTTTACAGTCACCGACCTGGATCTGCAGATTGAAGTCGTGGGTATCGATGGCCACCGCTTGCTCGAAGGCCTCCTGGGCTCTTTCGAATTCGTTGATGCGCTTGAGTACATCGCCCTTCTTCTGCCAGAGCTGTTTGTTCTTGGGATCCTCCTTGAGATCACCATCAACGAAGGCCAACACCTCCTCAGCGTCTTCACGGGTCCGGATGATACGACCCATGACCTCGTTCTTCTTGGCGCTGTCGTCGGAGGCCAGCTGCGAACGGTAGTCGCCACCACCAGCCGAGTCGACCCGCTTGGTCATGGAGCGCAGGGCCTCCCAGTTCTGAAGGGTGCGGCCGGCATCCGGATGACTGGGATTGTTCTTGCGCAACTCGGCAACGGCAGCGATGGCTTTCTCGAGAAACTCGGGTTCCTTGGATTGGTTGAAACGGGCATGGTACATGTGACCGATATTCCACAGGACCTGCTCGTTGAACAGACCACCACGCCGGACCTCCTCGTAGAAGAAGATCGCCGCATCGGCCATGTGCTTGACCTTGGATGCCTCGAACACATCACGCGCGCAATTGCCCACCTGGACCAGGGACTTCTCATCCGGGCCAGAGCTCAGCGCCTTCACGGCCGCCGTGAGTCGCTTGTTCGGGTCCTTGGACAACTTGCTGGTGAACACCCCCAATCGACCAAACAGGCTCTTCTTGCCACCTTCCTTGGCACGCCGACGAGCCGCGTCCAACAATACCTTGTAGTTGTCGATGTTACCTGGATCGACCTCCTGGCATTCCAGACAAACCTGGATGGCCAAGTCGTAGTTACGCCCTTTAATGGCTTTGGCCGCGCGGTCCAAATGCTTTGTCAGGTCCACCATGACAGGTTATTCCTCAAAAATGGGTCAATCCGATGCAATCTGGTTGCGTTTATAGAGGAGTCTATAGCCTACAAGGCAACCCACAAGTTACAGACGTAGGCAGCCGCCGTGACTGACGCATATCCTTACCCCTTTCATTTGACCACCCTCCATTACCCGGACCCCCGCTTGCGGCGACCCTGCCAGGTGGTCACCCGCTTCGACAACGCCCTGCGTGAGGTGGTCGACCGGATGTGGGCACACATGTACGCTGAAAAGGGCGTTGGCCTGGCGGCACCGCAGGTCGGCATCACCCAACAGTTCTTCGCCACCGACCACCAGACCAAGGACGGCCAAGCGGGCGACCCGCGGGTGTTCATCAATCCACGCATTGAAAACGGCAGCGGCGAATCCGTATTCGAAGAGGGCTGCCTGAGCGTACCTGGCATCTGGGCCAAGGTGGCCCGCTTCAACGCATTCGATCTGGTCTACCAGGATCTGAATGGCCAGGAACAACGAGAGCACTTCGACATCGCTGCCGGTGACTTCCTGGGAACCGTAACCCAACACGAAAAGGATCATCTCGACGGCGTCCTCTTCGTGGATCACCTCAGCCCCCTGCAACTGGGCCTGTTGCGTCGCAAACTGCGGGGCCTGGAGAAGGACTTCAAAAAGGAAACCGGACTCGCCGGTCGGATCCTCAGGCGATGAACGACACCAACCAGAACAACAACATCTTCGGCTTCGCCCTGCCACAGGACCCAGCTCATCGAGATCGTTTGGCCGAGCTGGGACAGTTGGCCAGTGGCCTGGTGCATGAACTGAAAAATCCTCTGGGAGCCATTTCCCTGACGGTGGAAATGCTACTGCAACAATGTCAGCAGGACACGCTCGAGCCCAAACGTACACTGCGCCGATTGGAGCGCATCAATGAGGGCACCAAGCAACTGCATAATATCGTCACCAGCTTCCTGGCCTACGCCCGGCCGGGTCGTGCCGAACACGATCGCATCGATGTCAACGAAGTGCTGATCGAATTGTCCCAGGAAATGCAGGAAATCTGCAATCAGTACGACATCCGTCTGGATCTGCGCCTGCATCCGGCCCTGTATGCCATCGGCGCCGATCGCGATCACCTGATCAGCATTTTTAGGAACATCCTGTTGAATGCAGTGGACGCCCTGCAATCACGCGAACAGGATCGCCGGATCCTGATCGTTACGCGCAACGGCCGCGACGCCATGCGCGTCATGATCGCCAACAACGGCCCCGCACTCAACGCCGGGCAGGCCGCCCATCTCTTCGATCCCTTTTTCTCCAACAAGGAAGGCGGCACCGGCCTGGGACTGGCGATTGTCAAACGCCTGGTGGAGCTGCATCACGGCGCCATCACGGTCAGCTCCAGCCTGGAGCAAGGCGTCAGCTTCAGCATCGAATTCCCGACCACCCTCGGCCCGGCGCGGCCACTAGACGAATTACCGATACCAACCATCGAAACCGACGCCGAAGTCCACGACGCCTGATTCCCATTGGATACCCATGGCTACCATTCTGATCATCGACGATAATCCAACCAATCGAGATACCTACGACGACATCCTGTCCATGGAAGGCCATACCTGCCTGACCGCCAACAGCGGTGAGGAAGGCTTGGCGAAACTGACCGCCGCCAGCGTCGATATTGTGCTGTGCGATCTCAAATTACCGAATCTCGATGGTCTGGCAGTCATGGAATTGGCACACGAACGCCATGGCACTATTCCCTGGATTCTGGTCACCGGTCACGGTTCCGAAGAGATTGCCGTCGCTGCCATCAAACAAGGTGCCTTCAATTATCTGACGAAACCGGTCGATCTGGCACGACTCAAGGCAACCATCGAAAGCGCCAGCCGACTGGCGCATGCGAATCGAGAAAATCAGGCCCTGCGCCGGGAACTGGGCTACGACGAAGCCCTGACCCGGATCATCGGCTCCTCCGGCGTCATTAAACAGGTAAAGGCACTGATCCGGCAAGTCGCAGACTCCGGCGCGACCGTGTTGATCGAGGGTGAAAGCGGCACCGGCAAGGAATTGATCGCCGACGCGGTACACGCCCTGTCTAGGCGCAGCCAACGCCCCTTGATCAAAATCAATACCGCCGCAATTCCGCGCGATTTGCTGGAGAGCGAATTGTTCGGACACGAGCGTGGTGCTTTCACTGGCGCCTTGCAACAGAAACGCGGGAAATTCGAGTTGGCCGATACCGGCAGTGTTTTCCTGGATGAAATCGGCGAAATGCCGATGGACAGTCAGGTCAAGCTCCTGCGGGTGCTGCAAGACGGCAGCTTCCAGCACGTCGGTGGCACCGAAGACCTCCACACCAACATCCGGTTGATCTGCGCCACCAATCGCAATCTCAAGCAGGATGTACTGGCCGGCCACTTCCGCATGGACCTGTACTACCGCCTGAACGTGGTCAACATTACCATGCCGCCTCTGCGCGAGCGCCGCGAAGACATTCCACTGCTGACCCAGCATTTCATTGAGCGCCTCAACCGGAAACACGGTCGCAAGAAACAGGCATCGGAAGAATTACTGCAAGCCGTCCGCCGCATGGACTGGCCCGGCAATGTCCGCGAACTGGAAAATACCGTCGAGAAATGCTTCGTCCTGTCTCCCGGCGATACGATTTTAGCCGATTTTCTGCAACCGGAACCCTGGCAGCATCTGCTGCAAACCGATCTGGATCATAAACCGGACCACCCAAGCAGCAGCAGCACCACCAGCAAGCCAGCCACGCCGACCGAAGAAGCCCACTGCAACAGCGGTGATGAGAGCGATTGCGTTGCCGCCCTGGTCGGCCTCCCTCTGGATGAGATCGAACGCCGCGTGGTGCTGGCAACCCTGGCCCACTGCAAAGGCAATAAGAGCAAGACCGCCCGACTGCTGCAAATCGGCGTGAAGACCCTGTACCGCAAACTCGAGAGCTACTCAGAACGCGGCCGCGGCACTGGCGACGAGACCTGACACAACTCACGAATTGACTTCATGCTACGAGGTCGGCCAAATACTGTTCTGCGGCTACCCGACCACTCCTCCAGCAAGCGATCGGTCACCATGATCCTGTTGATCAACGACGATGGCATCCACGCTCCCGGTCTCCGCCACCTGTATCAGCAACTGCGGCGCCTGACCAAGCAGCCGGTGCTGGCGGTGGCGCCCACGGAAGCACGCTCCGGCAGCGGCCACGCGATCACCTTGGATCGAGGTCTGACGATTACCCCACTGGCCGATGGTGACTTTTTTGGTTTTGCCATCGACGGCACCCCCACCGACTGCATCAAGGTCGGCCTGAAGGTCCTCTGCACCAGCAGCCCGCGTCTGGTGGTCAGTGGCATCAATGATGGCCCCAACGTCGGTCGCAGCCTGCTCTACAGCGGCACGGTCGCAGCCGCCATGGAAGCAGCCATGGAAGGGCTGCCAGCGGTTGCCATCAGTCAGGCTCTGGGCGAGAACGACCTGGAGGAAAGCGCCAACTATGCCGCACAGGTGCTTGCGTCACTGATCCGCCAACCCGGATTTGCCGGTCGCGTGCTCAATCTGAACCTTCCTGCTGGCCCGGTGGCAGACTGGTTGGATCTGCAATGGTGCAGCCAGGGTCGTGCAGGTTTCGATGAACGCTACCAGGCACTGCGCAATCAGCAGGGCCGCGTGCTCTGGCATCTGCGCGGTGAATTCGTGGTACCGCCAGGCGAACAGGAACACGATGCCGGCTGGCTGGACCGCGGACACCCCACTGCCACCCTGTTACAGCCACAATTCAATGCCGGCACGCCAGCGAACGGACTCCCCGATCGACTCCAGCGCGCCCATGCCACCTGGCGACAGCAAGCGGAAGCCGCAGCGACATGAAGAGCTCGGGCCGGCTAACAACGCAACGCTATGGCCGCACCGTCATCGAGGTGGACAGGCTGAGCAAGCGATTCGGCCGTTGCACCGTGCTGGATCAGATCAGCTTCAAAGTCCGCAAGGGTGAAACCGTGGCCATCCTCGGCCGCTCTGGCACCGGCAAGAGCGTCACACTGAAGACCATTGTCGGGCTTATGGATCCCTCTGAAGGACGGGTGCTGGTACTGGAACGCGATGTCCACCGCATGCGCGAATCCGAACGCCTTCGCTTCCGTCGTGACATCGGCTACGTCTTTCAAAACGCCGCCTTGTTCGATTCGCTCACGGTCCTGGAAAATGTCGGCTTTCCGCTATTCCAACGCGGCGTTCCCGAACAACAGATCTACGATACCGTCCGCAAGCGCTTGGACATGGTCGGCCTCGCACACACCTTACAGCAATATCCGGCCGAATTGTCCGGTGGCATGCGCAAACGCGTCGGCCTGGCCCGCGCCATCGTCGACCTCCCGCCCATTGTCCTGTATGACGAACCCACTTCCGGACTGGATCCATTGACCACCGACGTGATCAATCAGATCATCCTCCGACTGCGGGCGCAGCTGGCGGTGACCAGTGTGGTGGTAACCCATGATATGGGCTCTGCTTTGACCATTGCCGATCGCATCATCATGCTGGATCAAAGCCGTATTGTGGTGGACGGCACCCCGGACGAGGTCCGTGCCAGCGACAATCCCTGGGTCCAGAATTTCCTGGAAGGCAAGGCGCTGGAAAACGAACGGATCGACACCAAGCGATTTGCACTGCCAACTGGTATGACTCCACGAGCGCCATTGACCACGGTCGCCAGCGCCAAGCCGGCAGTGCCGCCCAGCATCCGCGTGCGTCGTGGTCGCGATCAGACGACCCCCCGCCTGGGCTCGCGCTCAGGCGCCATGCGCGCGGTGGACCCACGCCATCGGCCACCAACGCCACTACCGCCAGTCACCAAGCCCCCACCGGCCACCGACAGCGACGACACGGGCGAGGACAGCGGCCTACACCCGATCGACTGGGTGATCCTGACTGAAGAGTCGGGCAACAACGACGACAGCGGCCTACAGGCCAAGGAACCCCGCCCAGCCGAACCGGACGAAGACCGGGAGTAGACGAGGACCAGAACGAGGACACCGGCATGCCGCTGGGTGATCGCCTGTCGGCAGTCGACTGCATCGGAATAAAAAAAAGGACGCCCGACCGGGCGCCCTTTTTTGGAGTGCTGCTTGCCGTGCCGCCGATCAGGCCTCGGCCTCGCTCTCGCTGCTGCTGGTGCTGGAATTGGCCGCGCTGAATTCCTTCCAGTATTCCTCGGGCATATCCAAGGCGATCTTCAAGGCACCATTGGAACCAGCATACTGCGGCTCTTCAACCGTGGTAACCTTGCCACCACCATACTCTTCCAGGGCCATTTCGATGGCACGGCCGAGGCTGCGGATCTGGCTACCACCACCACCAAGCAGGATATTGCCACGCATCTTCGCCTGGAATTCCGGATCGTACGTGGCGATCAGGTCCTGCAGGGCGGCGACCGTGGGCGGCACCAAGGTATAACAGGACTTGTAGACCAACTCGGTGATTTCGAATTCCTTGGGCTTACCGGCAACGGGCATGGTGACGATGGCGGTGTCCATATTCTGACTGACCGAGGAATGCTTCTCCTTGAACGCCCGCACCATGTTGATGCTGAACTGGGCTTCCGGATAGGTCTCCTTGATCAGACCAGCCAGAGTCTCATCGATGGAGTCACCGGCCACCTCGTGCGTCCGCTGGTCCTCGGGCTCGGGCATGGTGCCGTGCACACGACAGAGGTCGCAGGTACCGGCACCAATGTCGATCACCAGGGTGTCGTCGAGGAAGTCGAGGCCGTAGGCCACGGAGAAGGGCTCGGAACAGACAATTACCGAATCAATGCAGTCGGCAGCCGACTCGATAATGGTGGCCTTGCCCTGCACGCTGGCTTCGGCCGGAGCGCCGATCACCGCGTACACGGTGTTACCCGCCTGCACCTGGGCCAGCGAGGCCACGTATTCCAGCAGGTCTTTCACCGCCCGTTTGGTATCAGGGTCGTCGGTCGCGCCCTTCTTTTTGATGGAACCACCGGCCAAGGGCCGGTACAGGCGCAGCGACATGCGGTTTTCCACGGCTTCCTTGCCGTAGATGATGTCACGACCGCCCATCTTTTTCTTGGCGACATGATCCTTCGGATAACCGACATAGGACCAGACGGTCTCGCGCACGCCGGTGGATGATGTGATCGAGGTCCGGCTGGTGCCGAGATCGATACCCAGGTAGGTAACTTCAGACATGAGGGATTCCTCCGCGCTTCGGGTCGGGGTGGGTTGAGAG
>CAYONM010000151.1:0-9441 GCA_964405325.1 uncultured candidatus Brocadiaceae bacterium | reverse complement strand
GTAGATCGCCTGCTGCCCATCACTGGTCGGTATCTGGAGCACGGTCTCCTTCATCCCAGGCGTAGAGGGAGCAAAGGTCACCGTGAAGTCGATATACTCACCCGGAGCCAGAACCATCAATCCATTCTCATCATTATCATCCCCAGACACATCGACCTGGAACATCTCGTGATTGGCGCCAGCAAGGGAAATCAATCCTCCCGTGACATCGGTAAGACGGAGATCGCCAGTCGCCCTGGACTCATTATACAAACGGAACAGATGGGTAGTTGAGGACCCTACGCCAGTATCATCAAACAAGGTTCCCTTGGCGCGTATCGGGAAATTTGCGTCATCGGGTATCGGAGCAGAGACATCCAGCTTCGATTCACCAGCAACGCCTCGATAGAACAGTTGCGGATACAGCTCCACCTCATTGAACCGCATCCGGAAATTGTAAACAGGATTACCATCCGGATCGTTCGCCGCTGATCGACTGGAGTTGTGCACCATATAGAAGTCCACATAGCGATGCGAGCCATCACCCTGGTTGGTAGAACGGGGCTGAACCGTCACACCAAACTCGACGGTCTCGCCCGCCTCGACGCCGCTGATGACATTCGTCAATTTCGCATCTCGCTCTCGGATATAACCAGTCTCGGAAATCGAATGCCCAAGAGGCATCGTCGAGACCGCATGACCAGGAACGGTGAAGGCCACTTCCTCAGCAGTCAAGAACGACATTCCAAATAGCGAGCCTAATTTGCTCCACGGCAGCGAATTGAAGTCGATTCCTTCTCTAATCGTAATTCGAGCGAGATCTGTATCGACCGATGCTACCGTGAATGACTGCGGCCAATCTGAAATGAAGAATCGAGAACCCGGCTCGATCCCCGTGAGATCTTCATTGCTAGAGTTAAATCCGATTTCGCGACTGCGCGGATTGATCGCCGCGCGCGAACCTGTTTTGACCATTCGAACCAAAGGCGTCAGCTCGGAACGCTGAACGGTCACCCCCTCGATACTAGAATCATCGTTCCACGGCGGCAATGCAGGATTCACGTCGTCGGCCAGCACCAGACCATTCCGCTCGGCATCTATTTGACGTACCGTGGAGATAAACACACCCTCAAAAGTACGCGTCACCGGCACACCACCTTCAAGCACCGTCACCTCATACTGATAGTCGATCGAGATGGCCGATCCGCGCAAAACTCCAGCAAGACTCTGTGAATCCGGAAATACCAACATGGGCAAGCCTGGATCAAGTTCGAGCACTGAATACGACCGTGGCAACACGCGCTCAACACTTGCCGTTATCGGATAGTCCAATGCACTCCAGGGCAGGAGCCCCAGATCGAAGTCTTCACCTGACTCTAACTGCACGCGAATCGACGTGGCACCTGAGGCTGGCGTGGAGATGACTCGATACGTATAATCATCGTTATTGACCGTGAGAATCACCTGGCTACCGGCAACAATGCCATCCAGCTCGCTTGAATTGGCAACATTCAGATCAACATTCGAACGCACGCCCGTTGACGGAGTATGTGAAATGAAGGTGATCGGATCGAAATCGATTGCTTCGATTTGCACAGATCCGCCCGCCAAACTCGCCCAGGGACTCTCGCTACCAATCACGTGACCAATCGAACGCCCCCCAGACTCCTCATCTAGCTCGATGATCTGGTTGTTACGATCCAAGCCACCAGCTACTGGCACATAGGGATCCAAATCACCAACGATCACCTCCGCATCATGAACGATCTTATCCATCTCACCTGAATCGATGTTCAACCTGACAGTGCGAAACTCGACGCTGTCAGGAACTTCCAGGCCAACTTCATCAAACATCACCGACGGAATCGTTACCCGACTGGTCTCCTCATCCGCTTTGACATCAACATAGGACAGCATATGATTCTGCGAATCACTGTCGGTGAAGGTAATCCGGTTCAGCTGCCCATCAATCAGATCGTACTCAGGATCCGACAGTCTGGTTGTCATGATCAATTTGACATCGCCCTCACTGGCCTCCATATCGACCACTTGTGAGATCACAGCCGCATTCCCAAGGCTCGCCTCGCCCTCTTTCCAGTAGGTCGAAACAACCGGCTCTTCCAGCTGTATATACCGATAGCCAACTCGTTTCACGGTAAAATCACGATCAGAATTGAGCACATGCTCACCTTCAATGCGGACCTCATCCATGCTGATCGTATCTCCCGGTCGCAATTCCGTATACCGAGTGACATAGAACGGCTCCGACGCCAAGGTTCCAAACAGACCATCGGTGAACAGGAAGGGATAGGGCACACGTAAACTACTCTCCTCCTCATCAACCTCGAGAATCCGAACCAATCGCTCCGCATTGGTATTGGTCCCCTCGCGATCCGCCCGACCGATAAATAAGCCCATCTTTTCGCGCACACCGCCGAGCGTATTCGCCTCACAATGTACCCAAACATCAGAGAGCGCGAAACGCAACAGTCCGAGCGAATAGAGGGATGCAATCGGAGTACCGTTCTTGTCCAGAGCCCGAACAGCCGACGCATCCTCGTTGGCTCCAGCACTATGCAGGGCAGTCTCCAGAAAGCGATTCTCGTCATCGAACTCGACCACATCTATGAGCCTGCCATCTGCCAACTCAACCTTGTGACCATCAACCGATTCCGGCAGCTCGTCACTGGTATACATCAAATACCGATATCGATGCGCTCGCTGACTCACCGCGATTGCCGGATCGAACTCCCGGAGAGCGTTACCCAAAGAGTCCTGAATCTCTGTCACCTGAGCCGAAGCAGCAGTGGAATCGAAGGACACCTCAATCCAGGACAAATCATCGTCATCCGCAGCTGTGCCGATCATCAAAATAGGCGCCAAGACCGTCGCCAAAAGCTCGTCAGCGTCATCGTACAATTCGACCTCCGCCAAATTACCAGTGACGACCTTCCGCTGCCCATCCTCCGGCTCCAAATCGACGCTGGCACTCCGCCAATAATTTTCGGTCGACAGCGGCAACTGTGCTCCGCCGGTATCGGCAAAGATGTCACCATTCGGCGTCTCCAAGGCGACAACCACGCTTCCGGCAGCGCCCGAGCTGCCTACTTCCGTGTCGAACCAACCATCCACCGACTCCACCTTGGTAATCGCCGCTTTCTCCCCATTCGCCAACACGGCGTAGTCACCCACCGACACGGCACTGATCTCCGGCACTACACTTTGACTGAAGGCGGTCCTATAGCCACGGACACGATAAGCCTCGATCATGACCGACGGCGGCAGCGCAGCATCGAAGGTCAACACCTCTGTTCCATCAGCATCCACGATCCCATACGGCTTAGCTGGCACATGATTCTCGACCGTCAGGATTGAACTGAGCGGCGTCTCCTCGGTTGGCCCCTCCAAAGAATCGATGGCCACCCTCCAGACACCACCATTGTGACGGAATTCAACCAGATGCTCCGCAGTCACCTGAGCGAATTCCGCCTCTGTAACAAACAGACGCAACTGACGTTCATAGGAAACAGCACGAGTTGTTCCTGAAGTCAGAGTCAACTCGTTGGCAGCTGACCGTTCCTCCTCCAACTCCAGATAGAGCATGTTGTCTATATCTCGATAATTGATGGACTCATCACCCGTCTGCTCTCTCGCACGCTCCTGCCGATCCCGCTGTGCATCGTACAGATCCCAAATGTCATCCGAGCTCACCGTCACGTCAAAGCTGGCGACATCCTCCTCTGGCATGGATTGAATGAAGGCGCCAGCTCGGAAATCGAAATCTCGCACCTCGGCCGCCGTTCCGACCGCCTCATACATGGATGGGTTTTGAAACGCAAGATTTGCAAATGCATCAGACATGCGCCCGCTCGGCAGGTCGATCACATCCATACCAGCCATGAAAATGTCATCCTTACCCTCATTGGAAAGTGTGAAGGTGTAGGTTTGTCCGCGGCTTGCCAAATGCTGCCCTGCCCGAGTGATCCAAGTGGTCCCGAAACTATCGTTCGGACCATGCGTAATTGCTCGACCATCATCATCATAGCCAATGTCGAGATCGAAGAACAGGGTCTGGTCCTCAAAACGATACGGATCCGCAGCCGATTCCGGCACATCCTCGTTACCAACGATATCACCACGATCGGGGATCAACAGGTTTCCACCACGGATAACCGGGTAGGAATCGATACCCCGAACACCGACTGCGAAGCTGTAACCCTCGTCATCGCTCGGATCGTTACTGCCAACAGTCACCGTCGCCTGCACAAAGCCCTGCTTAGACGGATTGGCACCAACTGTGACAACATCACTCTCGCCCGGTTTCAGCACGCTGGTCCGAGGCTGCGGACTACCATCAAGACCCCAGCTCTGCCCAGGAACGTCAACACCTGGTGTGGAAAAAACAGGCGCGTTGACACCAGAGATCTCCACCCTGGGACTGCCGGTGAAATGCAAATCTGCATTACCAACATTCGTCACCGTGAACTCATGACTTGAGTAGGATATCACACCGCTGAAACGAGTCGGATAAGCCCAAATGCCGACCCGGTTGATCTCATCGGTCGCTACACCGACATCACCGAGGTGCGTCCCATCGTTGCGACTCGGCTCGAGATCGCCGTTCTCGATTTTGATACCATTGAAGGTGACTTCCAAATCGGGCGCCATCCCCAGACCGAGCACCGGGAACAGATAGACCGGTACATCCGGATCGTCCGACTCAATGGCCACAACCGCCCGACGCTCACCATAGGTCACTGGTCGGAACAGCAGCTCGAATTCCGACGACTGACCTGAAGCAATCGTCAACCGATCAGGCTGTGACAGCACCACAAAATCAGAAGCATGGTCGCCAGTCAACGACACCGGGCGAGTGCCTGTAAGTGCAATTGTCCGGGAACCATTGTTCACAATCTGGAATTTCCGGGTCTGCTCTCTGCCCTTTACCCGCGCCTGCCCAAAGCTGGTCCCGTTCGTCTCCAGAATGGTAGCAGGCTCCAACACCTCCTCCGTGTCGCCATTGCCATTGAGATCGTCCTCATCGTGCAAAGGCAAAGTGCGCCAATAAACATAATCTTCATCAACCGACGGAACCGGCTGACCAAAGTGCTCAACACCAATCGCCGCCTCGACCGCCTCTACCTGAAAGTTGATCGTGAAAACTCTAGGATTCGGATCGTTGCTGAGGATGTTTGCCCATGCACTGAGCCCGCCCTTATCCAAAGGACGCACCAACACCTGGAAGTTGGAGCTCTCACCTGGCAGCAAATCAATATCCAGATCACCCGTGTTGACCCAGAAGCGCTCCCGTTGGTCGTCTGGACCCGACATGCCGATCGGCGGAAGATCGGAGAGTGTCAATTCCGCCGTACCTGCATTCACGATACGCAGCGTCAAGGCACCGATGCTGCCAACCGGGATCCGACCCATGTCCGTTCTATCTTCAACACTGGGGACCGCTCCACTCGTCAACACAACCGCGTTGTCCAAATTAACATCCAAAGACTCCACGCCGATGTCCGACTGCACCACGCGTCCTGTCAACGGCACCTCAAAGTAGGGAGACTCATCGTAGAGCTTATCATTGGTCACAATCTGGATGACCGCCTCGCGCGGATCCTTGCCAGAAGTCAAACTTGGACGGAACTCAACCGTAAATGAGGTCGTACTAAAACCACCCAACGGCGTTTGCGGCATCTCCGCAGGAATCAGCTGAAAATCCTCAGCAGAATCGCCAACGACAGATAGTTCGATAGACATATCCCCACCACCATCATTGGCTATGGTAAAGATGGACTGAGGGAGTTCTGCGGCAAGCGACACGACCTCACGATTGAGCGAACCAAACGCGGAGCCCTTCTCGGCCACAGGATCTTCACCCGAAGTGATTTCGGCCTGATCCAATCCGCCATAGACCTTCAGCACGACATCATCCGGACCAAATCCTCCACGGCCAAACAACTCGATGTTGAACTGAGTGGATTCACCCCCATTAGGCGTGAAATTCACGGTCAGAGTGGCTGAGTACTCACGCAAGTCTGACGGCATAAAGGTTATGGAAAACGGTGCTGTCTGACCGGGACCAATAGAGGACACCACTGGCTGCTCCAGCTGAAAGGCAGAGCTTCCCTGGAGCACCAGATCGCCATCCAGAGCAACGTTGAGGGATCGCCCATTATAGAACTGAAACGAGCGGACCCTACCGCCGTCATCACGAGGTGAGACGCGCTCAAAGTCCGTACCCCGCACGACCGTCGCCGAGGGATCAGGAGCCTCGACCGTAGCAATGGTCCGTACCTCCTCGCCAAGATACTGGACCTCAAAGAAATTCGAAATCGTAGGCGGGTCAACAGGCCCAGCAGGATCACTTGATGTCGACTTGCGCTCACAGCCGGCCGAGACCAAAAGGAGCAGGGCCAGGGGCAGTAGGAGCAGGGGACGAAAGGATACAGCCACGGGAGCACTCCTCATTTCAGTGCAGCGGACCGGCTGTTCTATGGCCTTGTCAGCATTGACTCAACGTGACAGGCCGGTGACGCGGCGGGGTGTGTAAGACAAAGACTTCACCCTAGGGTGTCCACTAGGCGAGTCCCTGTTGCGGCCAGTCAGGGGGATTGCCGCGCTTGACTGAGACACTCTGCCCCCCAAGCGCACGCTCCTCAGATTGGAGCTGGCCCTGATGGGTTTCAGCACGTATGCTTCACCGCGTCACATGCTCCAGTTGCAACTTGCCCGAAGCGGTGTTGCCGAGAGTCTTGACCCTTTCTTCTCTGCCCATCAGTCAAACTGGGCACAGACCTCCCAAGGAACATGGCCATGCCTCGGCACGTCCTCCTCCTCAGCTGTGGGCTGCTCAGCATCGCTGCAGTCAACACTCAAGCAGTAGAGCGAACGATTACCATCGAAGACCTGACCGCAGTGGGTGACGAGTCTCTTGGCGTGACTGAAAGCAGCTCAGCCCCAAGCCGAGCCACGCTTCGCGTGCTGATCCGGTCCACCACCGTCGCCACTGCCACCGACAACTACTCCTTTACCATCAATTGGGGCAACAGCGCCGTGTCCTATGATACTGGTGACGATCGTGGCGCTGATGCCAACAGGCGTCAGACCTTCAAGGCCTACTACACCATGAATGATCCGCCGACGCTTCCCGACGGCGCCGCCCCTGGCAACTGGACCTCTCAAACAACTGATCTCGTAGACGGCGCCGCTGCAGGCGATTTTGATGTCGACTTGGACGGTACGGCAGGAACAACGGCACGATTCACCGTAACCAATCTCCCTGCCAATCTGCTCGCCACCGCCGATCTCGAATTCTTTGTCACCATTGTCGGCATCAACGACAACTGGGTCGATGGCAGCAGCACCCTGCGGATGAACATCACCGGCAACGCTCGCACCAACGACGATTTCGAGCTCCAGCTGCACGATGACGAACCCAGAGCCACGTTCAGCTATCGCGACAACGCTTTTGAACACACCGACGTGACATCAGACAATCTAGCTAACGACCAGCGAGAGAACCTCAATTCCGTGGGGTACTGGGCCGTGGACTGGTCGGACGACCCTGCCGTTGGCACCCTGATGGATTTTGTCATCACCGGCAGTGCCACCTATACAACAGATTACAAACTCAGCACCCTGGACGAGACACCAGCCGACCTGGGTTACAGCGATGGCTCCGATGACAATTTCAATGACGGAGCGGCCGCCGAGGATGTCCTCCAACCAGACGGCACCATTGAGAAAACCGCCACATTGAAGGTGACTCAAGCCAATGCCTTCATCGGCATAGCTGCGACTGCCGAGAATGACAGCAATATCGAAGACAGCGAAACCATCACCCTGACCACCAAGTATGAGGGTCAATCTGGCACACCCGGCACCATCTACATCCTCGACGATGAGCCCAAGCTGTTTATCGAACGCGACGATGCCATTGCTGGCGTCGAAGGTGGAACCACCGGCCAGATTGACATGACGCTGGACTGGACCGGAGCCAGCACCAGCGCGCAGTTCCCCGTCCTGATTGGTGGCGAAGCGAACTTTGATGTGGCTGCCAGCACCGAAGACCCTCTCAACGCCCAAGACTACACGCTACGATATCAACTCTTGGACAGCGCTGGCGCCGCCATCGCTGCTCCAGTCACGCCACCAAATGGGGTTGGAACGCAAATCGATCCCATCACCGTAATCGGCCTGATCCCAAGCGTGGCCACCATCCGGTTCACCGCCGAACCCATCGACGACGCCCTACGCGAAGGTAACGAAACCATCGAGCTCTTTGTCCCTCGCAACAATTCCTTCAACCTCATGCTGATGGATAATGACTCCATCGGCGGCGGCGATGATGTGGTTTCGATTCGAGTCGAAGGTGCCACCAGAATCCTTGAAAGCGGCGCCGATGGCGTCATGACCGTCAACCGGACCAACTCCGTTGGCAACCTGCAAGTGCGTCTCGCCGTCAGTGGCACCGGCGCCGAATCGGCCAGCATCTTCCTGTCTGATGGCTCCTCCCTGCAACAGGACCAGGTCACCATTCCTGACGGCTCGACTTCGGTTCAATTATTGATCCGACCCATTAACGATGAAATCATCAACGCCGATAACTTTCGCGATGTCACCATCACCATCGTCGAAGTCATCAACAATTACGACATCGCCCTGGAAGGCAGCGCGACCATCACCATCAAGGACGACGAGTCGAAAATCACCATCACCACCTTCCCGCAGGTCACGGTCGATGGACCAACAAGCGCAACCGGTCGACCCTATGCCGAGTTCCAAGTTTCCTTCACTCGCACCGAAGCCCAATGGGCAGAAATCAACATGGAAGGTTCTGCCATCCCGCACCCAGATGGCGGTACGGACTATGAGATCTTCGTCCAGGATGGCCTCTCGGGAGCTGGCTGGTGGCGCATCATCTACACCGAAATATGGTCAGATCAGACCAATTCGTTCCGCGTCTTCTCGCCCGGCGGCAACAACAACACGGTCCTGATTCGCGTATACCCCATCAATCTGACCAAAAACTATCCTAGCAGCGAGGATGATCCCACACGCACCCTCACGCCACCCAACATCATCAAGGACGGGGAGTCGGCTGTCTGGGAATACGACAACGAGGCAGAAGGCAGCGAGCAGATCACCCTGCATGTCATCGAGAGCGACTACTTCGTCCGTCCAACCGAGGCCAGCTACGCCATCATCCGAGACGACGATCTCTACATGGATATCGACGTCGGCGAACATGCTGGCGAGCCGGACTTCAATGGCTACTTCGTCCTGACCATGGAAGACCCGGACCGACGCCCTGTCTCCCTGGAACAGGATATCACCGTCAACTACGAGGTTCTTGCCGATTCGACCGCAACACCAACCGGCGCGGAACCAGAAACACCAGGCGGCCCCCCCCCCCCCCCCCCTTTTTTCCCCCCCCCCCCCCCCCCCCCCCCCCCCCCC
>CAYONM010000150.1:0-9461 GCA_964405325.1 uncultured candidatus Brocadiaceae bacterium | reverse complement strand
GGGCGGCAAAAGATCAAGCGAAATGTAATGTTTATTTTTTGACGGGCCCTTACCTCGAGGGGCAAGCCCCTCGGACCCCAGAAGCTGAGCCCGCAAAAACAACTTTTTCTTCCCGAATTTTTTGCGAGCTCAGCTTCTTATGACGCGTCCCTCAGAGGGGGCGTTGCCCCCTCGCGACATCCGTCGCACACCCGCACGGCCTCGGTCGGAGGTGCGGACCGCAGGTCCTCGCGCTTGGACGCGCTCGCCTGGCTCTTATCGGATTCGTGCCGAATTCGACCTCTGAGGGACCCATCTTCTTTGTCTGATGTTGCTTGGATTGTCGGCTGTCGAGGTCGATGCGGCCGATATCGATAGTATTGGTCCGGCATTGCATGCCGCCATGCGAGCGTGGCTGCAAGGCGAAGCGATGCAGGAGCCGGTATCGATCTGGTTTGAACAGGTGGTGCCGTATCCGCTTGTGGATGACAGCGCGATTGCTCAATTATTGGCGGATTGGCAGTGGTCGCCCGATAAACGTGTGGTCTGGCTGGGTGAATCCCCCGTTTGCCAGGCCGGTGACTGGTTGATTGGTGATGAATGTGGCGAGGTGCTGGCGCTCACTGCGGACAGTGCACATCTTTTGCAGCGGGCCTGCCCTGGTCCGGAATGGCAGGCACCTCGAGCGATGGATTATCCGAGCGAGGTGTTGGCTGCTTTCCATGAAGCCGGCTTGGTGTGCGTGTGATGCTCAGGTGATGTTGCTGCCGCGCGCCATCAGCATCTTGCCCGAACGGACCAGTTCGATGATGTCGAAACCGCGCAGCAATTCGACCGCATTGTCGAGTTTCTGCGAGGTCCCATGCATACGCATGACCAGCGAATCGGCGCCGAAGTCCATGACTTTGGCTTTGAAGTGTTCGGCGATCTGTAGCACCGGGGTGCGGTCGGTGATGCCGATGCGGACCTTGATCAGGGCCAGTTCCGTTTCGACCGCATCCTGACCGGTGTGGTCGATAGCATGGACCACGTCGACCAATTTGGCCAGTTGCTTGACGATTTGTTCCAGGCCATCGGGATCGCCGGTAGCGGTGATGGTCATGCGGGAGAATTCGGTCTGCGCGCCAGGCGAGACAATCAGACTGTCGATATTGAAGCCGCGGCGGGAGAACACCAGGGCCACGCGCACCAGGACGCCCGGCTGGTTGCGCACGTAGAGCGAAAGGGTGTGAGCTTGCATGCTGGCGGTGGTCATGTGAGTACCTTAGCTGGTTAGCTGGTTAGCTGGTTGGCAGGTTGGTAATAATGGTGATGAGTCCATCAAGGATCGGATTCGGACATCCTTTTCGGTCACCAGGCGAGCGAAAAACGCCCGCGCAGGTCGCGACTGAGGAGCGTGGGGCTGGAGCCCGGTTGGCGGGTGCGACGGATGTCGCGAGGGGGCAGCGCCCCCTCTGATGCAAGCAACGATGGTGACAAGGTCAGGTCGACCCGGTCGGCTTGGCCATCTGGTGTTTGGGCGCTTCGGTAATCATGTCGGAATAGGTCGCGCCAGCGGGGATCATAGGGAAGACGTTGTCGGTCTTGGTGGTAACGGCCTCCACCACCACCGGACCGTCCTGATAGGCGATGGCTTCTTTCAGTACCTTGTCGACATCCGCCTGGCGTTTGATGCGGAAGGCCTTGACGCCATAGGCCTGGGCGAGTTTGACGAAATCGGGATTGCCTTCGAGGTCGACGCCAGAGAGACGGTTGTCGAAAAACAATTCCTGCCATTGCCGGACCATGCCGAGGTAGCTGTTGTTGAGGATCAATACCTTGGCCGCGCATTTATTGATCTGTGCTGTTGCCAGTTCGCAGAGGGTCATTTGGAAACCGCCGTCGCCAACCACGGCCCAGACCTCTTGGTCAGGGCGGGCGAATTTGGCGCCGATGGCCGCCGGCCAGCCATAGCCCATGGTGCCGGCGCCGCCGGAAGAGAGCCAGTGTCGGTTGTGTTTGGTGCGCAGAAATTGCGCCGCCCACATCTGGTGCTGGCCGACATCAGTGGTGATAACAGCATCGCCACCGGTGAGTTCGTGTAGGCGATGCAACACGAACTGTGCCTGTAGGCCGCCTTTTTTCAGTGCTTTCAGCGGATATTGTTTGCGCCAAGCGTCGCAGCGGGCCAGCCAGTCCTTGGTTTCGAGCTGTCCGACCAGCGGGACCAGGTCTTCGATGACCAGGCGGGCGTCGCCAGCCACGCTGAGATCCGGTCTGATGATTTTATTGAATTCGGCCACATCGATGTCGATGTGGATTTTGATCGCATCGGCGCAGAACTCGCTGACCTTGCCGGTGATGCGGTCGTCCCAGCGCGAGCCGATCGCCATGATCAGGTCGCAGTGCTCCACCGCCTTGTTGGCATAGGCGGTGCCGTGCATGCCCAGCATGCCCAGGTTCAAGGGGTGCTCTTCGCTCATCGCTCCCTTGCCCAGCAGGGTGTTGACCACCGGGGCCTGGAGTTTTTCTGCCAAATTGGTGATGGCGCGACCGGCATCGGCGATCACCGCACCGTGGCCAACGTAGAGCAGCGGACGGCGCGAGCGGTTGACCAGCTGTGCCAGTTGGTGCATCGCGTCGTGATTGGCGCGTGTTGGGACGTTGTAGCCGGGCAGGTCGACCTCATCGACGAAGTCGGCAGCGCAGGGGCTGGAGGCGATGTCCTTGGGCAGGTCGATCAGCACGGGGCCGGGACGGCCGGTGGTGGCGATGTGGAAGGCCTCCCGCATGATGCGGGGGATGTCGTCCACATGCTTCACCAGATAGCTGTGTTTGACCACCGGATAAGTGATGCCAGTGACGTCCGCCTCCTGGAAGGCGTCCTTGCCGAGCATTGGGCTGATGGTCTGGCCACAGAGCACGATCATCGGCACCGAGTCCATCAGTGCGGTCAGCAGACCAGTGACCGTGTTGGTGGCACCAGGCCCAGAGGTGACCAGTGCCACGCCGGGACGGCCAGTAGCGCGGGCATAGCCATCGGCCATGTGGGTGGCGCCCTGTTCGTGCCGCACCAGGACCAATTTGATCTTGGAGTCAACGAGTGCATCGAACATGGGAATCGCAGCTCCGCCGGAGAGCCCGAAGATATGCTCGACGCCTTGTCGCTCCAGGCACTGAATAACGCGTTGGGCACCGCTTGGCAGCTCGCTCATGATCGTCCTTTCTGCCGTGTTGAGTGGCAAGTGTGGCTCGTCTGGTGATTATGGCAAGTTAAAAGTGCTGAAATAATCGGCAAGTTGATCCTGTTGAGGAATGGAATCTGCCGGCTTGTCCGATAGATAGCTATGTCAGAGGGGCTTGGAGGGTGACAGGTCGTCAATTTGTAGGATGAGATGGTATAATAGGTGCTGGACTCCTGTTGAGAGGATGGCAGTTGCTCCTATTATGGCTTCGGTTCGGTTATGTTGGCTTCTTGTAGGGCGGATTCGGTCAGGCAGATGAGCAAAACGGCCTGATCTTGGTTGAGTTGGTCTGGTTGATCGTGGAGTTCTCGCAGGAGAATCGGCAAGTTGGCGCCATGGACTTGCCGTCGGATTCGACCAATGGCTATGGCGCTGATCTTTCGGGCTGCTTCCGGTTCCAGTTTGCCGGTATTGATGGCGGTGATGGTTTGCAGGCGGTGCTGGCCGGCCAGGGCCAGACGATTCGCCTCGTTGTGCCGGATTCGGGGTGCCAGGGCACTGGTCTCTGGGCGTTTGCCCAGAATATGGCGGAGCTGTTCGACGAGATCGGGATCGGCGGTCCTGTGATGGGCTTCGGGGCTGCAGGCCAGCAGCAGGCAAGCGCAGAGGAAAAGGCAGAGTTGGCGTGTCATGACGGCAGTCTCTGCTTGTTGCATCGATGCCAACGGGCACGCCGCGCTTGTCCTGTGGCGGTGGCAGCCAGCATGCTCGCCATGCATCAGACTGGAACCGTTCTCGACGAGATCATCCGTCACAAACAGCGCCAGGAGCTGCCGTTGCTGCCGCCGTTGGACCGGGCCGTGCTCCAGGACCTGCCGCCGACGCGGGGTTTTCGTGCGGCCCTGAAACGGTCTTCCGGCAGTCCCATTCATGTGATTGCCGAAAGCAAGAAGGGCAGCCCCTCCAGGGGCGTTTTCAGCTCGGATTATGATCCGGTCCGCAACGCCTACGGTTATGTGTTGGGTGGTGCGCAGGCGATGTCAGTTTTAACTGACGAGCGCTATTTCTTCGGAAGTTTGGCCGATCTGCAGGCGGTGCGGGCAGCCGTGGAGCTGCCTCTGATTCGCAAAGACTTTACCATCGATGCGCGGCAGGTGGCTGAGGCTCGGCTGGTTGGGGCGGATGCCATCTTGTTGATTGTGGCCTGTCTGGAAGACGGCTTGCTGCAAGACCTGTATGGTTTTGCCCGCGAAATTGGCCTGGATGTGCTGGTCGAAACCCACGACGCCGCCGAGGTGGTACGGGCGGTGCGGCTCGGGGCGGATCTGGTAGGGGTGAACAATCGCGACCTCAAGACCTTCCAGGTTTCCGTGGAAACGACCTTTGCCGTATTGCCGGCATTGCAGGGGGCTGACCGTGTCGTGGTGTCGGAAAGCGGCATCGATTCGCGTGAACAGTGTTTGCGCTTAGAAGAGGCTGGTGTCGACGCGGTGTTGGTTGGCGAGAGTCTGATGCGGGCGGCGGATCCGGCAGTGGCGCTCAAAGGCCTGCGTGGCCAGCTCAGCTCGGAATTGACGTGACCAGAATCAAGATCTGTGGTTTGACGCGGGAGGTCGACGTCGATGCGGCTGTCGCCGCAGGCGTCGATGCGCTTGGCTTCAACTTCGCCATGGGACCCCGGCGTATCGCGCCGGAACGAGGCCGGGTCTTGGCTCGGCGGGTGCCGCCGCTGGTGCATCGGGTGGGTCTGTTTGTTGATGCCGATCGCGAGACCGTTTTGCAGAGCATGCGCGTTTCCGGCTGCGAGGTGGTTCAGTTACACGGTGACGAGCCGCCAGCCTTGGCCGAACAGCTGCGCGCGGAGTATCCCGTGATCAAGGCCTGGCGTGTCCGGGATGCGGCGGCCTTGGCCCAGGCGGCAACCTATCCCTGTGATCTGCTGCTGTTGGATGCCTGGGTGCCGGGTGCAGCCGGCGGGACCGGCCAGGCCTTTGATCATGGTTTGCTGCGCGACTGGGAATGTGCGCGGCCAGTGATGCTGGCTGGCGGTATGCGGCCAGACACGGTTGCTGAGGCCGTTCGGGCGGTGCGTCCCTTCGCGGTGGATTGCGCGTCCGGCGTGGAATCTTCGCCGGGCTGCAAGGATCCGGCTTTGCTGCGGGCCTTTGTGCAGGCGGTTCGAGAGGAAGATCGGCATGGCTGATGTGAAACCATTGGTGATCGCTATCGATGGTCCGGCCGGCAGCGGCAAGAGTACGGTCACCAAGCGAATCGCTGCTAGGCTGGGGTTGCTGTATCTGGATACCGGCGCCATGTATCGAGCGGCCACCGTTGGTTTGCTGAATAGCGGTGTGGACGTGGATTCAGAGGCGGCAGTCGCCGACTATGTCTGTGCACGACAGGTTTCCTTTAGTGAGCAAGGGCAGGTCTGTCTGGATGGTCACGTTATGCCGGAGGCGGACATCCGTAGCCCGGCGACGACCGCTGAGATCTGGCGAGTCGCCAACAATGAGGCCTGTCGTTTGCATTTGGTCGCCTTGCAGCAGGGCATCGTCACCGGTCGTTCGGCAACCCTGGAAGGGCGCGATACCACAACTGTGATCTGTCCCGATGCGGATTTGAAGATTTATTTGGCGGCCAGTGTCGAGGAGCGCGCCAAGCGCCGCAGGCGAGACTGGGGAGCCGACGCGCCAGCGCTTGCGCAGATCATGGCAGATATCCAAAAACGCGATGAGCGCGACAGTCAGCGCGCGACCGGCGCCCTGCAGCAGGCAAGCGATGCCGTCATGGTGGTCACCGATGGCCTGGGGCCAGATGAGGTCGAGGCACGTATACTGGCTTTGGCAGTGCAGCGGCGACCACTGCTGCTTGAATCCAAGGTCCTGGACCAGGTCCTGGTCGGTCGCTCCCGTGATCCTGGCTACGTGAAAGTGGCGCAGGGCTCTATCAGCGATCCGCCTGCGCCATGGCAGCTGGGTCTCACCAATCCCAGTGCCGATCGTCTGCCGGGACGGACCACGGCTTTTGCGCGGAATCACGGAGGTCGCCAGGCGGGGGTGCTCTGTCAGGGCCGCGCCGTCATCTGTCTGGCTGGCACCGGTAAACGACCCGGTCAGGTGGTGGCCTTGCCGATGCTGCCGCAGACCTGGTATGTGTTGGAGCCAGAAGTATGGCATGCGGTGGTGCAGCAGCCGGGGACCATCGCCGCCTGGGCCGAGGCCTCGGGTATGACCGAGGATCGGGCTGAGCTGGATGCCGTGCAGCAGGCAGTGATGGCGCAGTATCTACAGGTCTATTTGCCTGTCTGAGCGAGATTGAGCGACCAGTCGTAGTCGAAGTGGCGTATCCGCCGGTCGGCCGCGAGGGCTGCTCGCAGTTTGGGCCGATCGCTTGAGTCCATCAGGAATTGCCGGACGCCGCCGACGATCTCGAAATCGTCTTCGAACCAGTCGAGGATGGGGTTGACGCGGATCACCTCTTCGAGCAGGCGGACATGATACTCGCTGTTGGCGAAGGATTTCGCTGCCTGGTCCAATTGGTTCTCCAGTTTGGTGGCGGTATAGGCTTGAGCGGCCATTGGTGGACAGGAGACCGAAGCGCAGTTGATGGCGAAATGAATGCGTGGTTCCTGTATTTTTCGCAGGATTCCATGCTCGATGTCGTCCAGGCTCAGCCATTCATTGGCCACTTCGAAACGATAGCGTTTCCAGAAGCCGGCCACCTGACGAACACTGTAATCGGTCCAGTCCTGTTGTTGCTCCGGCAGAGTGCGTAGCACCAGCTCCACGGTCAGGGCGTTGTAGGCGTTGATGTAGAAGGCCAGCTGAGCCTGGCGCTGGGTGGGAGTGGTTGCTGTGGCCAGTTGTTGTCGATAGCGGCCGAGTTCATTGCGGCGAGTGAGGACAGCGGCGTAGTCGACGCCATGGCCGCTGACGATGTCTTTGAGCAGGCCTGTCCAGGTCTCGTGTTCTGCATCGAGCGCTGGTGTGTCGAGATCTGGTGTCGGTACATCCACTGCCATTGCTCGCGGCAGCAGCCAGAGGCTGATGGCGAGTGCAAGGATGACTGATGAGAGACTGATCCAGCGCATGAGTTTTCTCCGATTGACCTGGCATGACAGCTACTTGCTCGCTACGAGGGCTGTGTCCTGGTGTTGGAAAAAAACGCTCCCCGGCTGAAACAGCCGGGGAGCATTCAGTTGGGTGCAGAGCAGGTGTTGCTCAGTTTTCGCTGGTTGGATTGGTCAAGACCAGTCGGATGCCAGCCAGCAGATAGGGGACATCCACGTCCATATCGAGTCGATTGCCGAACTGGGCGCTGATCAGGTTGTCGCTCCAGGAGCCGCCGCGCAGCTTCCCGTCATTGGTCCATTCCCACAGGTTGCCGTGGGTGTCAAAGAGACCGTAGCCATTTGCCGTCCGGTTGCTGGCAAGATCGACGCCGATGGCGCTTCGGCTTTCGCGTGTCAGGGCATAGGTGCCGGGAGTGTCGGTGTTGGACCAGAAATACTGTGATCGATTGTCGTTTTGCGTCCCGCCACGGCAGGCGAGTTCCCATTGCGCAGCGGTGGGCAGGGCAAGATCGAACTGGTAATCCTTGCTGTTCCAGTCATTCAGCAGCTGGGTGATCGTGTCCAGGCTCATGCCATAGGCTGGATGGCCTTCGGTGGTGTTGTCGCCGGCGATATAGGCATTGCTGGGGTCGACGTCGGCCCATGGCGTGGCGCTGACGGAGCTGCCGGTCAGGGTGACCATGGCCCGCCATTGGCCACGAGTCAGCTCGGTGGTTGCGAGGTAGAAATTGAGGACCGAAACGCGTTCCGTGTCGTCGGTGCTGCCGGCCTCTGAAAACGTATCACCTGAATAGAGCTCTGCCAAAGAGGAGCCAGAGATCTGGACGAAGTTCATGATGCCATCACCCGAGCCAGTGCCCACCTGGCCAGTGCTCAGGTCCACCGAGCTGCCGCCGGAGAGATTGTCGGTGCCAGTGCCACCGCCCGAGCCGCTACTTGGGTCGTCAATGGCGCCGCCGGAGAGATTGTCGCCATCGCTGCATCCACCCAGCAGGAGGGCGGTGCTGATCAGGCAGGTCAGAATGTTTCGGCTCTGCATGTCGAGCTCCCGCTTAGGAATTACCGCCGGAGGCGGTCACGTAGATCATGTATTCTTGAACCAGGCTCGTGTCGTCGGTTCCATCCTGGTCGAGATCCGCGCTGAAGGTGGTAAGGAGATGGTAATGGCCAATGGTCCCCTCTATAGGAGGTGCCACCACCAGGCTGTAGATCGCTTCGCCATCGTTGACGGAGTCTTCTGAGAGAGTTGCCCAGCTGGGGGCGGCGCTGCCATCGATCAATGTGAGCGTGCCGCTGACATTATCTGCGGAGAGCTCGCTCGGAATAGCGATCGTCAAGGTGCCGGTCAATGAGCCGCCCAATGCAACCGTGCGGTCGTCGAGTTCGCTATCCTGGCGAATGACACCGATGACTGGCTCGGACGGGTCGATGTTTTGAATGTTGATAGTAATTTCGAAGGGTTCTTGGATGCCGTAGGTTGGGTTGGTATCGGCATTGACCAAGCGAAGGACGACTGTTTCGGTTTCCTCAGACTCGGAATCCTCTCGGGCGCTGAGCAGCAGGCCATTGGCGACATTGCTTACGGAGAAGTCGTCGCCGGTCGTTGCCGTGCTGCTGTCATCGATCTCGTACAGGATCGTCTCGCTGAAGCCGGAAGGTGTGAGCACCGGAATTTCGACCGAGCTCCCTTCGCTGACGGCCAAGGATTCCTCGGTCGTATTGAGGCTGAGGACCGGGGCGAGATCAAGGATGGAGATGGTCACATCGGAGTCATTGCCGAGTGCATAGAGGGATTTGCGCTTGAGCTTGATGACGAGTGTTTCATCGCCCTCGAAGAGACTGTCGTTGGTGGTTTCCAGGGTAAAGGTGACCGAGGTTGCGTCCTTCGGAATGGTAACCTTCCTGTTGTTGCTGTCGTCTTTCTCGTCTATGGTAAAATCGTCATCTTCCGTCGCTTCGCTGCCTTCACCGATTTCATATTCGATTTCCACCGGATCCGGTTTTGCCCGAGCGATGGAGATCGTCATGGTGATGTCGTTGCCTTCGGTAATGCTGCTGTTGCTTGCAGCTATATTGACGTTGCCGATGGGTTCGTTGATAATGAGCGTGCTGTCGCCGTCGCCTCGCATATTGAAGTCATCGCTGGACAGAAGTCGGACGTGAACCGTTTCGTTATTCTCATTCGTGAGATCGTCCTTGATCGGGGTGACCAGGATGCGCCCATTGGCTGAGCCAGCCGGGATGGT
>CAYONM010000149.1:0-9463 GCA_964405325.1 uncultured candidatus Brocadiaceae bacterium | reverse complement strand
GCTTCGCGCGTCCAGGAGACGGGCATGCGTTGCGCATGTGTCGTCCATGAGGGAAGCCGGTGCGAATCCGGCGCGGTCCCGCCACTGTAAGGGAGGACCTGCTCGTCATTAAAGCCACTGCGCGGAGGCGTGGGAAGGCGACGAGTGGGGTTGATACCCAAGTCAGGAAACCTGCCTGGATGACATACGACACCGCCCTCGGGAGTTGGGGCAAGGGTCGTTGCTGGCTGTCGGGCCTGCGGGCGTGAACCGACAGCGGTGGCGTTCCGCTCGTGATGGCGGGGTCGGTTGTGAGTGCGACGACGGGTCTTTCGTCGCGCCGCCGTGACCACCCGCCCCGGGATCAGGAATACCATGTCGAAGACATCACTCGTACCCACCCTCGGTCGCCTGGTGGCGGCCGCTGCCGTGCTCGGTTCCGTGCAGGCGGCCGAATTCACCACCATCGGCGAATTTGACGACGAGGCCGTCATTGTCATCTCGGCGACCCGCTCGGAGACGGCGCGCGACAGCGTGCCGACCATCGTCGAGGTGGTCGAGGCCGACGACCTGCGGCTCGAAGGCCACCCGGTTCGTACCCAGGACCAACTGCGTACGATCAGTGGTTTGACGGTGCAGCAGAACTACGGCGGTTTTGCCGGTGGCGGCGGTATCTATGTCCGCGGCGCCCGCGCCTACCAGACCCAGGTGATGCTCGATGGCATCCCCTTCAACGATGCCGCCTCGCCGCAAGGCACCGTCGGTCATCACCTCTTCACCCTGCCTGGTCTTGGTCGCATCGAGTTGGCCAAGGGCGCCCAGAGCGGCCTCTATGGCTCCGGCGCCACCGGCGGCGTGCTCGACCTGCAAAGCCAGGGTCCAGCCGAAGCGCTCGGTGGCAGCGCCCGCATCGAATACGGCTCCTTCAACACCATCGCCGGCGAGGCCACGGCCTCCGGCCCGATTACCGAGCAGCTTGGCTTCACGGCCGCCGTCAACGGCCTGGTCAGCGACGGCTTCAGCGCCCAGAGCTCCTACAGCGCCGATGGTGATCCCAAGAACTTCGAGGACGATGGTTTCCAGCGTCTCGGCTTCAACGGCCGGCTCTTCTTCTCCACCGAGACCGTCGAACTCAGCGGCGGCCTGCTGGTGCTGACCGGCGAGGAGGAGACCGACGGCTATCTTGCCCCCGACGATGAGGATAGCGAAGTCGAGTTCGACAGCATCCGCCTCAGCGCCAGCAGCCGGGTGATGGTGGCCGAGCGTGTCGACGTGGCCGGCGATATTGCCTACAGCACCTACGATCGCGATTACGGCGCTGGCAGCGAGTACGAGAGCAACGACATCTACCTCGCCGGGCGCGGCATCTTCGAGGTCAACGAGATGGTCGAGCTGACCGGCGCCATGGACTGGCGCCAGCAGGCGGCCGAGACCAGCTCGATCGACGACGACGCCGACATTATTGGCACCTGGGGCCAAGCCACCATCGCCCGGGAGGCGCTCGAGGCCCAGGTGGTGCTGCGGCACGACCTCCACAGCCGCGAAGGCGACGCCACCACCTGGCGCCTTGGCGCCAGCTACGGCTTCCTCGACGACACGGCGGTGGTGCATGCCGCCTACGGCACCGGTTTTCGCGCCCCCAGCCTCTTCGAGCTCTACGCCACCGATGACTACGGTTCTGGCCCGATCGGCAACGAGGACCTCGAGCCCGAGGAGACCAGCACCTATGAATTCGGCCACCGTTCGCAGCTGAACGAGCAGGTCCGCCTCGAGCAGACCGTCTTCATGACCGTCTTCGAGGAAGCCATCCGCTACGTCAACGGCTATGAGAACGTCTCGCCGGAGGACACCGCCTACGTGGCCGGCATTGAGAACACCCTGGTTTGGCGGCCGGTCGAGCAGGCCGTGGTACGGGCCGTCTTCACCTGGCAGGACAGCGATGACGGCGGCGGCGACGGCGACGAGATGACCTTCACGCCAGAGATCACCGCCGGCCTCGAAGGTACCTACGAGTGGGCCTACGATCGTCACCAGTTCTGGGCCACCGCCGGCCTCGACCACCGCGGCAAGCAGTGGCAGACCTACGACACGGTCGAGCTCGATGCGCTCACCACGCTGCGTCTGGCGGTGGGCTACAAGCCGACCAAGAACGTGGAGGTCTACCTGCGTGGTGATAACCTGACCGACGAGCATGCGGCCGTCTACGTCTACGAGCCGACGCCGCCCGACTTCTGGTATCCTGGCGACCCTGGCAGCCCGGGTGGTTCGTTTACCAACGCACCGCTGTCGCTGACCCTGGGTGTCGAGGCCACCTTCTGATCCGACGCGACCCCGGCCCGCGTTGGATCAGGGTCAGATCTTCGTTTCTTCTCAAGGGTGTTCTGAAGCGCGGGTCGGGGTCGTTTCTTCTGTTGACAACAGACAACACGAGCGGTGCCATGCCGCGAAACGCAGGTCATGACTGAGAACAATCGACAACGGATCTGGTGGACCTGCCTGTCAGTGCTGACGCTAGCCCTGGCTCTCATGGTCTGCTGGCGGCTCCTGGTCGGCCCGGGCGAACTCGCCGACGCGCGTATCGGCGCCGCCATTCTCGCCCTGCGCATCGACGCCGTGCTGGTCGCGGCGCTGGCCGGTGCCGGCCTGGCGGTAGCCGGCGTGCTCACCCAGGGCCTGTTCCGCAACCCGCTGGCGGCGCCGGGCGTGATCGGCGTTGGCGCCGGCGCCAACCTCGGCGGCATGGTCGCGCTCGCCGCCTTTGAGCTCAGCCGCATCGGCGCCAATGCCGACAGCCCGCTGGCCGGGGTTTCGCCCGAGCTCTTCCTGCCGCTGGGCTGCATCGCCGGCGCCGCCATCACCCTCGGCGTGCTACTGGCCGTGCTGCGCTTGAGCAGCGATCCCCTGACCGTGATCCTCGCCGGCGTGGTCATGGGGCTCTTCTTCGGCAGCCTCGGCGGCTTCCTGCAGGCCCTGGTCGCCGAGCAGTGGGAACTGGCCCGCGCGGTGCTCAACTTCTCGCTTGGTGACATCGCCGGCAAGGGCATGCGTCACGTGCTGCTGGCCGCGCCCATGGTCCTCATCGGCATCGTCGGCGCCTGGCTCATGGGCCGTCACCTCGACCTCCTGCTCTCGGGCGAGGAGGAGGCCGCCTCCCTGGGCGTCGACCTCGTGGCCACTCGCCGCTGGGCGGTGATCTGGTGCGCCCTGCTGGTCGCCGCGGCGGTGGCCATCGGCGGCAACGTGGCCTTCGTCGGCCTCATGGTGCCGCACCTGATCCGGCGCACGGTCGGCACCGGCCACCGGCGTCTGGTGCCGCTGGCAGCACTCGGCGGCGCCGTCTTCGTGCTCGCCTGCGACGCCATCTCGGCGACACTCGATACCCGCAGCTACATCCCCATTGGCGTCATCACCGGCCTGGTCGGCGCGCCGCTTTTCCTGCACCTGCTGCTCGGCTCGCGGCGCCGTGGAGCCTGGGCATGAGTAAGCACCCGCCGGTTGACGAGCACACGCTGCTCCACGCCGAGGGCATCGTCGTGGAGCGCGCCGGCCGGCGCATCGTCGACGAGCTGGGCCTGCGCCTCGATCCGGGTCTGCTGCTGGCGATCATCGGCCCCAACGGGGCCGGTAAGAGTACGCTGCTGAAGAGCGTGCTCGGCCTCACCCGACGTCAGGCCGGTCAGGTGCGGGTGCGTTGCCGCGCCGGCGCACTGCGCTGCGTCGACAGCATGAGCATGGCCGAGCGGGCTGCCTGCATGGCCTACGTGCCGCAGCGCTCTTCGCTGCAGGCCGCCATCAGCGTCGAGGAGGTGGTCGCCATGGGCCGCTTTCCCCACCGCGGCGCTGGCCTGCGCCTGCGCTCGCATGACCTGGAGGCCGTTGCACGGGCCATGGATCAGGCCGATGTGCTGCCTCTGGCCGCGCGCAGTTTTCCCACCCTCTCCGGCGGTGAGCAGGCACGGGTGCTGATTGCACGCGCTCTGGCCACTGAGGCCGCGGTGATGCTGCTCGATGAGCCCACCGCCAGCCTCGACGTCGGCCACGCCATCGACCTGCTGCGCCTGCTACGACGGCTGGCCGACGCCGGCCTCGGCATCGGCATCGTCCTCCACGACCTCAACCAAGCCTACGAGTACTGCGATCACGCCATCCTCATGCACGAGGGGAAGGGCGCCAACTGTGGACCGGCCAAGGCCGTGATCCGCGACCGCCATATCGAGCAGGTCTACGGCGTGCAACTGGTGACCGGCGGCGCCTTCGGCTTCACACGTCAGGAGGTCGGCTAGATGGGTCGCAGCCTGCGCATCGTTTTCCTGCTCATGGCCCTGGTGGCGATCGTGCTGCCGATGCTGCTGACGGGGGCGCTGTCGTCACAGCGCAGCCACCTGGGCGATAGCGTGCACGGTCGCCCAGCTGAAATATCCGCGCAGGACGATGAAGGCCTGACGGTGGTCGCAGACGCCCGTGGCAATCCCATCCCGGTGCGCGAGTACCAGCGTATCGCCAGTTGCTCAACCATCGCCGATGCCTTGCTGCCCGACCTGGTCTCGCCGGAGCGGGTCGTCAGCTGCACCAACTGGTATGCCAAGAACGGCCGCCAGGGCTTTCAGGTCGCCCACCTGACCCACATCCACAACATCCGCGACACCGAACGCATCCTTTCAGTGGACCCGGACCTGGTCATCCTCTCAAGCTTTACCGGCGGCGAGTTGGCACCGCTTGAGCGCCTGCGCGAGCAGGGCATCCCGGTCTTCGACCTCGGCGACATGCTCGGCATGCGCACCCTGCTACCGAATATCCGCTCGCTGTCGGCGGTGCTGGGCGCCCCCGAGCGCGGCGAGACCATGGCCACCGCCCTCGAGCGCCGCATGGCTCGGGTCGCCTGCGGCGTGCCGGAGAGCGAGCGTCGCAGTGGCATGTACCTGAATGTTTATGATACCCAGCTCTCAGGAGGGACCATCGGGGCCAGCTATTACGATGTGCTCAGCGCTGCCGGTCTGATTGATGTCGCTGCCGATTTCATTGCCGAACGGACAGACTTCCGTCGCTCGTGGCCCCGTTATCGCACCGAAGACATCCTGGCCATCGATCCCGATGTCATCGTGACTGCCACCGGCAAAACCGCTGCCCTGCGGGCGGTGCCCGGATTGGAAAACCTGCGCGCTTTGACCAGGCCCGGCGCCTGTATCGAGCTGCCTTCAGGATTGCTGAATAGTTGCGGCCCCGACATGTTGCTGGCCGCCGAGACGCTGCATGCCTTGCTCTACCCGGAAAGCGACACGCCATGAGTACCAGTCAGGCCACGGGCTTGTTGATCGTTCATACCGGCAATGGCAAAGGCAAGACCTCGGCGGCGCTGAATCTGGTCTACCGGCATCTGGCCCACGGCCTGAGCGCTGCCGTCGTGCAGCTGATCAAGAACCCCGACGATTTCGCCTACGGCGATATCATCATGCTCGAGCGCCTGGCCGCGCAGGGCATGCCGGTGCGCTGCACCATGGTCGGCGGTGGCTACACCTGGAAGAAGAAGGCCGCCGACGAAGACCGCCGCCTGGCCGCCACCGCCTGGAACGAAGCCGCCGGCCTGATCGCCGATCCGGATATCGATCTGGTGCTTATCGACGAACTGCACATCGCCCTCGCCCACGGCTTCCTCGACCTGCCGCCGGTGCTCGATGCCATCCGCGCCCGTCCCTCGCATTGCCATGTGGTCACGACCGGGCGCGGCGCCCCCGAAGCGCTTATTGCCGCCGCCGATCTGGTCACCGACTTTCAGGTGGTCAAACACCCCTTCGAGGTCGGTGTCAAGGCCCAGGCCGGCATCGAGTGGTGAGCTTGTGAAACTCGTCGTTGTCACCGCCACGGCCATGGAAATCCCGGCCCTCGCCGCCGTGGCACCTGACCTCGGGGTCGCGATGCGCGGCTTTACCCGCGATGATCTCGCTGATCGCCAGGCCATTGAGACCTGCCTGCAGGCATTGGCCCATTGTGATGCAGCGCTTTTTCACAGCATGGGTGGGGCCAGCTCCATCCCCGCCTGCGAAGAATTGCTCGCCGCCTGTAGCGGGCTGATCCATGTCCAGGCCAGCCCCGGCTGCGACGACGACACCCAGCTCGCCCTCGCCCACAGCACCCTGGCTGCAGAGCCGGATTTCCCGCGACGCTCGCTCTACCTGCGCTTCGGCGGCGAGGCCAACGCCCGCAGCTTCCTCCTGCAGTTGCTGGCCGACTGCGGCAGCCCGACCGGCGACGAGATCCCCGCACCCCGGCAACCGCCGATGATGGGGATCCACCACCCGGATCTCGACGGCGCGTTGCTCGAGGTCGACGACTATCTCGGCTGGGCCCGCGAGCGCTGCCATGAGGGGGCCCTGGTCATCGGCTTGTGGTTCTACCAGGGCTTCTGGCAGAACCGCGACCTCGCGCTGATCGACGCGCTCATCGCCGCCATCGAAGCACGCGGCGCCATCGCTCTGGCCGTCTTCCACAACCGCTTCCCCGATCCCGATATGGATCACGGCGGCGGCCCGGCGGCGCTGCGGCGTTTCTTCCTCGATGCCAGCGGCGCCGCGCGTATCGCCGCCCTGCTCTCGCCGGTGCCCTTCTCGCTCGCCGCCTTCGGCCACGAGCACTGCTACCGCGAACTCGATGTGCCGGTCATTCAGCTGATCAACGCCGGCGTTGCGTATGATCAGTGGGCGCCAAGCCTGCTCGGCGTCTCGCCCATGGATGTCAGCATCAGTGCCGCCCAGCCCGAGTTCGACGGCTGCCTGATCAGCACCATCGTCGCCACCCGCGAGACCGCTGGCCGAGATCCGCTAAGCGGCGCCACCCTCGCCACTGCCCGTCCCATTCCGGATCGCGTCGAGCGCGTGGTCGATCTGGCCTGCAATTGGGCCCGACTGCGCCATACCCCGTGGCCTGAACGAAAAATCGCCATTCTCTTTCATCACGCTCCACCCAGGGCCGATAATCTTGGTGGCGCCTACGGCCTCGACAGCTTCGAGAGCATCAACCGCTTGCTCGCCCGCCTGGTTGAAGCCGGTGCCGACAGTGAGCCTTGGGAACACGGCGAGGCCCTGGCCCACGACCTGCTCTCGCGGCTGACCAATGACCGCCGCTGGCTGGAAGCCGACGAGCAGGCCAAGCGCGCCGTCGCGCGTCTACCCGGCGATACCGTGGCGGCCTGGGATGGCGAACTCCCCGAGGCCGTGCGCGCGCTCATGCATGATCATTGGGGGCAGGCACCAGGCCCGGTCTTCGGCCACGACGGCGAGTTGCTCATCGGCGGCCTGCGGCGGGGGAATGTCTTCATCGGCGTGCAGCCGCCACGCGGCTTCCTGGCCATGCTTGAAGACGGCGGCGACGATGCCACCCATGACCCCGACCTGCCCTTTCCTTTTCACTACCCGGCCTTCTATCGCTGGCTGCGCGAAGGATTCGGCGCCCAGGCGGTGGTCCATGTCGGTACCCACGGCACCCTGGAGTGGCTGCCGGGCAAGGCTTGCGGCATCGCCCGCGACTGCCAGGTCGATGTCGCCATCGCCGATCTGCCGAACATCTATCCCTACATCGTCAACAACCCCGGCGAGGGCACCCAGGCCAAGCGTCGCGGCGCCGCGGCCATCGTCGACCACCTGCCCGAGCCGCGCATGGCCGCCGACCTGGCGCCGCCGCTGCAGGCCATCGCCGACCAGCTTGACGAGATCCTGCGCTGCCGGGCCGAGGATCCGGCCAAGCTCCCGCGCCAGCACGAGGAGCTGTGGCAGATGGTGGAGAGCGCCAATCTGCACAGCGATCTCAGCCTTGAGCGTGAACAAGCGCTGACCGAGCCCCTGCGCCTCTGCGAAAAACTCCACGAGTATCTCAATCGCATCCGCGACACGGCGGTCAACGACGGCCTGCATATTCTCGGCCAGGCACCGACCGATGATGCACTGCGGCGCTTCCTGCTCTCCTGCTGCCGCCTGCCCTTCGGCGAGGTCGAGGCGCTCTGGGACATCTTTGCCCGCGAGCGCGGCCTCGACCCGGAAGACCTGCGCGAACGACTCGGCGCCATCGAGCCGCGCAGCGGCAAGACCTTTGGCGATCTGCGCCGCGTGATCATGGATGAGATCCTCGCGCTCTTCGCCGCCTTCGACGCGAGTGGCTGGAGCGATGCGCGCATCGACGCCCAGCCCATCGCCAGGCGGACCTGCCTGCGTGCGCTGCGCGACCACATCCGTGCGCCCTTGGCCGCCACCAGCGATGAGCTCGATGCCTGCCTGCACGCCTTCACCGGTGGATTCGTCGCGCCGGGGAACGCCGGCTGCCCGACCCGTGGTCAGATCGAGGTGCTGCCCACCGGCCGCAATTTCTGCTCGCTCGATCCCTTCATGGTGCCCTCGCGCCAAGCCTGGGAGCAGGGCGTGCGCCTGGGCGATGCCCTGGTCGCCCGCCACCGCGCCGACCACGACGGCGCCCATCCCAAGCAGGTCGGCATCATCGTCTGGGCCAGCCCGACCATGCGCACCCGTGGCGACGATGTGGCCGAGGTCTTCTACCTGCTCGGCCTGCGCCCGGTCTGGCATCCTTCCGGTCGCGTCATCGGCCTCGAGCTGCTCGGCCGCGACGAGATCGCCGCGCGTGGCTTCCCGCGTCTCGATGCCACCATCCGCAGCTCCTCGCTCTTTCGTGACGCCTTCCGCAATCTGATGGACCTGCTCGATGAGGGCGTGCGCATGGTTGCCGCCTTGGGCGAACCAGCCGAGGAGAATGTGCTCGCCGCCAACGCCCGCGCCGAGTGCAGCCGACTGATGGCCGAAGGTCTGAGCCCGGCCGAGGCCCAGCGCCAGTCGACCATGCGCGTCTTCTCGGAAAAACCCGGCACCCATGGCGCTGGCATGGACCACCTCTTGCAAAGCGGACAATGGGCCGACCGGCAGGAGCTGGGTGCGTGCTGGACCGACTGGGGCAGCTACGCCTTCGGCCAGGGCCTCGACGGCGCGCACCGCCCCGGCCTGATGCGCGAGCGCCTGCGCCGCCTCGACTGCACGGTCCAGAACATGGACAGCCGCGAATACGACATTCTGGCCATGGACGACGTCATGCTCTACCAGGGCGGCATGAACGCCGCCGTGCTCGCTGCCGGCGGCGAGGCCGCCAGCTACACCGTTGATGGCGACGATCCCCGCAGCCTGCAGGTGCGCTCCACGGCCGAGGAGGCCAAGTTCGTCTTCCGCAGCCGCCTGCTCAATCCCAAGTGGATCACCGGCATGCAGCGCCACGGCTTCAAGGCCGCCGGTGACCTGGCCTCGCAACTCGAGTACTGCGTGCAGTGGGATGCCACCTCCGCGATCATCGACGACTGGCAGTACGAGGAACTGGCCAAGACCTACGCGCTCGACGAGGACATGCAGCGTTTCTTTGCCGAGCACAATCCCGATGCTGCCCTGCATATCGCCGAGCAACTGCTCGACGCCATCCAGCGCGGCCTCTGGGAAAACCC
>CAYONM010000148.1:0-9517 GCA_964405325.1 uncultured candidatus Brocadiaceae bacterium | reverse complement strand
ATATGTAAGCGATAAGCAACGCAGAAGGGCGGCAAAAGATCAAGTGAGACGCTATCTTTATTTATTGACGGGCCCTAAGCCCGTTCAGTAGCAATTTCGTGGGAGGAGCTTGCACGTCCGTCCGAATTGGCGACACCAATTTGGAGCGTGGGATTCCGGCCCTGCCGCCGACCATCTTGGCGGCAAGGCGGTTTCATGGTTTAGACCAGCCAGCGTGGCCAGTGCGCCGAGTGACCGGCCGCGCGAAAGCCCTGGAAATGCCGGCGGATATCCGCGTAGGCCATTTTCGGCCGGTGGTATTCGTCGACGATGCTCTTGTTGTTCATGGTCCGCGGCCGGTTGTTGGACCAGTTCGCTGTCGATCACCGGCATCGCAGTCGGTTGCGGCTTTGCTGATCCGGGTTATTTCGCGCGCGTCTTCCGTCAACAGCAGGGCTGCTCGCCACAGGCTTTCCGCGACCCACGGTGAGGAATTTGCCGCCAGGGCGGGCTGTTGTCGGAGGCGAAGGGAACTAGGCTCTGCACCAAGGAGTGCAGCGATGGCGGATTGGGAGCAGCTGGTGGCCGAGGCCGTGGCATTTCGGCGGGAACTGCACCGACAGCCGGAGCTGACCTGGCAGGAGGCGGATACCGCCGCCAGCATCCGGCAGCAGCTAGATGCGCTGGGCATCGCCTGGCGCGTCTGTGCCGAACATGGCACCGTTGCCACCTTGGCACCACAGGCCACGGGCCGGCATATCGCCCTGCGCGCCGATATCGACGCCTTGCCCATGGTTGAGGTCAGCGGGGTGGACTGGAGCTCGCAGCGGCCGGGCGTGATGCACGCCTGCGGTCACGATGGCCACACTGCCACCCTGCTGGCCGCCAGCCGCTGGCTGCGCTTGCATGCGGCGGAATTACCTGGACCGGTGACGCTGCTGTTTCAGCCGGCCGAGGAGGGCGGGCATGGTGCCAAGCGTATGATCGCTGATGGTGCCTTGGATGGGGTGGACGTGATTTTCGGCTGGCACAACTGGCCAGCGATGTCCTTCGGCCAGGCGGTGTGCCCGGATGGCCCGGTGATGTGCGCCAACGGCGCTTTCGAAATCGGGCTGACCGGTCGCGGCGGGCATGCCAGCCAGCCGGAGTTGTGCCGCGATCCGGTCTTGGCGGCGGCGGGGATCACCCAGTCACTGCAGCAGATTGTCAGCCGGCGTCTGCCGCCGCAGCAGGCGGCGGTGGTCAGCGTTGCCTCCATTCAAGCCGAGAGTCAGGTGACGGTGATTCCCGAACAGGCGACCCTGCGCGGGAGCGTGCGGGCCGAAAGCACCGCGGCGCGTGGCCGGATCGAGGAGGCGATCACCGAAATTGCCTCAGCCACCGCCGCGGCCTACGGTGTCACGGCCGAAGTCCGGCATGCCCCGCGTTACGGCGCCACCTGCAATCACGCCGGACCAGCGGCGCAGATGCGTGCGGCCTTGGAGGCGGAACTGGGGCCTGCTTGGCAGAGTCGCTCGATTGCCGTGCCGATCATGGCCTCGGAGGATTTCAGCTATTATCTGGAACAAATACCTGGTGCCTATGCCTTGATCGGCGCCGGTGTTCAGGCTGATGCCCCGCCCTGCCACAGTCCGCGTTTCGATTTCAACGATCAACTGATCGGCGTGGTCGGGCGTTTGTATACCCGCTTGGCGGGTCTGGCCGTATAAGCCGGATCAATTGCAGCGAAAATCAGATGGGCACGGATAGGTATCCGTGCCCATCTGGTTTTGCCATCTTTCCAGGCGTGATCCTGGCCCGGATAAGGTCAGATGGCTTCGGGATGTGTCGGATCGAGTGATTGACTGCCGTCACAGCCAGAGAATCAACGCCAGCACCCCGACCGCGATGGCCAGGATCATCCAGGGTAGCAGGCCCAGGGTGGTGGGGACCTCGGCGTCGGGCTTGAAGGCAGCGCTGAGTTGCACGTCCGGGCTGGCTGGAACCGATCGGGGAGCGTTCTGCTGCTTGTGCACCCGATGCCAGTCGGATTGGACGGCGCGGAGCGCATGCTCGGCCTGATGCTGGTCCTGCTCCTGCTCCACCTCATCGAAGGGGTGTTGCGGATCTGCCTGGGTGGCGACGGTCTGCTTGGAGGTGCCAGACCCCTTGCCGTGCTGGTGCTTGGTGACGATGCGCGAGGTCACCTGACGGCGACGTTTGTCCTTGGTCTGGTCGTTCAGTTTTTTGACCGCGGTCTGCGGTGTGCGGACCTGGCTTTCCCGCTTGGCCTTGGGCTTGTTGACCACCAGCGGCTTGCGCAGCAGGCGCATATCATGCACCAACTCGCCTTTGATGCTGGCCAGGGCTTCTCGGCAGGCTTCGGCAAAGGCGACAAAATTGCTGTAGCGTTGATCCCGTTCCTTGGCCATGGCCATGGCCAAGACCCGGCAGGTGGGTTCGTGCAGACCGGGGACCCGTTCCCGGGGATTGGGGATCTCATCATTGATGTGGGCCATCATGATGCCGCCGGGGGAATCACCCTTGTAGGGCGTCTTGCCAGCGAGCAGATGATACATGGTGCAGCCCAGGCCGTAGATGTCGGCTCGGCAGTCCAGATCCTTGCGACCGCAGATCTGTTCCGGCGACATATAATGCGGCGTGCCCATGGTGAGACCGGTCATGGTCAGGGACTGGTCGGTGCCGATCGCCTTGGCCAAGCCGAAGTCGATGATCTTGGCGACATCGTCGTTATGCGGCATCTCGGTCTGGATCTCGTCCGCGCGTTGCAACAAGACGTTTTCCGGTTTCATGTCACGGTGTACCAGGCCGAATTCGTTGTAGGCGTAGTGCAGGCCTTCAGCGATCTGGATGGCCTGTTGCAGGAGATAGGCTTCGGGCAAGGGGCCATGGCTCTTCAAAAGATCCGAGAAGCTGGGGCCGTTGATATACTCCAGGGCCAGATACAGTTGGCCGGTCCTCTCACCAACGGTCACCGCGCGACCGATGTGGGGATGATCCAGTTGCCTCACCAGTTTGGCTTCGCGACGGAAGCGGTTGACGAATTCGTCATCGTCGACGTGCCTGGTGTTGATGACCTTGAGTGCCACGCGCTGGGTGGTCTGTTCGTTTTCGGCCAGGTAGACCGTGCCCATGGCGCCGGAGCCCAGCTTGCCCAGCAGCCGATAATGCTCGATGTGGTCGGGGTCGTCTTGACTGAGGCGGAGTTCCTTGGCCTGGCTGCGATCGATCAGCTTGCGTTCCAGCAAGCGTTCCAGCAGATCGTTTCCGCTTGCCTGTGCCGGCAATTCGTTCCGGCAGGCCTGGATAGGCTCCGCCGACGCCCAGCCACGCCGCTGGATGATCCGGCAGAGAATATCAATGTGCTGGGGGTGCTCGCTCACCGGGGAACTCATTGGCTTGGTTTCACGCTCTGGTCTCTCATGCAACTATGGCCTGTAGCGACGCTTTTGGCAAGTCGTGTCACGTACAGTTGCGCTGCTGAGGGTTTTTAGCTGAGCGGATCTGACGGGCCCGCCATCCGCACGAAAATTTCGCGATGACCGCGAGTGACGCAAGTCGTGGTTCAGGCTCTGAGGAGAAGGGGAGCCAGGTCGGCGGTATTGGACAGGATGTGGTCTGGTTGGCGGCCCGCGGCCACGCGCTGTCCGGAACGGGGCAGGTTGATCCAGATGGAGAGTAGGCCCAGCTGCACCGCTGGCTCCAGGTCGAGACTGAGCTGGTTGCTGATGATGCACAGGTCCTCGGCCGGCACGTCGAACAGGTCCATGGTGCGGTGCAGCAGGTGGTCGGTTGCCTGCACGCCATGTCCGCCAGCGATGACGTGCTCGAAGTGTTGTCGGAACACGGGATTGTGCAGCACCACCTGGGTCGGCTCCTCCGGTCGACGGAAGATGGCCCCGTACCGAATGCCAGCCTGATTGAGCCGCCGCAGGGTTTGTTGGCTATGGGGAAAGAGGCGCATCAAGCGTCGCTGCAGGGTGAACAGCTCGGCGGCGAAGGCGTCGGCGATCTCCATGCACTCGTCCAGGCCCAGCTGGGTCATGGCCCGCAGTACGAACTCTCCCTGAGCGGTGCGGATGTCGTGTTGGGCGCGGGCAGCGCGCTCGGGCGCGCTCCAGAACCACACCCGATTGCGTTCGATGGCACTGGCCAGGGACAAGGGGTCCACATGCCTTAAGGACGGATGCCAGGCGATGACGCAGAGCTGACGACAGGCCGCCACCAGGGCCTGGAAGCTGGCTGCCAGGGTGTTCTCGATATTGAAGACGATGACGGCGGGCGCGGTGCTCATGTGCTGGGCGACTCGCTTGGTGGTTGGCAGGTGACGGCGATGACGGGCGTGGGCACGGTGGAGTAGAGGTGTCCCATCCGGGCCAGATTCCGTCATGGCCCACCCGCTGCTCTAGCATCGGAATTGACGCAAAGTGAGCAATCAGTCGGCATCGTTATGGGACCGGTCCGCAATCTGTAAAGTCTGCATAAATAGCATTTTAGCCCAGTGCGGAGTACAGTGTCGAGGCGCTCCGCCCTGGCTGGGGGATGGCACCGGTCCGGCCTTGAGAGTGGCTGGCAGGCAGGGCTGGCGATGGTCTCCAGCTGGCTGAGCGAGTGTGACACCGAGAACACGCTTCGCGGAAAGCCTTTCCTTGTTCGTTGACCCCTTGCTGGACAAGCTTTATCACTCGTCCTCCCCATGGGACGGAGTGCGCGATGAGCACTTCGCTCGATTTCTCTCAGCTGGATTGACGCGTTTCATCCGGTTCGCCTTGCCAAGGAGCCTTCCATGCGCGGTGTTGTTTCTTCTGTCGTCGTCGGTAGCGGCGTAACCGGCCTGCTGTTGTCCGGATCTGCTCTGCAAGCTTATGAATATGACCCGTTGCTGGACAGCATAGCGACGAGTTTCCGGCATGAGGTGGAAATCGGGGTCGACGTCCAGATGATGGATGACAACGACAGTACGACCTACACGGACGCTGTTGCCAGGTATAACTATTATCTGGAAGACATCGTCTTTGACGACGCGCCATACCGGGAATCGGTGTTCGCCTCGCAGCGCTTGGGGCATTTTTCCCTGTGGGGCGGCTATCAAACGGTCACCGAGGACTCCGCAGATGAGGGCGCAAAATTCGGTGCCGAAATCGAATTCGCGACGCCGAAGATGCCGTTCTTCTTTGGACTGTCGGCCCAGGGCGCGTATTTTGACAAAACCGTGGGAAGTACCGAAACCGAGACCGATGTGATTACCGTGCGGGGTTTCATCGATGCCTACTTGAAGCCGCGGGTGTTACTGACGGCAGGTTTTACGGCTGTCATGAGTGATGCTTCTGCGGTCACCACGGCAAGCGATGGAGCGAAGTCGACTGTCGAGAGCGATGCCACAGACACGGCTATGGATGCTCGGCTGAAATGGATGAGCACGCCAGTAAAGGGCAAGGCCTTTGCCGCTGCCATTGGTGCCAAGCAGTACATGCCGGATGTGGGCGAAGATGTCACCACCGCCACCGGCAGCATCGACTATTATTTCAGCCAGAAATTCGGTCTCGGTGTCGATGGCAACTACGCCATGAGCGATACTGAAGAAGCAGAAGGTTTTGGCGGCCTGGCTCGCCTGTCCTATTACTTCCAACCCGATGCCGGCGTGTTGATCGAAGGCGGCATGTTCATGGCCAGCGAAAGCGCCGGCGATCACACCGACGTCAACGCCACCCTGCAATGGCGTTTCTGATCACCTGATCAGGACTCCTACCACACAAGCACACAAGCGGCGCCTGGTCAGGCGCCGCTTGTTCGTGTCTGGACGCCCTCGCATCGCCAGACAGTCTGACCAGCCATGCAGCAGGAACTCGACTGGCAACAGGGTGGCGCCAAGGCCACCGAGCCAGCCCCGCCAGCTCCGGCGACGGGCTGCGCCGAGGTCGCCATCGACCTGCCCGGCCACGACAGCCTGACCTACCAGGTGCCGGAGGATCTGGATGGCCAGTTGCGCATTGGGGATGCGGTCGAGGTGCCGCTGCAGCGACGAAAGGTCCAGGGTTTCGTGGTGGCGTTCCGGGACGAGGCCCCAACCGGCTTTCGCATCAAGCCCATCATTCGGCAGTTGGAGCACGTGCATCTGCCGGCACCGCTGCTACGTCTGCTGCGTTGGCTGGCCGGCTACTACCGCTGCGACCTCGGCAGCTGCCTGGTGGCGGCGGTGCCGGCGCCGGTGCGCGATGCCCAGCGGATGCGGGCCGAGCGGCGGGTGCGGGTGCTGCCGGCTTTCGATGGCAAGCTGACCAAACGACAGGCTCAGGTGCTGGCGCAGCTGCCGCGTGATGCTGTGCTCAGTGTCGCCGATGCGGCGCGGCGGGGTGCGTGCAGCAGCAGCGTGATCGATCGTTTGGTGCTGGCAGGGGCTTTGCAGCTAGAGGTCAGCTGTGGCGTGCAGGAAGTCCAATTGCCGGCGGTGGCGGAGTGGCATCTGCTGACCGAGGAACAGCAGCTGGCGGTGGCTCAGGTCACGAAAGCCCTGGAGGCCGGCGACTTTGCCCCCTTCCTACTCTATGGCGTTACTGGTTCCGGTAAGACCCTGGTCTACATGCAGCTGGCGCAGCAGGTGATCGAGCAGGGCAAACAGGTGCTATTGCTGCTGCCAGAGATCGCCCTCACACCGCAATTAGCGGCGCGTTTCCGGCAGCGCTTCGAGCGTGTGGTGGTCTGGCATTCCGGTTTCACCGGTGGCGAGCGGCACGAGCACTGGCAGCAGGTGGCGCGGGGCGAGGTGGATCTGGTGATCGGCACCCGCAGCGCGCTGTTCGCGCCGTTGCCGCAGATCGGTCTGATCGTGGTCGATGAGGAGCACGATAGCTCCTACAAGCAGGACCAATCGCCGCGCTACCACGGCCGCGACGTGGCCGTGGTCTACGCCCGGCAATTGGGGGTGCCGGTGATTCTGGGCTCGGCCACGCCCTGTGCCGAGACCACGGCCAATGCGCGGGGTGGCAAGTATACAGTGCTGATCCTGAAGGATCGTCCCGCTGGCGGCCGTCTGCCCACACCCTTGGTGGTGGATATGCGCGAAGAATGCCGTGCCCAGCACAAGCTGGTCACCCTCAGTCGCGCCCTGGTGACGCATCTGCAGGAGGTCAAGGCCTGCCAGGACCAAGCGATCGTGCTGTTGAACCGACGCGGTTGGAGCCCGGTGGTGCACTGCGTCGCTTGCGGTCAGAGCATGAGCTGCCCCAGCTGCGACGTGACCCTGACCTACCACCGCCGAGTCGATCTGCTGCGCTGCCATTACTGTGGCTACGAAACCGGCCTGCCGGGGCGTTGTCCCATCTGCCAGGAAGCGGCCTTGAGCCTGCACGGCATGGGTACCGAACAGCTGACGCAGGCCCTGCGCGATGCGGTGCCGGGCTTGCGGGTGCTGCGCCTGGATGCCGACACGGTGCGCGAGCGACAGGGCCACGCCAAGGTACTGCAGCATTTTGCCAATGGCGAACACGATGTACTGGTGGGCACCCAGATGGTGGCCAAGGGCCTGAATTTCCCACGGGTGACGGTGGTCGGGGTGATTGCCGCCGATGCTGGTCTGTCGCAGCCGGATTTCCGCGCTGCCGAACGCAGCTACCAGCTGATCTGCCAGGTTGCCGGTCGTGCTGGCCGTGGTAAGCGTCCCGGTGTCGTGGTGGTTCAGGCCTTCGATCCGGAAGCCGCTGCCATCCAATGCGCGATCCACGCGCGACCGCGCAGTTTCTTTAATCAAGAGCTGGCGCTACGCGAGGAATTCGGCTATCCACCCTGTACTGGCTTGGTGCGTTTCATCTGGACTGGCGCGTCCTTGGCCACGGTGGAGCGCCTGGCCCAGGCCCATGGCGAGTTGATCCTGGCTGCAGCCGGCGACGCGGTTGTCCTGCCGCCCGGTCCGGCGGCGATCGCTTTTCTGAAAGGCCAACATCGTTGGCATGCCCTGCTGAAGGCTGGCAGCCGCGGCGTGGCGCAGCAGGTCCTGGACCGGCTGAAGGGTCAATTGAAATCCTGCTCGGGGGTCCGCGTCAGCATCGATGTGGATCCGTATTCGTTCAGCTGATGGCCCGTTTCAGGCGTTACCGTCGGCGCAGGACGCCCGGGGGATAGCCGCACAGACGGCGGAACAAATGCGACAAGTGGCTGGCGCTGGATAAGCCAACCTGATAGGCGATCGCTTCCAGAGTCAGGTCCGAATCCTGGATCAACACCCGCGCCGCTTCCAGGCGCATACGGCCCAGCAGGTGCATCGGCGTCTGTCCGGTGTGTTTTTTGAAGGTGCGGACGTAGTGGTATTTGCTGAGGCCGGCGCTGGCGGCGAGGTCGTCCAGGCTGATGGGATCGGCCAGGTGCTCGTGTACGTAGCGGCGGGTGCGTTCCACCAGGCTGCTGGGAGTGGGGTCTTTGAGTCGGCACCATTCGTGCACCGCGGCGTGGCACAGGGACTGCAGTACCGCCTGCTCGTCGGGATTGTCGCTCGGATGCAGAGCCAAAATCCAGCGAGTTTGGTGGAAGATCCGCTCGTCACGATCGAAGTGTACCGCCGGTCCGATGGGATCGATCAGATGTTCCAGGCCGCGCCAGCGCAGGATGCGGACCTGCAGCGGTTCTATCGAGCCCGTGCGTGGCGCGTGCACCAGGCCCTGTGGATAGAACAGCACCGAGCCAGCGCTGCCTTGTAGCAGTTGCTCGCCAATGCGGGTCTGCAATTCGCCGCGCAGGATCAAGACCAGCTCATGACAGTCATCGTGCTGATGCCAGCGCATGATGTGGCTGACGGGCAGGTTCATGGTGAAGCAGCTGAGGAATGCGACCGGTGTGTCCATTGGATGCTCGTAGGGTTGGTGGAATCGTGATCCAATCAACAGCCTCGTTCAAGCCGCGTGCGCGGAGCGAAGCCAGTGTCTGGCAGGCGGTCGAGCCGGACTGGCGTCGGGCGGGAGCTTGGGAGGGAAGCGTCGTTCTTGACGGGTCCCTCAGAAATCGAAAAAGCCCGGTCTCGGTGCCTGCCAGGCGAGCGCGTCCAGGCGCGAAGCCGGCCGAATAATCATCACGCAGTGGCGGTGGCCATCGAAGACAAAAATGGCATGAGCCCCCTCTGATGGGAACAGCTTGCCCCGAAGTGACGAATATCACGCCACCGGTCTGCGGTCTGTCCAGCTTCCATAGACAGCGCTGCCTGGTCGACAGGATTTCCATCCAGGAGCCGGTCATGCGCGCCCTGCTGATCGTGCTGCGGTGATCCCGCGGTTTTCCATTCTGGTGACGACCCCGATGCCGAGCCCGCGGTGTTGGAGCAGGATCTCGGAAGCGGATGAGCGAGTTCGTCGGCCGATCGTTCTGCTGTCGAAATCGCTCGCTGTTCGGCTTTGAAATGACAAGCCGGCCCCCGCTTTGACGGATCAGCTGGTGAAAGCGGGGCACGCTGTCGCGCTGTCGGATGGGGGAACGGTCGACCGTTCCCTATAGTCGGCGGCTTAGGGCCCGTCAATAAATAAACATTACATTTCGCTTGATCTTTTGCCGCCCT
>CAYONM010000147.1:0-9530 GCA_964405325.1 uncultured candidatus Brocadiaceae bacterium | reverse complement strand
GGATCGACAAAATCTCTGCGCGATCTGCTACCTTTATTTCTTTCCGCACCCTAACTACGAACCCATCAAGCTGCGCAACCAACCCTGGATCACGCCGCCATAGGCGACGATGACGCCAGCAAACACGACGCTGACCATGGACATGATCTTGATCAGGATGTTCAGGCTTGGACCGGAGGTGTCCTTGAAAGGATCACCAATGGTATCACCGATGACCGCAGATTTGTGGGTCTCGGAACCCTTGCCGCCAAAGTGACCCTTTTCGACATATTTCTTGGCGTTGTCCCAGGCGCCACCGGCATTGTTCAACATCGCTGCCAGGCTGAAACCGGTGGCCAAGGCGCCAATCAGCATGCCGAAAACGCCCGCGATGCCGAAGAACAGGCCGATCACCACCGGCGCCGCCAGAGCCATCAGGCTGGGCACGATCATCTCACGCTGAGCACCAGCCGTGGAAATGGACACACACTTGGCGTATTCCGGGGTTCCGCTGCCGTCCATGATACCGGCGATCTCGCGGAACTGCCGGCGAACCTCTTCGACCATGGCGCCGGCTGCGCGGCCGACCGCCTTCATGGTCATGGCACAGAACACGAAGGCCAACATCGCACCCATAAAGGTGCCAATGATCAGATTGGGATTCATGATCGTCAGATCGAAGGCGCGAGTGAAAATGCTGATCGAGGCCTCGGCCACGCTGATCGCGGTGGTGCCGCCCTCGCCGACCGTCTGGTTGTAGGCTTCGGCGGCGGTCTGGTTGGCGGCGAACAGCATGGCGTTGTCCTGCTCGCCCACGGCGTAAACACCGCTATCGGCATGCATAGCATACTTGGCGATCCAGATCCGCAGCTCTTCGACATAGGCCACCAGCAAGGCCAGGGCGGTCAAACCGGCCGAACCGATAGCAAAGCCCTTACCCGTGGCGGCGGTGGTGTTGCCCAACATATCCAGGGCATCGGTGCGCTCGCGGACTTCGTAGCCCAGACCGGCCATCTCGGCGTTGCCGCCGGCGTTGTCGGCAATGGGACCGTAAGCATCCGTGGCCAGGGTCACACCCAAGGTCGCCAGCATACCGACGGCGGAGAAGCCGACGCCATACAGACCGAGTGAGAAGTTGTCAAAACCACCGGCCAACAAATAGCTCATGAAAATGCTCAAACAGATGGTAAATACCGGAATGCCGGCGGAGTAGAAACCGACCGCCATGCCTTCGATAACCGTAGTCGCCGGACCCATCTGACCCGCTTTGGCAATGCCCTGGGTCGGCGAATATTCATCACTGGTATAATATTCGGTGCTCTGACCAATAATGATGCCGGCAACGATACCGACGATCACCGCCAAGCTGATACCGATGTTCAGGCCCATCAACGGTAGCGTCACCAATACCGCTACGGCGATCAATACGGACGGTACCCAGACGCCTACGCCCAGCGCTCGCAGCAATTGCTTGTTGCTGGCGCCTTCCTTGCAGCGGACCAGGAAGATACCAATCAGACTGAGCACCGAACCGATACCGGCGATGACCATCGGCGCCAGCACGTAGCTGAGCAGGGCGCTGACCTTCTCGGCCGTGGTGGCATCGGCCTCCAATTGACTGAAGCCGATGGAAGCACCGATCGCGGCGGTAGCCAGAATACAACCGCAGTAACTCTCATACAGGTCTGCACCCATGCCGGCGACATCGCCGACATTATCACCAACGTTATCAGCGATGGTCGCTGGGTTGCGCGGATCGTCTTCAGGAATGCCAGCTTCCACCTTGCCCACCAGGTCGGCACCGACATCGGCAGCCTTGGTGTAGATGCCACCGCCCACGCGAGCGAACAGCGCCTGGGTCGAGGCGCCCATGCCGAAAGTCAGCATGGTGGTGGTGATCTCCACCTGCTTGCCCTTGATCCAGGCGGGATCCATGAGCCAATCGGCCTGGAACACGCTGCCATCGGCACCGGCGAGACCGACGTGTTCACCCAAGCGAGCACCGAAACCCCAGATATTGCTGTCGTAGATCCAGGTCAGGACACCGTACCAGATGGCGATATCCAGCAGGCCGAAGCCGACCACCACCAGACCCATCACCGCACCGGCGCGAAACGCGATGCGTAGGCCCTTGTCCAGGCTCTCTTTGGCACCCCAGGCGGTGCGCGAGCTGGCCTCGGTGGCGGTTTTCATGCCGATGAAACCGCACAAACCGGAGAAGAAACCACCAGTCACGAAGGCCACCGGGACAAAGGGGTTCTGAATGCCCATAAAGGCGAGCAGGGTCAGGATGACCACCAGGATGACGAAAACGAGGCCGACCACCTTGTACTGTCGCCTCAGATAGGCATAGGCGCCATCCTGGACGTGACCGGCAATTTCCTGCATGCGCTCGGTTCCTTTGGAAAAACCCAGCACATTGCGGAAGAAGAAGAACGCGAAGACCAGCGCCGCGATGGACGTGATCGGAGCGATCCAGAAGTAGAGTGGAAGAGAAGACACAGTCGTATTCCTTTTATTGATGTGCGCCGAAGTCGGTGGGGGCCGTCAACCGGATATCAGCAGTCGTGTAAAAAGCGATTCTGTCAGATCAGCATCGCCGAGCGTGCCCACTCATAGTGGTTGCGCTTGATGCTCTCATTATCGGGCATGGTATATTTAACCACCTGGTCACTGCTGCCGACATAGACGCCAGAGGCGATGTGGCCGAAGTCGAAGTCCACCATGCTCTGGCGATCGACCACCTTCACCGCCTTGTTGGCACTGAGGGCTTCCAGGCAATCGCGCAAGTGGGCGACATTGTGATACAAGAGATTACCCAGGTCTTCGGCGTTCAAATCGCGCGGCAGCTCCATATCGGCCACCGCCACCGCCGGCATGTGGATCTTCTGCACCGGATTGGTGATGTGCTGGATGAAGGCGCAGGGATGCTGGTTGCTGACCACCAGCGGCCGGGTCGGACAGAGCTCCTGATACAGGTAGGCCGGCCGAGACTTATCGCAGTCGTGGCAATTCTGTGCTTCCAAAGCCAGATTGCGACCATCACGCGTCACCAGATAGAGCTTGCCCAACTGCTGCGTGGGAACCTGCTCCAGCGTACGGTATACCGACAGATAGGCACTGCGCCGACGCACGCCCTCGGCTTCGGCGCGACGGCAGCTCTCTTCGGCGTAAGCCCAGTCGAAGACCCCCGAGAAATTGCCCGACCGCAGTTCGATGAACATCAGCCGTTCGGCAGTGCCCCGACGGGTACCGGTGGCCATGTAGACGCCGAACTCCTCTGGCTCGAGCTGCGAGGCGATCAGCGCCTCGGTCGGGAAGATGGTGAGATAGTAGTGGATCATGAACGGACTCCTTCAGGGTGTCGCCCGAGCAGACGCGCGCTGATGGTGGCGCCGGCCCTACACGGTACCGGGCGCAGGCCTGAGACGAACACAGACAAAGGGCAGCGGGAGCCTAGTGCTGGCCCCATGATTTCATCGGGAGGTTGTCGCAGACGTGACCTGGCGAGTGATGCATGCACAAAGTTACATAGTTCGATGAGTTCGGTGCATTGATCTGCGGCTGGGCTGGGGCTAGTTGCGAAACGCTTTCAAAAAGGGCGGCCAATGGGTCCCTGGTGGCGTTTCTGGGTTCTGGCTACTCTCGCATGCTCAAAGCGATGCGACGGCGCTCGCGGTCGATGGACATGACTCGCACCTGGACCTGCTGCCGCAGGCTGACCACCTCGGCGGGGTCGCGAACGAAACGATCCGCCAGCTGGGAAATGTGCACCAGACCGTCCTGATGCACGCCGACATCGACAAAGGCACCGAAGCCGGTGATGTTGGTGATGATGCCCGGTAGGCGCATGCCCTCCTCCAAGTCGTCGATCGAGTGGACATCAGCGAAGCTGAAGGCAGCGAAGCGCGGTCGGGGATCGCGGCCGGGTTTTTCCAGCTCAGCGAAAATATCCTGCAAGGTCGGCAGGCCGATATCCGCAGCACAGTAACGCTGGAGCGGTATTCGTAAGCGGATGCCGTGGTCACGGATCAGGGTCGACAGGTCGCAGTCCTGATCGGCGGCCATACGTTCAATCAGGTCGTAGCGCTCCGGATGCACGGCGGTACCGTCCAGGGGGTGCTTGCCATCAGCGATGCGCAAAAAACCAGCGCACTGCTCGAAGGCTTTGGCGCCGAGACGCGGTACCTTCAATAATTGCCGGCGCGAGCGGAAGGCACCATGCTCGCTGCGATAGGCGACAATCGCCGCCGCCAATTTTGGCCCCAGGCCGGCAACAGCGGTCAAGAGCGCCGTTGAAGCACTGTTCAATTCGACGCCAACCTGGTTGACACAGGCTTCGATGCAGTCGTCCAAGGCACGCCCCAGCGCCGCCTGATCGACATCGTGCTGATACTGGCCGACACCGATCACCTTGGGATCGAGTTTGACCAGTTCCGCCAACGGATCCTGCAAGCGCCGACCGATGGACACCGCACCACGCACGGTGATGTCGTGATCGGGAAATTCCTCGCGGGCGATGGCGCTGGCGCTGTAAACCGAAGCGCCGCTCTCATCCACCAGCACCACCGGCAAGCCGAGGTCCAGGTCACGAACAAAGCTTTCGGTTTCGCGGCCGGCGGTGCCGTTACCGATGCCGATGGCCTGGATATCAAATTGTTGCACCAACTGCCGTACCCGACTGGCGGCTTGCTGACTGGCGGCGGCGCCCTTGACCAGGTGGAGCACGTCGTGCTGCTGCAGATCGCCCTGTTCGTCCAGTACCACCAGCTTGCAACCGGTGCGCAAACCCGGATCGATTGCCAGCACCCGATTGCGACCCAAGGGGGCGGCCAGCAGCAATTGTCGCAGATTGTCGCGGAAGATCGCAATCGCTTCCTCGTCGGCCTGTTTTTTCAGCTGGCCCAGGGTCTCATTCTCCAAAGCTGGTTGGAGTAGGCGCTGGTAGGCATCGTCACAGGCCAGACCCACCTGATCGGCGGCAAAGCCGCGGCCATGCACGAATTTCCGGCGGATGCGCGCCGTGGTCCGCTCGGTGTCAGGCCGCGCCTGGACCCGCAGGATGCCTTGTTCGACACCGCGCAGCAACGCCAGGATCCGATGCGAGGGTGCCCGTGCCACCGGTTCGGACCAATCGAACCAATCGCGGAATCGAGCGGCTTCCGGGCTGTCGGCTTTTTTTTTGACAACACTCGCGGTCAATTGGCCGTATTGTTGGAACTGCTCGCGCAATTCGCCGCGAAGCTGGCTGTTTTCGGAAACCTGCTCGGCAATGATATCCCTGGCACCAGCCAAAACGGCATCCTCATTGTCGACTGTCTCGTTGATAAACGCAGCAACATCAATCTGGTTGCTTTTCTGAGCCAACAGTTCGTCCGCCAATGGCTGCAGGCCGGCTTCGCGCGCGGTCTGGGCACGGGTCCGCCGCTTGACGCGGTAGGGCAGATAGATGTCTTCCAACTCGGTCAGATTGTTGGCGTTTGCCAACGCCCGCTGCAATTCCGGGGTTAGCAGCTCCCGTTCACGCAGGCTGAGCAGCATGTTCGCACGGCGCTTGTCCAGGGCGGCCAGACGTTCCAGACCATCACGGATAGTGGCGATCTGAACCTCGTCCATGCCGCCGGAGCGTTCTTTCCGGTAGCGGGCGATGAAGGGGACGGTGGCACCGTCGGCCAAGAGTTGGGCAACCGCGGCAACCGCGGGTTGGTCGAGTTGCAATTCCTTGGCCAGGTGTTGGAGATGTTGTTCGTTCATGGGTGGTGTGCTCGTGAAATAACTCTTTCCCTTCGGGTCCAAGCAGGTGAACTCGAGAGGAGCGGGATTGAAAAACCAATATCGATTCGATCAGTCCAAGGCGCCCTTGGTACTGGGAATGTCGTTGCCGCTGACGCGGATCGCCTGCCGCAATGCTCGGGCACAGGCCTTGAAGGCCGCTTCCACGATGTGGTGGCTGTTGCGGCCATATTGCTGATGCAGGTGCAGACCGATCTGGGCGTTACCGCAGAAGGCATCGAAAAATTCGAAGACCAACTCGGTATCCCATTCGCCCAAACTGGCAGCAGGGATCTGGAGATCGTAAGCCAAATGCGCGCGACCACTGATGTCGATGGAGGCGCAGACCAGAGCTTCGTCCAGGGGTACGCAGATGTGGCCATAACGCTCGATACCACGCCGCTCACCCAGGGCTTCACGCAGACAACGGCCCATGACGATGCCGATATCCTCGGTGGTGTGATGCCCATCGATATGCAGATCGCCCTGGCAGCTGACTGACAAGCTGGTTTCCGAGTGCCGTGCCAGGGCCTCCAACATGTGATCGAGAAAACCGATACCACTGCTGATGCGGCCTGCGCTCGACTGGTCCAAGTCCCAACTGACCTCGATCTCGGTTTCCTTGGTGCGGCGTTCTTGACGGGCGTGGCGCGACATGGCTGGCTCCTGCAAGCCGGAAGTGGATCCCAGCTGGCGGCAGCGTCAACCGATGCTTCCCGTCTCAGTGGGGCTTCGCCCCCTCGCTTCGCCGTCGTGACAGGCTCGCAAGCGAGCCTGTCGCGGGCACTGTGCAAATTCGACCGCTGAGGGTTGCTTACACCCCCTGCTTGTCCCGGCTGCAAGCCTGATGAATACTGAGGCTATGCCGGTGCCTTTCCCACCTCCATCGACGGTTCGATCATGGATTCGCACCGGTAGTTTTGTGCTGGCGGCCTTTGGCTTGCTGGCGCTGAGTTTCGTGGATGCGTTCTTCGGTAGTCGCTGGTGGGGCTTGGCGCTGGTGGTGTGGTGGTTGCTTGGTTGGCGGCAAGGGATCAGCGCGGCACACGCGGTGTTGGCGCCGGCACTGGTTTGGCTGCTGCTGCCCGAAGCACGTGGTTTGGCGGTCGCAGGGGTGCTGGCGGCAGTGATCCTCGCCTTGGAGCGGTGGCGCGACCATCAGGCAGAGCACGATCGGGCCCTGCTACCGTTGCGTTTGAACGTGTTCAACGCCGTGGCGCAGCAGAAACTGCTGCAACGGCACGTGCGTCGCTTCCCGCTGCTGCAGGACCTGTGTAGCGGTCTGTTTACCGCTCAGGAGCGTGGCCAGCTGGCCAGCACGATTGCCGATCATGTCCGGGAGCTGATCCCGCAAGTGACGCTGGTGCATATCGGACTGTGCGAGGACGAGAGTCCCGAATTCACGCATGGCCAGGAACTGCCGACGGAACTGCTCGCCAGTAAATCCTTTGTGCTGCGTGAGCAACGCCTCTTGGTGCATCGACAAGAAGATCACGTCGCTGCTTTGGTACCACTTCGCGGTGATCGACGTCGCAACCACGGCGAACAGGAACTGCGCGGCGTGTTGGTGGTGGGGTTTCCCGCTCTGGGCTTCGAAGATCACCTGATGGTGGATATCCTGTCAGCGCTGGGCCGGATGGCTGGCCTGAGTCTGGCCTCGGTGCGACTGCTGGAGCAGGCACGCAGTCTGGCCCTGCACGACGATCTCACCGGTCTGTTCGGACAGCATGAATTCCTCCGTCGCCTGGAGGAACAGGCTTCCGAGGCCCGCCGCGCTGGCCGCAACCTGGCCCTGGTCATGTGCGACATGGATCATTTGAAGGCCTTCAATGACCAGTATGGCCATCCAGCCGGTGATCAGGCTCTGCGTGCCATTGCCGAACGCATCAAGCACGTCATGCCCGAGCAGGCCATTGCCTGCCGTTATGGCGGCGAGGAATTCGCCCTGGCCATCCCTGGTCTAACCGATGCCAGTGATCTGACCGAGCATCTGCGCCTGGCCATCGAACAGGTGCTGCTGCCGGATCAGGCGCGCGTCACCGCCAGCCTGGGCTGGTCCTGCCTGCAGGCCGAGGAAGCACCGCGGCAGGCCTTGGAACGCGCCGACCAGGCCTGTTACCGGGCCAAACACCTGGGTCGGAACCGGGTGGAGGTGGCCTCATGAGCCGCCGACTGATCCAGCTGGCGACCGGGGTCGGGCTGGGGGTGCTGCTGGCTGCCATCTGCTGGTGGCTGGGTGCCAGTCTGCTGGCCGCCGCGCTGCTCGCGTTGGTGGTGCTGGTGGCACGATTGCTGGTGACCGGATCCCTGCCGACCACCGGCCTCTCGGGCAGTCGGCTGTTGGATATGCCAGCCGAACTGCTGCAGCGCAAACAGCGGGTGTTACAGCATGATCTGAGCCAGTTGGAGAGCGCCCTGGAGCTGCAGCGATCGGTGTTCGAGGTCAGTGCCGATCTGGTGAGTTGCGTCGAGGAAATGGATGCACGGCGACGGTTTCTGGCGGCGATGCGTGCCTACTGGGACTGTTCACACGGCGATCTGTTCATCTGGGAACGCGGCAGCTGGCGCTGCATCGGCGCCGACCCCTCCGGTTCGGAACCGACCTTGGTGGCGGCCGTGCGGCTGCCCGATGCCGAGTTGAGCAATCTGGTCTTGGACCTCAGTCCCGGGGTAGAGGGCCAAGCGGCACTGATCCTGCGCAACGCCACCCCACAGCCCAATCTGCGCAGCCGCGGCCTGAATGATCAGCGTTACATTGCCGAAGTGCTGCGCGGCTTGCTGGCCCTGAGTCTGCGACGGGTGATGCTGTATCAGCGGCTGCAGGATCTCGGTCGACTCGATCCTCTCACCAGTTGTTTCCGCCGCTGGTATGGCGAGCAGCGCCTGCAAGAGCTGGTGGATGCCGATACTGTGGTGTCAGTGGCGATGTTGGACATCGACCATTTCAAGAACGTCAACGATGTCCACGGTCATGCTGCCGGCGACCAGGTCTTGGCAGCGGTGGGCGCCTGTTTACGCGGGAGCCTGCGCACGGGGGACATCTGTGCCCGTTATGGCGGTGAAGAATTCCTGGTGGTCCTACCCGCAACCAGCGGCGAGACCTCCCTGCGGGTGGCCGACCGCCTGCGACGAACGGTGGCGTCACTCAGCGACCTGCCCCAAGCCGTCACGATCTCAATCGGCGTTGCATCCTGTCATATCGACGAAACAGTGCCCAGCCTGCTGCAGCGCTGCGATCAGGCCCTGTACGAAGCCAAGAACGGCGGACGTGACCGGGTGCTGCAAGCGGAAGCAGATCGGCACACCGATGCCCAGATCCGCACCAAGACCAAATGGATTCGCCGACCATCAGGCGAACACGGAGATCGCGCGACATGAGGGACATTGCATTCATCGGTGGCGGCAACATGGCCTCGGCCATCATTGCCGGCCTGCGTCAGCAGGATCCCGATCGACCGATCCATGTCTGCGATGTCCAGGCCAGTGTCCGCGAGCAGCATGCCGCCGCCGGATTGACCGTCTTCAGCCACATCGGCGAAACCGCTGAACGCGCGGGCATCGTGGTGTTGGCCGTCAAACCCCAAGCAGTGGCCACGGTGTTGCCGGAACTGGCTGGACTGGAGGCCCGGCATCTGGTCATCTCGATTCTGGCTGGGACCACCACCGCTACGCTGGAGGCTGGGCTGCCCGCGGGCGTCCGGGTGATCCGGGCCATGCCCAACACACCGATGGCCATCGGTCAGGGCATGGTCGGTATCTGTGCCGGACAAGCGGCCACC
>CAYONM010000146.1:0-9565 GCA_964405325.1 uncultured candidatus Brocadiaceae bacterium | reverse complement strand
TGGGGGTGTGCGCCGGAGGCGCGAGGGGGCAGCGCCCCCTCTGAGGGAAGCATCATTGTTGATGCCAAATGCGATTTCAGTATCGCTTTTCGTACACCGTGTAGCCATCAAAGTTGCGGGGATTCCAGCTGTTGCCCAAGCCCAAGGTGCTTTCCGCGCCGCCAAGGATCAGATATCCATGATTGTTGGTGTATTGTGCCAAGCGGTCGATGATTGCGGCTTTTTTTTCAGGCTGAAAATAGATCAGCACGTTGCGGCAGAAAACCAGATCGAAGCGGCGATGGAAATGGAAGGATTCTGTGAGATTGAGCTGCTCGAAGCGGATCGAGCGGCGGAGGACGTTGTCAATCTGCCAATCGACGCCATTTCTATGGAAAAAACGTCCGCGGCGTTCGGCGTCCAGGCCACGAGAGGCCTCAAGCTCTGTATAGCAACCGTGGCGAGCAATGTCCAGAACTTCGGTATCGATATCGACAGCGGTGATCACGCTACGGATCTTGTTCTGGAAGAGTGGGTGCTCGTGTAGCAGCATGGCCAGGCTGTACACCTCCTGACCGCGGGCGCAGGCGCAGACCAGGACGTGCAGCTCATTGCAAAACGACACGGAGTCGGCCAGCTCGGGTAGGAGCCGATTCTGTACAACCTGCCACAAGGAGTTGTCACGAAAGAAATAACTCTCGTTGATGGTAGCGCCGTTAATCAGCTGTTGGCGGATCTGACGATTGCGATCTGCGGCTCGGCAAAGGTCGGCCGGACTACGAATGTCACCTTGCAGCAACTTGCTCAGGTTGGCGTGTAAGAGGTAATATTTACCTGTTGAAACCTCATAACCGATGTGTTTGAGGAGATAATTGGCCACCGGCGCCCATTCCTTGTGCGTCACCATGATTACCCTTGCCAATGAAAATGGCAGATCTGCTGGTGGAAATCAGCTGGGCTGAAATGTGCTTGGCTGAGACCACCTTGATCGACGGCGGCCGGCATGCCGTAGACCACGCAACTCTCTGCGGTCTGGGTCAGGCAGGCGATTCGGTGGTTCTGCAGGGCCTGGATTCCCATGGTGCCATCGTGGCCCATGCCGGTGAAGACCGCCACGACGATCGCATCGCCGAACATGGGTGCCAAACCGGGCAGGAGGGCGTCACCGGCGGGGCGCAGGCCATGAATCTTGTCCCCCTGGTCCAGTTGCACTTGGATGCGAGCGCCTGCTTTCCTCAGCCGCAGGTGATAGTCACCCGGGGCCAGCAGGGCCGTGCCGGCTTGGAGACCGTCGCCATCCTGAGCTTCCCGGACCTGCAGTCCGCTGATGCGATCGAGATTGTCGGCCAGGGAGCGGGTAAAAAGCGGAGGCATGTGCTGCACAATCAGCACCGGTACGGGGAAGTCCGCCCGAAATGGCGCCAGTGCCTGCATCAGCGCCTGTGGGCCGCCGGTGCTGGCCAGGATCACCAGGAGACGTCGCCGGCGCTGTGTTTCGATCTGGTGTCTTCGAGCGACGTAGGGTTCGGTCCGGCGGGGTTGCGCCAGGGCATGCAATTTGGGCAGCAATTCATCAGCGATGCCGTCGATGCCTTGTTTGGCGGTCGGTTTCAATGCGAAGTCAGCGGCACCGAGTTCCAGAGCCTGCAGGGAAACGGCAGCACCTTTCTGGGAATGCGCGCTGAACACGACCACCTTTGGTTTTTGGCCGAAGTCGTTGCCGTGCAGGGCGCGTAGTACGCCCAGGCCATCGAGACCGGGCATTTCCAGATCCAGGGTAACCAGATCGGGGTTGAGCTCGCGAATTTTTTTCAGGGCGATCCGGCCATCGGCAGCGCTGCCGACCACCTCGAAGGCGGGATCACGGCGTAGGCATGAACCGATGGCGGTGCGATACAGGGCGGTATCATCAACGATCAGAACGCGACTGCTCACGATTCGACCTCGCACAGACTCTCAATGTCCAACAATGAGATCAGTAATCCATCGAGTTTGTACACCCCGAAGATGTGTTGGCGGGCGCGGTCGGGCACGGTTGAGGGGGCGCTCGTCAGGCGATCGGTATCGATATCGATCACATCACCAACATCGTCCACCAGCAGGCACAGCAGCTGCTCGTCTTTCGGATCGTGGATGATCACGTGATGATGATTGGAGCCATAGTCGGTATCGGAAAAACCGAGCATTTGTTTAAGCGACAGACAGGTGACAATCAGGCCGCGGACATTCATCAGACCCAGGACATTGGCAGGAGCCAATGGCACTGGATTGATGCTCTGAGGGGTGATGACTTCCTGGACTCGGAGGACATCGATGCCGAAGTATTCCCCGTGCAGCCGGAAGGTGGCCATCTGGAGACAGGGGGTATATGAGGAGGGCATGTTCATGTCAGGAGGCTCCGCTTCCGGTCGGTAATCGCTGGATGATCAAATCATTGATGGCGACGAGTAGTTCATCTCGCTGAAGTTTGACTACGTGGTCGTCGGCACCGGCGCGCATGGATTGTTGTCGAGCCTGTTCGTCACTCTGGGACGTCAGGGCCAGAAGCGGTAGGTGGTCCAGGTCCGGTAGGCTGCGTACCGCGCGCATCAGTTCCCAGCCATCCATGACCGGCATTTCCAGATCGGTCAGTATAAGATTGTAGCGATCAGCATGTTGCTGCAGGCGCTCCCAGCCCACTTGCCCATTGGCAACCACATCGACTTGATGTCCGGCTTCGCGCAGATAATTGGCAACCACCTTTTGGAAGAACGGGGCGTCCTCGCAGTAAAGTATCCGACCTTCCGGACCGCCGTCTCGCGGACTGATTGGTGCTGGATTCGGTACGATTTGATTGCCGGACGATGGTTCGCTTGTGTCGGGAAAGGCCTGTTTGATCAGGTTGTAGACATCCAGCAGGATTGTCGGATGGTCGTCGACCAGACAGATGGCAGAATAAGCCGGGTTGCGCAACACGCCAGGATCATCGATGGTCTGAGTCAGGTCCAGCCGCATGCTGTCCACCACTTCGTCGGCCAGGATGCCGATACCGCCGCGCACCTGTGTGATGATGACCTGATAGTTGTCATAATTCGAGCCAGCTTCGATGCCGATATGATCGGTCAGGTCGATGGCGGGCATCAGTTGGCGGTCCCGTTTGAGTACCGTGGTGCCATCCAGGCGTTTGATGTGATCTCGGCTGTGCTGCTCAATGCGATTGACCAGTTGCAGGGGGGCAGCAAAGCGGGTTTGCCCGACATGGAAGACCAGGAAGTCCTGTTGTTCACTGACCGGTTCGGTTTCGGTGTTTCCTTGGCGGATATCGCTGCTGTCTCCGCTGCTGAGCTTGGCGGCGCGGACAATGCCAGCCATCTCCAGGATCAGACAGACACTGCCATCGCCGCGGATGGTGGCACCGGCGTAGTGTTCGATGCCGCTCAGCTGTCGTGACAGGGCTTTGACGACGATTTCTTCGGTATCATGGATGTCATCAACCACCAATCCGAACTGCTGATCGCCAGCAGCGACCACCACCACGAACAACATCTGATCGGGATCCGGTTCCGCTGGTGGCAGTCCGAGTATCGAGCGGAGGCGTACCAACGTTAGGAGATGGTCGCGCAGGCGAAAGACTTCGGCGCCTCGTACACTTTCGATACGGTTTATGGCCTCTTCTGGCTGGAGGCCGACCAGCTCCACCAGATTGATCTGCGGAATGCCATAGAGTTTTCCGTCACAGGCAATCATCAGTGCCGGAATGATGGCCAAGGTCAAGGGAATCGCGATGCGCATGGTGGTTCCGGCTCCGACTTGGCTGCTGATGTCCAGGGAGCCGCCGATGGCTTCGATGTTCGACCGGACCACATCCATGCCGACTCCGCGTCCGGAAATATTGGTGACCTGTTCCGCGGTGCTGAGTCCAGGATGACAGATCAGCATGCCGGCTTCCGCGTCGCTCATCGCAGCGGCGTGTTCTTCGCTGAGCAGGCCTGCGGCGATGGCCTTGGCCTTGACCCGGTCCAGGTTGATGCCCTTGCCGTCATCGCGCACTTCGACGATAACTTGACCACCTTCGTGTCGGGCACTCAGAACGATCCGGCCAATCGACGATTTGCCGGCGGCCGCGCGCTGGTGTGGCTCCTCGATGCCGTGGTCCAAGCAGTTGCGTAGCAGGTGGGTAAAGGGGTCGCGCATGCTTTCCAGGATGCTGCGATCCAATTCGGTTTCCTGTCCGGTCATCTCCAAGTGGACCTCTTTACCCAGTTGCCGTGATAGGTCACGGACGATTCGGGGAAATTTTCCGAAGACCGAGCTGACCGGTTGCATGCGTGTGCGCATGATGTTTTCTTGCAATTCGCTGGTGATCTGGTCCAGGGATTGGGCGGTTGCTTGGAGACGGCTGCCATCGTCCTCGCTGGCGATTTGTAAAAGACGGTTGCGGGTCAAGACCAGTTCGCCGAGGAGGTTCATCATCTTGTCCAACAAGTGGACGTTGACCCGGATCGCGGTTTCCACCGGTGCGCTGGGGGGAGTGAACTGAGCTTTTTTTTCTTTTTTATCGGCTTCGGGAGGAGCGGATGGTTCCGGTGGTGAGGCCGGTTGGGGTGTGACGGGGGGTGGCGGGGCTTCCGGTGGTAGCGGTGCAGCTGCCGTAGCCGATGTTGGAGCGGGCGGCTTTGGTTTTGGGTCCAGATCCGGCACAATGGCGACTTCATCCGTGTCGATATGGTCGCGGAGCAGATCGAGAAAAGCGTCGAAGGCGTCGTCTGGCTCGCGCTGTTCCCGCTCGGCTAGGTCCAGAGTCTGTTTGACGCCGTCGGCAAAAATCAGGAGCGAGGCGATATGATCGCCTTGCAAGAGTGTCGGATCACTCCGTAGGCTGCCCAACAGGTTTTCACCAGTATGCGCGGCTTTTTCGAGCTCGGATAATTGCAGCAGTCCTGCCGAGCCTTTGAGTGAATGGCAGATCCGGTAGGCGTGGTTGATGTCCTTGGCGCTGTCCTCGCTTTCCTGCTGCTCCAGGCGCATGAGCGCCTGCTCGAAGGATTCGATATCATCCCGCGTGCTCCAGAGGAATTCCTTGAGTAATTCCTGGTCCATGCCTGGCGCCTTTCCTTTTCAAAGACTACCGCTTGTCATGTCGAAATAACAGTGGAGCCACTCGCGAACTTGTTCTGCTTCGGCGATCTTGTTCTGGACCAGGATCTGCCCCAGCGGGGGGCGGCTCTGTTCGATGACTTGTCTGGCTTCATCGGCCTGTTGCTGGTTGATCAGGCCCAATATGTAGCCGGTTTCGAATGGGTGCTGGTGCTGGCGCCCACTGTGATTGGCGATGGTCAGACAGGCTTCGGCAGACAGGCCGAGATCGCTGAGGACCTGCAGTGGTTCGCTCTGGAGCTGTTGTTGGGTGATCAGCGCCTGCAACACGATTGTGGCTTCGAGGTGGTCCTGTTGTACCAGCCAGGTGCCGAAGGGGGGTGGGCTGGAGCTCGTTTCGTCGGGTATTGGCTCTGGCTGATCGGCTGCGGTGGTGGCGGAAGCCTCGCCGAGGAGGATGGTGTGCGTGCTGCACGGCGTATAGCCGGCGTAATTGGCAATGGCTTCGAGCATCGGCTCGATGTCGTGTTCCTCGCCGCAGGCGGGATGCGCCAGCATGCTCTCGAGCAGGTCGGCGCCGCGCAGGAGCAGATCGGTCAGGTCCTGGGTGATCGCTCGTCGGCCATCGCGGACCTCGTCCAGGATATTCTCAAGCTGATGTGCGACACGGTTGATGTGCATCAGGTCGAAGAAGCTTGAACCGCCCTTCATGGAATGCAGGGCGCGGAAGACCTCATTGACGGCTTCGTGATCGCCGGCCTCCATGGCCATGATGCGTGCTTCGATCAGGCGCAGAGATTCCTGGCTCTCCTGCCGGAAATCGGCGACAAAGTCATCCAATTCGCTCATTGCTTCGACTCCAAGCCGCGCAATTGGGCAATGCGATCCTGCCAGTGGAAGCGAATGGCAAGGCTGCGGTTGACGCTGTGTTGCAATGTTGCAGGCATGACTGGCTTGAGCAGGCAGTCGTCGAAGCCCGCTTCGATCAGGCTGGTGACCAGATGGTAGTCCAGATGGGCTGAGCAGACGATTCCGCGTAGGAGTGGGCGTTGTCGTTTCAGCGGCAGGTAGCGTTCCAGGCCATCCAGCTGATCAGTGACCAGGGACGGGAAGCATTTGGTCTGGCAGTGGGTGAGAGCCGCTCGTGGATCGTTGACCACTTCGCCGTCGTAGGGCGCCTGTTCATTGGTCCGGGTCATGACCCGGAGGGCAATGGGATCGTCATCGACGATGAGCACCGAGTCCATGCCAGAACCTCCGTTGCAGTATACCCCAGAGCCGTTCCTTCGTCGACGGCCTTTGTGCACAAAAAAACCGCCGGCTTGTTGCCGACGGTCTTGCACTGTGCGCGGATGGTATCGTGAATCAGCTGGCGCGGGCGCTAGGGTTCATGATCGCGCCGCCGAGTTCTTCGGCTATCTGCTCCAGACGGTAGGCGTGCTCGCAAGTGGCCTGCACATAGCCATACACGTAGAAGCCGTCAGCGCTTTCGGCCAGGTTGATCTTGATCATGCACTCCTGATCCGAGTAGCGGAAGGTGTAGGTGCCCACCTTTTCAAGTCCCAACTTGGTAAAGACCTCCTCGAAGTACTCCAGGGGTTCTGCATAATCCAGCGGTTCTTCTGGATCGACCGAGATCAAAAATTTCCGTACCGACGCTGTAGCCATGTGCGGGATGCTAGCGCCCGAAGCGGTGTTGCAAAGCACTACGACCGCGTAGCGCCACTGGTGGGCCCAGAACCTCTTGCCAGAGGATTGCTTCGCGCAGGGCGGCGGGATGCTGCAGACGTTTGCGCAGATTTCTGGCGGTCAATTGTTGTTGCCGTTCCCGAGTTGGTGGAGGTGGCTGGACCGTGGTGGGTGGTTTGGTCGTGGCTGCTTGCTGGGCGGCTTCGAGTTTCTCTCGTTGCTTCTGCTTCTTCTTTTTGGCCATGGCCTGCATACGAGCCCGGGCTGCTGCTTCTTGCTCTAGCAGTTCCTCCTCGCTCAGGGCGCTGGGTTGCGGCCGCCCCTGTGCTTCCTCCGCCGCTTCCTTCAGGGCTTTCTGGATTTCATCGAACAGCCCCATGGGATCAGTCCTGCCTCTTGCCGCTGTCGTCCTCGGGCTTGGCGATGGAATCGCGCATCCGGGTGTCGGCGGTGATGTTTTGCATCTGGTAGTAGTCCATCACGCCCAGGCGGCCAGAACGGAAGGCCTCGGCCATGGCCAGCGGCACTTCGGCTTCGGCCAGCACCACCTTGGCCCGGTTTTCCTGGACCTTCGCGATGTTTTCCTGCTCCTGGGCCACGGCCATAGCGCGGCGGCGCTCGGCTTCGGCCTGGGCGACCTGTTTATCGGCCTCCGCTTGATCGATGCGCAGGCGGGCGCCGACGTTGGCGCCAACATCGATGTCGGCGATATCGATGGACAGGATCTCGAATGCGGTGTTGGCATCCAACCCCTTCTCCAGTACGCGTTTGGAGATGATGTCCGGGTTTTCCAGCACGGACATATGGCTCTTGGCCGAGCCGATGGTGGTGACGATGCCTTCGCCGACACGAGCGACGATGGTCTCTTCCGTGGCGCCGCCGACCAGACGGTCGATGCAGGTACGTACCGTGACTCGTGCTTTGACCCTCAGTTGGATGCCGTCACCAGCGATGGCGTCGATCGTGTTACGGCCCATGGCTCCGGAAGGGACGTCGATCACCTTGGGGTTGACCGAGGTGGCCACTGCTTCGCGGACATCACGGCCAGCCAGATCAATGGCACAGGCGCGTTGCATGATCAGTTCGATATTCGCCTTGCTGGCAGAAATCAGGGCCTGAACCACCCGCGGTACGTTGCCTCCGGCCATATAGTGCGCTTCCAGATCGTTGGCCGAGAGGTCGAGTCCGGATTTGACTGCAGCGATGCGCGAGTTGATGATGACGTTGGGGTTTACCTTGCGGAAGCGCATCATGATGATCTGCACCAGGCTAACGCTCGCATTGGACAGCAGGGCCTGGAACCAGAGTTTGACGGCATCCATGATGAAGGCGCCGATCACCAGGGCGACAATACCGCCGCCGACGATCAGCCAGGTGAAGAGGGTACTCATGAGGATCACTCCTTATGTGAGTCTGGGGAAGTGGGTGGTTGGTTGAGGCATGCCAGGATGCGCGGTCCGCTGACTTCGACAATGCGGATTTGGCAGCCGGCTTCGCAGGCACCGCTGACCATTTGTACATCCCAGGTGCCGTGCGCGAAGTGGGCCCGACCGCCAGGCCGAGCTGGTGTGAGCAGGGTGCCGATATCGCCCACTACGGGCGTGCTGCTGGCGCTGCTGCCATAGCCGCTTCCACCCTGCACGGTGGCCTGGGTGACCAGTGGGGACTGTTTCAGTTGGTAAATGCCAAAGCGGAGGACGGCAAACCCCAAAATGGGACTGGCGACCAGGAAGACCCAGCCGGTGGTCTGGTCGTACTGGAAAGCGCTCTGGATGGAGAAGACCGCTGCTGCAGCGGCACCGATGCCGAGCAAGCCACCGGAGATGAGGAAAACCTCGGCAACGATCAGAATCAGGGCGATCACGAACAGGGTCACCGCCTGGCCCAGCAGCCAGGCATCACTGGTGGCAGCCAGCAACAGGATGGGGCTCATGGGGTGTCCTCCGGCAGCGGCTCGACCAGTTTTTCGCCGAAGCGCTGACCAACGATGCGTACTCGTGTGCCGGCCTTCAGGTAGCCGCCGCCGTTCAGGCTTGCGGATTCGATGCGATCGCCGAGGCGGATCTGACCACCCGGATGTAGATCGCTACTGCAGGTGGCAATCTGCTCCGTTGCGTCGGCATCCGTTGCGTCCGGGTCGCTGGTCTTCTCGCTGGTGCCGGTGATGGCGCCGGCCACCGCCAGTCGTCTGGCGAAGGAGCTGTAGGGCAGCCTGGCGATTATCGCCACCAAGCCGGCGATGCCGATGATGACCGCCAGCGAAGCCTGTTGCAGGGCGGCCAATAACAGACCGGTCCAGCCCTCAGAGCCGACTTCGAACTGATCGGCATTGGGCATGAAGGCCAAAATCAGGCCGCCAAGCAACAGGCCGCCACCGAGGGCGCCGAGGATGCCCCCGGTGACCATGGTGAACAATTCGATCCCGATTAGCACCAGGCCAGTCAGCATCAGGACCACTTCCAGGTGTCCAGCCAGGTCCAGATAGAACTGGCAAATGAAGAACAGCACACCGCAGCAGGCACCGAGAATGGCGAAGAGACCAACCCCGGCGGTCTTGATCTCGAAAATGATGAACAGTACTGCCGCGGCAGCCAGCAGCGGGGCCCAGCCGGCGAGAGTGGTGGCGATCTGTTCAGTGACGGTTTTTTTCAGCGGCAGCAGATCGGTGCGGGTCAGCTCGAGTTGTTCCAGAACGGCATCAAGGTTGTCAATAAGGTCGGTGCACATTCCGAAGCGCATGGCGTCTTTGGCCGAGAGCGTAATCAGTTCCCCCTCTGGCCAGCGGACCAGTACCTGCTGCGGGTCTTCGCGATCGATGTCC
>CAYONM010000145.1:0-9628 GCA_964405325.1 uncultured candidatus Brocadiaceae bacterium | reverse complement strand
TTAGCACAGCTGAAAATGCCACGAATTCGACCTTTGAGGGAGGCCTCTTCCATGACGCTTCCCTCAGAGGGGGCGTTGCCCCCTCGCGACATCCGTCGCACACCCCCACGGCCTCGGTCGGACCTTGCTCGCTGCGCGAGCATTTTTGGCGGCGCTTCGCGCATTTTCCGCCAAAAACCGGTCCTCGGTCGGCCGGTCTCGCGCTTGGACGCGCTCGCTTGTTTCGTCTCGAATCCGGCCCTCTTTCGACTTCTGAGGAAGGCGTCTTCCATGACGCTTCCCTCAGAGGGGGCGTTGCCCCCTCGCGACGTCCGTCGCACACCCCCACGGCCTCGGTCGGACGGCTTCGCGCTTGGACGCGCTCGCTTTAGCACAGCTGAAAATGCCACGAATTCGACCTTTGAGGGAGGCCTCTTCCATGACCACCACCCCTAAACGCCTGTTCACCGCGCTCTCGACCCCGCGCCCACGAGCCCAGGGCACAGCCTCGCGTTGCTGGGTGGACGACGGCCTGGATTCCGCTTTCATCACCTCCACCGCTCAGCGCTCGGGCTTCTACGCCCTGGTGGTCGGCGCCGGCATCTGCGCCGGCACCGCCTGGTTCCTGCTGATGCCGCTGATCACCGGCGAGACCAGTCCCCTGTCTGGCTGGCTCCTGCTGCATTGCGTGCTGATGCTAGGCCTGGCCGGCATCGTGCGCCGACGAGCGAAAACGCCGGAATCCTGTCCGCGCCTGACCATCAAACTAGCCATCGCCCTGCAGCTGTACGCCTGCATCATCAGTGCCAGCGGCTATATGACCGCCCTGCATTGCCCAACCGACACCGTGCATCCGGTCGCCGGCATTCCCTTCACCGGCCTACTGATCGCCCTGTTTCCCCTGCTCATTCCCGGCCAGCGGCGCTTCCACACCGTCTTTGCCCTGTTCTGTGCTGCCCTGGTCCCCGGCCTCTACCTGCTGCACCAGCAATTGGGCTGGTGTCAGTTCGGTAACAACGGCCTGCTGGAAGTGAGTATGCCGGTGGCGATCTGCGCCCTTATGGCCATTGTCACCGCCAGCATCACCCAACGTATTGGCGAAGACGTTGAACAAGCCCGTAACCGAGCCCTGGAGCTGGGCAGCTACCGTTTGGATCGCCTCTTGGGGCGCGGTGGCATGGGTGAGGTCTGGCTGGGACGGCATCGCATGCTGAAGCGCCCAGCCGCTATTAAACTGATCGATCCTGAACGGCTGGCGCGCTCTGGCCAGGATCCCCAACTGCTCCTGGACCGCTTTGAGCGTGAGGCCCAAGCCACGGCCAGCCTGCGCAGCCGCCATACCGTGGAACTGTACGATTTCGGCCGCACCGAAGCCGGCGCCTTCTTCTATGCCATGGAACTGCTGGAGGGCATCGACCTGGATGAACTGGTCTTCCGCTTCGGCCCGGTGCCACCGGCTAGATTGGCACATCTCCTACGACAGGCCTGCCTGAGCCTGGCGGAGGCACATGCTCAGGGCCTGATCCATCGCGACATCAAACCCGCCAATATCTTCGTTTGCCAACAGGCATTGGAATACGACGTGGTGAAGATCCTGGACTTCGGACTCGTGTTGCATACCCAAACCAACACCAAACAAGCCGAGGATCCGCGTCTGACCCGTGATGATTCTGTCAGCGGCACCCCCGCCTACATGGCACCGGAAATCGCCCTGGGTGATCGCGATATCGACTCTCGCGCCGACCTCTACGCCCTGGGCTGCCTGGCCCTGTGGCTGTTGGGAGCGGAACATGTGTTCGAACGCGAGACGGCCATGAAGACCCTGATGGCACAGATCAGCGAGAACCCACCAGATCCCGCCAGCCTGAGCCCACGACCACTGCCGGCCGATTTGCGCCGCCTGATCCTGAAGCTCCTAGCCAAAGACCGCGAGCAGCGCCCAGCCACGGCCCGGGCGGTGATCGAGGAGCTGGATGCCATCGGCCTGCATGAATACTGGACCGAATATGACCGCCGGCTGTGGTGGCAGGGGCATATGCAAGCAACCAGCGCGGTCGATGTGGTCTGGCATTGATCCGGATCAATGCCCCTCCACGCGGTCATGGGGTGTTTGCACCGGCTCAAGAACCGTCGCCAGCCAACTCCCGCACCAGGATCGCCGCAATCCGGGCCATAGCGCCACCGCCACCAAGCAAATGGTCGGTACACATCAGCGTCTCGCGCCACGCCTGGTTCCGTTGCGGCTGCCAACCGCGATACAAGGCCGCAGCCAGCCGCTGCGGATTCAAGCGCACTTGCACCAGCTCCGGACAAACCTGTAGGTGATGAACCAGATTGGGTAACCCGACATAAGGAACCTGGATCAGATGCGGCGCGATGCGTCCGGAGATCTGATCCAAGCGGTAGCACAGGACATGTGGCAAACCGATCAGAGCCGCCTCCAGGCAGGCGGTCCCCGAAGCGATTGCAGCGATTCGGGCCTCAGTGCAGAGCTGGCGATACGGCCGCTCGCTCAGCTCGAACGGACAGCCGGCATAACAACTGGCCGGTACCGCCGGTACCTTGGATACCACCACCTGCAGCGACTCCGCCGGGAGCCAGCGCTGCAGCAAGCGCGCCGCCTGAACCTGGATCGGCAGCAGACTCGCAACCTCCTTGCGCCGTCCACCTGGCGCCAAAAGCACCGTCCGCGAATTGGCTCGCGGTACCCGTTGCGAAATCAGGTCCACCAGCGGATGCCCGACAAACTCCGCCTGACACCCGAAACGGGTAAAATAATCGGGTTCGAAGGGGAAGAAGCAGAGCATGCGGTCCACGGCCCGTGCCAAGCGTTTGGCACGTCGTCGGCGCCAAGCCCAGACCTGCGGTGCCACCAGATGGATGATGCGGGTGCCAGCAGCACGCAGGTCGGCCAGACGCTGATACATGCGAAAATTGAAGCCCGGGTAATCCACCCCCAGGATCACCCGTGGCTGCTGGGCGCGAATCGCCGCTTCCACCTGTCGGCCGAGGGCCAGGAAGTCCGGCAACCGCCGCAGCACCGGCAGCACACCCATCACCGCATAGTCGTCCATGCGCACCACCAGTGGCACCCCAGCCGCAGCCAGGGCCTGGCAGCCGATACCGGCAATCGGGCCCTTTTCGCCGCCACGTTGCAGCTGCGCCACGATCTCCGCCGCGTAAGCATCGCCGGACGGCTCGCCGGTCAGGATGAACAGACCTCCGGTTTTCCCCATCACCGTACCCTTCGCCTTGGACCAACGACCCCTCGCCGACTTGCCCCGATTCGCCTACATTTCATACTGCCTGCCCATTTCTCCGCTCGCGGCGGTCACCACACCGCTCGGCATGCGATTATTCTTCAGGAGGTTCCATGGCCAAGCTCGTCTGTCAGTCTGGTGCTCGCGCAGGACACGAATACCCGCTGCGCAAGACTCGGACCGTGTTTGGTCGACTGCAAGAATGCGATGTGGTGATCGTCGATCCCAAATCCAGTCGCGAGCACTTCGCCATTCATCGGCACGGCCAACTCTTCTCGGTCCAGGACCTGGGTTCGCGCAATGGCACCAAGCTGAACGACCAACGCGTGCGGGAATGCCTGCTCAAATACGGCGACCGTCTGCGGGTCGGCAATTGCGAATACACCCTGGTGAAGGAAGACGGTGATCTGGAACTGGGTGATCTGCTAAGCAAATACGAAATCGAGGAGAAAGTCGGTGAAGGCGGCATGGGCATCGTGTTCCGCGCCCGACAACGCTCGATGGACCGCTTGGTGGCGCTGAAGGTCCTCTCGCCGCATCACGCCAGTCGGCAGCACTTCATCGATCAGTTCATTGAGGAAGCACGGGCGGTCGGCAGCCTGAGCCACCCCAACCTGATCCAGGTGCATGAGGTTGGCACGGAGAATGATGTCCACTATTTCTCCATGGAGTTCATCAATGGTCCGACGTGTGCCAATCTGCTGAAGAGTCACGGCAAATTGGATCCGGGCACGGCAGTGGAAATCGGCCGACAAACCGCCAAGGCCCTGGAATACGCTCACGGCCAGAACCTGGTCCATCGCGACATCAAGCCCGACAACCTGATGCTCACCCCGGACGAGGTGATCAAGGTCGCCGACCTCGGAATCAGCAAAACCGCCGAAGAACTGGCGGCCGGCAGCGGCAGCAGCATCGTTGGCACCCCCCACTACTTGGCACCAGAAGCAACTCGCGGCGAAGCCATAGATGGTCGCTACGATATCTATTCGCTCGGTGCCAGCCTGTACCACCTGTTGGCCGGCAAGCCGCCCTACAGCGGCAAGGATGCCCCCGAAATCATCCGGGCTCATGCCCGTGATTCCCTGCGGCCCCTGCGCCAAGTCGCTCCCGAGGTGCCCCCGGAACTCGCCAAGCTGGTCGAGCGCATGTTGGCCAAGGATCCCGCCGATCGCCCACAGAGCGCCAGTGAGTTGGTCCGCGCCTTCGAGACCCTGCAGCAGCAACTGGGCTACAGCACCCAAGGCACTGACGACGGCACCCTGCTCCTGAAGCAACTGGCATCGACACCACGTCGGCCCAAATCAGAGCCCCGATCGGATAGCGACTCATCGCTTGCTGGCAGTTCGAACCATCGCCTGATCAACCTCCTGATTATCGCCGGTTTCGTGCTGCTGCTGGCCGGGATCGCCTATAAGGTGGCCTCCCGCGGCAGCGGCGACCAAAACGGCCAGGAAGAGGGCGTGCAGCTGCTCGCCCCCGGCGCAAGTCCAAGCGTGACGCCACCGAGCGATACTACTCCCCTACCGAATCCAAGCACCATACCGGACGCATCCCCTCAGGGCGCCGCCGAGAACCAGGCGACGCAACATGCCTGGCAGGATCAAGTCGAGCAGCTGCGACAGCAATTCATGGGCGCCAACACGGTCGATGCCCTGACCATCCTCCAGGGAGAACATCAACGTCTGGCCAGCCTCGGCATGACAGGCCAGGCGGCGGACAATCTTCAGATCCTGGGCGAACGGATCACGACACGTCTGAGTGAACGCCGTCAGATTGCGGCGCAAACCGCCTTCTCGCAGATCCAAGATCAGGTCTACCTGCACATGAACGCCAAACGCTTCGCGGAAGCCGAGCAATTGCTGCAGACCTATCTGACCAGCCATGGCGAGCATGCCGTCGCCAGCGCCACCGCCCTGCACAACGATTTGGAGCACTATCGGCAGCAGGAGCACGACAAACTTCAACGCAGTATCGAGCAAGCGATCGCCCAAAATGACGAGACCACCCTCAGCGCCCTGCGCACTCGCGTCGAAAACACCCTCCATGACGAAACCATGCTGCAGAGCATCGATCAGGCCCTGATCAAACTGCAAGCAAGCCGCACGCAACAGCGTCAGGTGGCGGTGGAAGAGGTCCGCAACGCTCTGGCCGCCTGGCAGCTGGCCGAAGCAGAAAGCCTGACCCGCAGCCACATGCCGAATGCGGTCAACACCCCCGAAGCCACCCAACTGCAGGAACTGACCCAGATCGCCAACGACCTGGTGGAGATGATCGCCAGCATCGACCGCGGTTTGAAGCCGCGTAGCCGCTTTTCCGGCCAGCTGCAATTCCTCCAGGATCCCTGGTTGACCGGCGCCAACCGCAAGGGGCTGCAAGCCGAGATCACCAGCGGCACGGTCACCGTCGCTTGGCGTGACCTGAGTGAAGCCCAGTGGCAACAGCTGCTGCAACTGGCGACTCCGACGATGATCCGCGATCACCAGCGCCTCCTGGAAGAACGAAGCACCATCATCCAGACCGGAGGCGGACGCTGAGCAAAGCGCGGAAGTACAAGGGGACCGGTGGCCCTTCCCGCCGGGACGGCCTGGGCCGGATGCGTCGGGCCTCGGCCAAAAACCGCAGCCGTCAGGGCGATTGGACCGCCTACGCCGAAGACGAAGATTTCCAGGAACGCAACGACGCTGATGAGCGCTTCAGCCACACCGCCAGCTCCTTGCTGGCGAAATTCAACCGTCTGACCCGCGACATCGCCAGCGAAGACGGCCATCACGCGGTCGTTTCCGGATTCGATGGGACCCGCGTGCAGGTGCGCGATGACGCCGGGCACGAATACCCGTGCGACGTTCGCCGCCGCCTCAAGAAACAACTCACCGGCGTCCACTCACCGCTCTCCATCGGCGACGAGATCCGCTTCAGGTTCACCGACCAAACCGCCAACGAGGGTGTGATCGTGGCGCTTTTGCCACGCCGCAACCAATTGGCCCGAGCCGACAGCCACAACCGCGCCCTGCTGCATGTCTTCGCCGCCAACGTCGACCGTCTGGTGGTGGTCGCTTCCACCGGCATTCCGGAATTGCGCCCGGCCCTGATCGATCGCTACCTGCTGATCGCACATGCCTTCGGTGTCGAGCCAGTGGTGGTGATCAACAAACGCGACTGCGGCCCGTATCAGTCCGTCGCCGACTTGTATCGCCATCTGGACTATCCGGTGCACTGTACCATCGCCGCCGGCGACGCTCCCGACCTGGACGGCCTCGCTGACAGCCTGACCGGGTGCACCTGTGTCTTTGCTGGCCAGAGCGGCGTTGGCAAGAGCTCGCTGATCAAGGTCCTGGCGCCGGAGACCGTGATCCGTATCGGCGATGTCAGTGCGGTGCAGCAGAAGGGGCGGCACACCACCACCGCTGCCCGATCCTACGTGCTACCGGGCGGCATCACGCTGATCGATACTCCCGGCATTCGCGAATGCGGGGTTCCGATCGGCATGGATGCCCTGGACGTGGCGTTGCTGTATCGTGACATCGCCAAACGACACCATGATTGCCGTTTTCCAAACTGCAGCCACAGCCACGAACCCGACTGCGTAGTGAAGGCCGCGGTTGAAGCCGGCGATATCGCCATCAGTCGCTACGACAGCTATCGAGCCATCCTGGCCGAAGATCTGGCGTAAGGGAAAGTCGGAGACGACACACCAAAGACGGCCGTTATAGCTCGTCGTCGCACTGGTATTTCCGTTCCAGACGCTGCGCCAGACCGGTCTCGCCAATCACTGGTTCGCCATGATGACCGTCCGTCAATCCGTCAACCCATTTGTCGAATAGTTCCAGCACCGCTTCGGCATCGACACCGCAGACATCGTCAAAGATCTGCTGATCGGCGTGCCGCAGGACCTGAAACTGCACCCGGGCCCCGGCTGCAGCCAATTGTTGGCTCCAGGCCTGAGTGGCTGCCAAAGGAACCAGATCATCGTCTTCGCCGTGTATGAGCAGCAGCTCCGGCTCGGTAGCAGCGAGTGCCAGCGGATCCAATTCCTGGCTGGCACCGAAAAACCGCCGCCGTTGCTGCGCCGGCTTGGTGGGGCAATCAGGCCAATCCTGTTGACCCGGTGGTGAGCCGATCAGCGCCGCGCCTTCGAGCAAGGCATCATCGACCGCGGTGGCTTGCAGACAGGCCAGGGCCGACAAAGCGCCAGAACCCTGCCCCAGCAGCACCACCCGGGACACCTCCTGACCGCACAAACCGCATTCTTGCCGCGCCAGACGGATCGCTTCCAGCAGATCCTTGCGCATCGGCCGACCATCGGGGACCTCGTCGAACAGACGATGCCCCAGACAGGCAGCGGGATAGCCCCGCTCGGCCAAGTGCAACGCCAGCACCCGCAATTGCTGCCGCGCCGTAGTCCCCTGCCACCAACCACCGGGGACGCAGGCCACCAGTGGTCGCTGAGTGTCGACCTCGGGCAGGAACACATCCAGGCGCTGCCGGCGGGACGGGCCATAGCTCCGGTTCAAACTGATATGGATGCCGACCGCTGGGCGATCGCTGTTGGTTATATTCATCAATCTCTCCTACATCCGCTGTGGCGCTTGCAACCCCAGCAGACGCAGACCTTCCGCCAGACAGACCCGGGCACAACGCACCAACTGGACGCGGGCGGCGCTCACGTCCCGGTCTTCGCCCAAGACACGGGCGCTGCTATCGGCATTGCCGGCGGTCAACCAGGCCGAGACCTGACTAGCCAATTGAAGCAAGCCGGTTGCCAGAATGCTGGGCTCGTCTTCGCTCACGGCCCGCTCCAGGACCGCCTGCATACGACTGATCTGCACCAATACCGCCTTCTCGTCCGAACGGGTCAGCAGCGCCGGGTCCGCCGGCAACTCGGCGCCGAAACGCTCGGCCACCTTGCGCTCGATCGAGCACAGACGGGCATGCGCGAACTGCAGGTAGGGACCGGTTTCGCCCTGCATGTTCAAGGCATCATCAAACTTGAATTTGATGTCGTTCTTACGCCCGTTCTTCAGGTCGTTGAACAGCACCGCGCCGCAACCCACCGCCGTTGCTACCGCCTGTTTCTCAATTTCGTCCAGATCCGGATTCTTGTCTTCGACAATCGCTCGAGCCCGATCGATGGCCTCTTGCAGCACATCCATCAGCATCATCGGAACGCCCTTGCGGGTGGCGGTCTTGGCCCAACGGCCAGCTTCCTCGTTCCACATCTGCACCACGCCAAAACCGATGTGCCGTAGGCCGTCGGCATAGGATCGGCCGAGTTTCCGCGCCACTGCGAACCATTCCCGGAAATGCAGGCCCTGACCCAAATCAACCACGTACAGGCTGCGGTCGAAACCATAGCGCTTGGCCCGATCTTCACAGGCCGCTAGATCGCGGGTGGCGTACAGGCTGCCGCCGTCTGAACGGAGGATGAGACAGGGTTTTTTCAGGCCCTGATCCGCCAGGTGCACCACCTGCGCGCCCTGATCCTCGCTCAGCAAACCCTTGTCGCTCAGTTCCTCGACGATCTCGCCACCGGCATGGCGGTAGTGCGCCTCGCCGTTCCAGTCGTCGAACTCGACCTCCAACAAACGGTAGACCTCCTTGGCAGCACTGAGGCTGGCGTCGCGGATCACCTGCCACAGCTCCAAGGCCTCGGGGTCATCCTGTTCGCAACGCCGCGACCACTCGCGCGCTTCATCGGCAACGCTGTCGTCATCAGCCCCGGCCTGACTAATACGGACGTAGAGCTGGTTGAAGAAGGCCACCGGATCCTCGGATTGGTGCACATCCTCCAGACGCAAGTCCTCTCGCTTCCAGCCGGCGATCAAGCGGCCAAAGGCCGTACCCCAGTCACCCAGGAAATTGATCCGCACCACGCGCCAGCCAGCGGCTTCGTACATACGCGAGAGCGCGTTGCCGATGCCGGTGGAGCGAATGTGATGGAAAGCCAGATGCTTGGCAATGTTGGGGCTGGAAAAATCGACACAGACCGTCTGGCCATGCCCGTTTGCGCTGCGCAGGGCCTGCCGGGGATCGCCAGCCAATGCCGGCAGCAACGCCGCTGCGACCCGCGCCGGATCCAGGACGATGTTGAGAAACGGACCGGCGGCGCTGGCCTGCACCCCGCTCAGCTGCGAGACCGCGGCAGCCAGCTCCTGAGCCAACTGCGGCGGTGCAAGACCAGCCGCCTTGGCAAAGGCGAAACAGGGCAGGGCCAAATCGGCATCCATCCCGGTCTTGGTCGGTGGACCCAACAATCGTTGCAGCTGCTCGCGCTGGCCGCCGAGCGCCGTTGCCAAGCAATCGATGATGTCCTGGGTCAGTCGTTCAAACATGACGGGTCCCTCAGAGGTCGAATTCGGGTGGAACCAGGCGAAGCGAGCGAGCGCGTCCAA